>DOPG01000247.1 GCA_003513555.1 Rhodopirellula sp. | reverse complement strand
CACGAGGATCGGAATTCGGGGTGCCTTGGGACCGAAATCCAACATCGGTTTGAACTCCACTGAGACCACGTTGGCAGAATTGTGTCGGTCGCGCGGCTATGCAACTGCGGTCTATGGTAAGTGGCACCTCGGTCACCACCCAAAGTTCCTGCCGAACCAACATGGCTTTGATGAGTACTACGGTATTCCTTACAGCAACGACATGTGGCCCCTACACCCAGCAGCGTTAGCCAAACGAGCAAAGGACCCGAAGGCGTCGATCCCTTGGGCAGCCTTGCCGATGATCGAAACATCAGGTCCGACTGGCTACCAAATTACAAACGAGAACATCCAGCCATCTGATCAGCAGCAGATGACCAAGCAGTTTACTGAGCGAGCAGTGAACTTCATCAAACGCAACACCGAAAACCCATTTTTTCTGTACCTTCCTCACCCAATGGTTCACGTACCGTTGTATGCATCTGAAGAATTCCAAGGCAAAAGTGGTGCTGGTATTTTCGGTGATGTCGTCATGGAGGTTGACTGGTCAGTGGGCCAAATTCTCGATGCTGTCGAGGACATTGGAGCGGAGCGTAACACGCTAGTGGTTTTCACCAGCGATAATGGTCCGTGGCTCAGCTACGGAACCCATTCGGGCCGTGCCGCTCCCCTACGTGAAGGCAAGGGCACAATGTTTGAAGGCGGTTATCGCGAACCGACGATCATGTGGTGGAAGGGTAAAATTCCAGCGGGAACGGAGTGCAAGCAGCTGTGCAGCACCATTGACCTGTTACCAACCGTTGCCGAATTGATCGGCGCGCCACTCCCACCTCATAAAATCGACGGCAAGAACATTCTGCCACTGATGATCGGCAGTCCCGACGCAAAATCCCCGCACGAAGCATTTTACTGCTACTACGGCGGTGGCCAGCTCCAAGCCGTTCGCAACGAACAATACAAACTTGTCTTTCCGCATTCATACCGAACACTCAACGGACACCCAGGTGGTACCGGCGGGCTTCCTATTGGGTACAAACAGGCCAAGGCGACACTGAGCCTGTATGACTTGGATGCCGATGTCTCAGAAACAACCAACGTGATTGCGCAACACCCAAAAGTTGTCAAGCAATTGATGGCCGCCGCGGAAACGGCCCGCGGCGACTTGGGAGATAGTCTACAGAAGCGAAAGGGCTCAGGAGTCCGCGCAGCAGGCAAACTAGACGAACACGATGAGCGTCTTCCCCTGCTCTGGAAGTAACAGCCACTCAACTGCATTAAAAGCCAACCACTTGACCCGACCGGCAGCGGAACCCTGCCTCCGCAGATTAGCCGCCCCATTTCGGACGAAAGCCAGGCCAGGATGAGCACACACAACGACACCCAGCTGTTATCGCCTAGCCTTCTCGGCAGGCTCGAACGCATGGAGCTTGTTTCACGAAAGGTGTTCCGTGGTCGCATGAAGGGAGAACGAAAAAGCAAACGAAAGGGGCAAAGTGTTGAATTCCACGACTTTAGGAACTATGTGGCAGGTGATGACCTCCGTTTGATCGACTGGAACTTGTACGCCCGCTTAGACCAGTTATTCCTCAAGCTGTTTCAAGAAGAAGAGGACCTTCACTTTTACGCACTGATTGACGCAAGTGAATCGATGAATTTTGGTACACCGACAAAATTGCATGTAGCCAAACAATTGGCGGCTGCATTGGGTTACGTCGGGCTCTGCCGTGCGGACCGCGTGAGCGTTCAAGCCTTGGGGCCGATGGGACGCCAGGCACCGGCACTGAGAGGGCGGGCAAGTTTGTGGAAAATGTTGAACTATTTAGAAAGCGTTGACAGCGGCGAAAATGTCTCTCTGTTCGAAGGCGTGAAAGATTTTTCGCTCCGAAACTCTGGTACAGGTGTTGCTGTACTCATTTCGGACCTAATGGATAAAGAGGGGTACGAATCTGCTTTACGCATGCTGATCGGCCGACGAATGGATGTGTTTGTCATGCACGTTCTTTCACCCGAAGAAATTGATCCGCCGATTCGCGGTGACCGCCGCCTGATTGACGTCGAGGACGGAGACTCTGCCGAAATCACCCTCAACAATTACGCGTTGCAGAAGTACCAGGAAACAGTCAAGTCCTTCATTGGCTCAATCAAACAGTTTTGTGCTAAGCGTTCGATAGCCTACCTGCCTGTTCGTACGGAAACACCGGTCGAACTGATCGTGACAAAATATCTCCGCGAACGAGGTGTTGTACGATGAGTTTTGTTCCTGCTCTGACAAACCTTTGGGCGTTTTTGTTGCTGGCCCTCGTCCCCGTTGGCATCATTGTCCTGTATTTCCTGAAACTGAAACGAGAGCCGGTTGAGGTGCCGAGCACCTATCTGTGGTCCAAAACCATTGAGGACCTTCATGTCAACAGCCTGCTACAACGACTACGACGCAGCCTGTTGCTTCTACTTCAATTACTGGCAGTGCTGATCGCTTTAATTGCCTTACTGCGTCCGGGTTACCGTGGAGAATCGACTGGGCAGGACAGAACCGTTTTTTTGATTGACAATTCCGCGAGCATGCAAACCGTTGATCGCAATGAAACGTTAAGCCGTTTTGAAAAAGCCAAGCTTCTTATCTTGGACAAAATTGAAGCGATGGCAGACAGTGACTCAGCCATGATCATCTCGTTCAATGATCGCTCCGAAACCGTGCAGGCTTTCACCACCGACCGCGCCCGATTACGGGATTCTTTGAATCGTGTGACGATTACGAATCACAGCACAGACATTCTCGGCGCACTCAAAGCCGCTGATGGACTCGCCAATCCACGACGTTCCAGCGAGATAGCTGACGTCAACGATGTGCAAGTCGCTGACGCGAAACCCGCCGACTTGTTGATTTACAGTGACGGCCGATTTCAAACGGTAACCGAATTCAACCTGGGTAACTTAAGAGCTGAGTACATCGCCATGGGCACCAGCGATGTTGAGAATCTCGCGATCACCGCGTTTTCAACTGAAAGAAACGCAGAACGCCCCACCGAAGTCCAGGCCTTCGCCACCATTGAGAACTTTGGCAACTCATCGGTTTCCACCACTGCTACGCTAAGCATGAATGGCCAATTGCTTGACGCGGAAGCGGTGCAACTCGATGCCGGCGAACAGACCGGTCTTAGTTTTGAAATCGAAACGGAAGACGCGGCCACTTTGAATTTAGCTCTCGACCACGAGGACGATCTTGAAATCGACAATATCGCATACACTGGTCTGAGTCCACTTAGAAATGTTTCCATCCTCGTGATCACTCCCGGTAACACACCGCTTAAAGTGGGTCTGCAAACTGAAAAGACCGCGAAGATCTGCAATGCCAGTTTTTTCGCGCCGTCCTACCTTCAGACAGAAGACTATAAGAAAAGAGCCGCTAATGGCACGGATGACTTGATCATCTACGACACCTGCTCACCAGCGGAGATGCCAGCAACCAACACCTTTTTTATTGGGGCTCTCCCACCCCCGACGTCCTTGAAGAGCGCCGGAAACAGTAACGCAGCAAATCCACTCCAAGCCATTTCAAACGACACAGCGGTACCCAGTTTAGAGCAGGCTAAGACGCAAGCCGCTAGCGGGCCACCCACCGAGGCTGGGCCGCCCGCTGTCTCTTCAACGAGCGACGCTGCCCCCCAGCTTGCAGCAGATCCTAATGCAACCGACGGTCCCGACATGAACTGGCGCTGGGCCAGTCCTGAATCCTCGGTTGCCCTAATCGACATTGAACGTAGCCATCCCTTGATGCGGTACCTCGAATTGTTTTCACTTCTGATTTTCAGTGGCCGGGGAGTCGATGGGCCACCAGGAACTGTCGACCTGGTGGGAGCCGACGTCGGCGCGATCCTGGCTATCGCCCCACGCGACGGATTTCAGGATATGGTCCTCGGTTTTGAGATTATTTCCCGTGACGAAGAGGGGGCACCTGTCACGAACACAAACTGGTACGCGGAGCGTTCATGGCCCGTGTTTTTACTGAACGTGCTACGCTATTTAGCAGGTGCAGCTGATGCGACAGGCGCCCCCAGTTACCGGCCAGGCGAAACCGTCCGCGTAAGACTGGAAAATGCGATCACTTCCCCAAATGTAAGCCGCATCGGTGGGGCCTCTGTTGATGTGACCGCAGGCCCAGGTGGATCTTTAGAGGTAATCGAAACAGAAATTCCCGGCAATTACCGAGTCGAGGATGGATCGAAACTAGCAGACCTGTTTGCAATTAACCTGTTTGATCCGCAAGAAAGCGAGATCGCAACCGTGAAAGAGATCGACATCGGCTATGAGTCCGTCACCTCAGGAGACATGACGGTCGAACAACGTCAGGAATTCTGGCGATGGGCCTTAATCGCAATGTTAGGTCTGATCGCGGCGGAATGGTTGGTCTACAGTCGTCGGGTTGCCTAACGAGCTTCCGTTTCGGGAACTCAGACCTGCAGGTAACGGAACTCCGACCTGCAGGTACTAGGATTGAAGCCCGGAGTCGTCTTGCAAATCGCCTTCGGTAATCAAGGTAAAACCTTTCTCGTTCAGCGTGGCCATCGCCATTTCAATATTTTCAACCATGATGGCAACCGCGGGCGCGCCATTAGGTCGCACAATCAGCGGATAAGCCTGAATTATGTTTAGTTCAGCTTGCAAAAGAGCCGTACAAACACGCAGCAGCGGTTGCGGGCCATCTGGCAACTGCACCCCAACGAGGTCAGTTTCAATCATCGCTAACCCACTGCGTTCAAGAATATCTCGCCCACGATCGGCATCGCTCACCAAGAATCGCACAAACGCACATTCTGCTGCATCGCTAATGGATAGCGCACAGATCCGTATTCCAGTGCCCTCAAAACGCCTGACCACCTCCAACAATTGACCCACACGATTCTCGAGGAAAATGGTGAACTGCCTGATTGCTGGAAAATTTCGCCCGCGCATTGTTTGAAATGCAGTTCCTGATTCGTCCCCAATGTTCATCTCTGACTCATCCTGTACTACTTGGAAACCTGAACCGTTCCTAGGGTTCGCTGGTCTTATCTATTGCATGTTGACCATCCCAGGGCGAATCGCCAGTTCGGCTTCCCAAGTGTCATCTTGGACCATCGGTTGATCGTGCCCCCACGGTCAGTATTTTTACGCGACCGACAGGGCGATTCCCAACCCTCCGGTTTAATGGGCCGAGCATTCCGAAAATTCTGAATGAAACGCGTGCAAACCAAGCTAGACGTAAAAAACTGTACTGACATCGGATCCTGTTCAACCAATGCATCCGTTAAACTCATTACGAAAACTCGATACCGCGCCTGCACTGAAGACACATGTCAACAACCTTGCCCTCTCCCATCGCCAGTCACCAACTAATACTACGAGTGAATTATCACGAAACAGATGGTCAGCGGCGCGTACATCACGGTAACTACGTGAATTATTTCGAGCGTGGTCGAGTAGAGATGCTGCGAGCCATGGGCACTAGTTACCGGGAACTTGAGGACACGGGCCTGATGCTGGTGGTAAGTGAATTGAAGGTAAGATATCACTCCGCGGCTCAATTTGACGACACTCTCGTACTAACCACCCACCTGATGGCAGTCCGTAAAGTGCGACTCACCCATCACTACAAGATTCACCGAGCCGAAGAGTTAATCGTGGAGGCCGAATCGATCATTGCCTGCGTTGACAAATCCGGGCGTCCCAAGCGTCTGCCACAAACTTTGCTCGAACTGTAGACAGTTCATCGGCGTGGCCAACTCTCCGGAGTACTACACGCTATGATCCACAGAATTTCACCAGGCCCCCCGAATCTCACCAACCGCAGTCCGCGAGCGGTCTCTGTCTCGTCCAGCCCAGTTCAAACGCGCCGCCGTGCACCGACAGAACTAGAAAACACAAGTCTGACAAACCTGACCTCAACTTCGTTTAGCGTTCCCCTATTGAAAGGATATACGGCTCAAGCAAATGTAAGAAGGTCTTCCGACAACAGCGACGCCCTGAGGGCTCCGCCCAGAAGCTGGGCGGCGACGGCTGTCCGCTAACCAAATCCAAATTAGGTGCGTACTCTATTGAAACGTGTGCAATGCGATTGCCTGCACAAAGTCCCGTGCCCTCACGCGTCGGGCCCCTCTGCATCTTTTGAAAATAAGGTCCGGGTCTTTTGAAAACAAGGTCCGCCGGTTCCAAAATCGAAGCAATTCCAACCACTTCCGGATCAACCAACCGGTTCAACAACCACGACTCACCCACGCCTCGAGACAACCCCAGCGATTGGAAACCCTGATTCTGGTAATTTAACACCCTGATTACGGAGAAACGGGTCGTTTGAATTTGTCCAAAAAGCCGATTCACGGTAACCTATTTGGTGCCAGCGAGCCGTTCTGTCTGGAGCTATTTGTGTTGGCATCACTTGTGTTGGCATCACTGTGGAGAAACGGTGGGGCTTCTGTGGTTGCGGCCCGAATGCCGCATGCATGCGTTGACGCGTGATCGCCACGACGCTCCAAGCGAGGATCCAAGTCAGCACCGACATTCAACGCCCTAGCAATCCACACGAACCAATGGTCTGCCGCAAGCTCATGGCGTGAGTTCAAAGTGACGCTACCGTATCCGCCGCAGACTAATTCAACCCATGACCTTGCTTAACCAGCCTACAAACCCCACCAAGGACATCCGGCATGCAAGTTAACCGGGACAGCATTCTCGAAATTCCCGATTCACTCAGGGAAAAACTGCTTGCGTTTCGCCGTCGGGTTTGGACGCTGAAAATGTGGGAAGCTTTTGCTGCTGCCACCATTGGTGTCTTACTTGGTTTTCTCTTGACCTATTTGCTGGATCGTTTGTTCGATACATCTGCACTAATTCGCGGTCTCATCCTGTGCGGATCGGCTGTGACCTGCGGATTGATTCCGCTCGCAATCAATCGCTGGATCTTTAAACGCCGACGCCTGGACCAACTAGCTCGACTGCTATCAGAGACCCAACCGTCTGCTGGTGACCAGCTACTCGGTGTGATCGAACTGTCCGAGGATAGCTCGGAACAGTCACGATCTCCGGAACTAGTCAAGGCAGCAATTCAGCAGGTAGCGGCATCTGTCCAACACCAAGATTTAACCGAGGCAATCCCCAACCCCCGTCACCGCCAGCGTTCGCTCGCCGCTGGACTACTGGCCATTGCGGCCATCGCGTTACTGGTATTTACGGCTACGGCAAGCAAGAATGCGTGGGCTCGTTTTCTAATGCCTTGGGTCTCCACTCCGCGTTATACGTTCGCAGGTGTACAGAATTTGCCGGACCATCTAGTCGTCCCACATGGTGAACCGTTCGAACTATCCGTTTCCCTTCGATCTGACACCGAATGGCTACCGAGCACGGCCAGCGTTACCATGGATCGCCAGCAACCGCGGAGGGCTGATCTGAATTCAACGAGCTATCAGTTTTCCTTGCCTGGCCAGATACAACCTGCAAATCTAGTCGTTAAAGTGGGAGATTTCAAAGGTTGGGTCTCGATTGAACCTAAACTGCGTCCTGAATTGAATTCGATTAAGGCGAACGTGAAGTTGCCGTCGTACTTGGGCCGCACCGATGCCATTACGAAAGAAATACGTGGTGCCTCGTTCTCCGTTGTCAAAGGTAGTGAGACCACTTTTTTGGCCCATGCCTCGCGTGGCCTTGCCACTGCAAGCGTTAATGGCGAGGCGGTGCACACCGTCGATGCGTCATTTGCAACTGAGCCTCTGCTAGTCAGCCAAAATGACCAAGTCGAATTTCAGTGGTCAGATCAGGATGGGCTGTCAGGGAGCAAACCGTTCCAACTTTCAATCGAAGCAACCGACGACGGAGTCCCGACACTAATATGCGACAACCTCCCGAGACGTAAAGTTATTCTGGACTCCGAAGTTCTCTCGTTTACCATTCGTGCCCGCGATGATTTCGGCGTCAAACGCGTGGGGATCGAGTGGCAAGGTTTGGACGATTCACTTCCCGACATTGCATCAGGCGAGTCCATTCTTGGAGCAGGCGACCAAAACACTGAGTTTCTCGAATTGGCAGGTGTATTCTCCGCTGCCACCCATGAAATCAAACCGCAACCACTCGCTGTACGCGTTTTTGTCGAGGACTACCTCCCCGGTCGCGAAAGAATCTATTCCCCTACCTCAGTCTTCGACGTCCTCGATGCCGAGCAACACGCTATTTGGATCACTACCCAACTGGCTCGGTGGCATCGCATGTCACTGGACGTTCGCGATCGCGAAATGCAGTTACACGAAACCAACAAGGAACTAAGAGAATTATCAACAGATGAGCTATCCTCCGAATCCAATGTAGAAAAATTGTCCGATCAAGCGGATAGAGAACGCAATAACGGGCGGCGCCTCAAGAGCCTTGTGCAAAATGGCGAGGGCCTGCTCAAAGAGGCAATGAGGAACAAAGAAATCGCGGTCGAGAATCTCGACCAATGGGCGGAAATGATGCAGATACTCAAGGACATCTCTGGCAACCGCATGCCGTCCGTTGCGGATTTGCTGGACAAAGCAGCCCAACAGCCTAGCCAATCGCCGCCAAAATCAGACGGCAAACAAGGAAAGCAAGTTGGCAAAAACCGCCTAACGCAATCTGGACAATCCAAACCGGGTGAGGAACAAGACCCAGAAACAGATGGGCCAACTCCCACACCAAGCATCAACGATGTTGAATCGACCCAGCATGACCTAAGTAAAGCAAACCCCGAAGATACGTCGCCTGGAAAACCGACTCAAGGACGCTTTGGCTTACCAGATACGAAACTTGCTGGGAACGCAAAGAGTGACTCGCCGCCTTCTGACGAACAGCCTCCCATGGAAACGGCGGTGAGCGAGCAGAAGGACCTGCTGGCGGAATTCGATAAAGTCGCCGACGAATTGAATAACATCCTGGCAAATCTTGAAGGTAGCACCCTCGTCAAACGCCTCAAAGCCGCCTCACGAAAACAACAAGCAGTGGCCGGCACTCTCTCAAATATCGCCCCGAATTCATTTGGCGTCTCCGAACGTGAAAAGGAAATCCACGCACAAACATTCACCCAGCTCGCAGAAGTGGAGTTCAACAGTAGCAGCGAAGCATCCCACATCATGGATGACATGGCGGCTTATTTCGAACGCAGCAGGTTCATGTTATTCCAGCGTGTACTTGATGACATGCGCGAGCAGGACGTTACCGCAGAACTCCGCCTCTTGGCCGATGATTTACGGAGGGAAAATGGCCTCGCGATCTCACAAGCTGAATACTGGAGTGACAACTTTGACCGGTGGGCAGAAGATCTAGTTGAAGTCACCAAAGGGGGCGCCAGCCCTGGTGGAAAGCCAAAGGGAAGTCTTCCACCAGCCATTGTGCTAGAAGTCCTCCAATTGCTGGAAGGTGAAGTCAAACTACGTGAACAAACGCGAGTCGCTGAACAAGCCCGCCCCGCAGTGACCGATACCGAACACGTTATGACGGCGAATCGCCTGTCGCAAACGCAACATAGCTTCAATGAACGCATGAATGCTGTAGTGAGCCGCATCTTGGAACTACCAGATGCTGAGTCGGAATTTGACAAAGAAATCGGACTACTGAGCCAAGTCTCAGGAGTGATGGCTGAGACAACCGAGATCCTTGTCAAACCCGAAACCGGACCACCGGCCATTGCTGCCGAAACTGAAGTTATCGAATTACTGCTAAAGTCCAAGAGATTCAACCCGAATGCAGGTGGAGGTGGCGGGGCAGATCCGGGTGGCGGAGGTAGCGGCGACACGGAAACGCCTGCCTTGGCTTTGATCGGCTCGGGGGTAAACGAAAAAGAAAACCGAGAGCAACTATCCTCAACCCAGACCACCGGGACCGCTGGCAAACCGCTCCCTGAAGAATTCCGAACCGGCTTGGACCAATACTTCAATCGGCTGGAAGCATGGAAAGCAAACCAGGAACCTTGATCACAACTGACAACGACGTTTCCAAGAGCGGCAGGATTGAACTGTGCAGACACTTCTCAACGAAACGATTCGTTAGCGGACTTACCTGCAACACCAGCTCTAACTAATCTGTTCACAGATCAACCGAATCCGATACATGACACTTTCATCACACACGCGATCATTGCAGGCCCATTCACAGAAGGCCCTTCGCATCACAACCGCGATCAACCTGTGGCTGCTTGTATTTTTCCCCTGCGTGCACTGTAACGCCCAAGTCAGGGCAGTGCGTGGACGGGTCGCAGTTCCCCTGGCCACGAAAATGGGCGAGCTTGCAAGTCGTGAATTGTTCTTCCTAAAAAAGGTTTGCAACCCAAGCAAGTCTGAGTACGAAACGATTACCGAGGCAACCAGAAAACACGTCAAGGAGATGCAGGACTTATATCTCGAATACAGCAAGACAAAAGAGCCAAAAACTTGGCCTCGTCCTGAACAGCTCATAACGGATCACTTGCAAACACTTGCTGACCAGACATTCGCTCCTCAGATTGCGAACGCGTACCGCAAAGAAATCACAGCCAGAAACGAGGCGAATGTCGCTGCTGTCTCATCAATTGTCACCAACCTCATCGACTCACAAGTGCTACTATCCCCAACTGAAATGGATTCCGTCGCGTCCAAAGTCGCAGCTTTGGAGACAACGCGGGAAGCAACTCTGCCAGTTGCTCTATTCTATCGCCACATGATTCCAATTCCTTCACCTGACAGCATGAGCGACATACTGACGGAGCGTCAGCTCATACTTTGGAAAACTCAAAAGCACCCAAACTACAATCAACCATGGGTGAACTATTTCAATTCAAACGACTTTCTTTCCAGCATTTTCGCCCCTGGGGTGAAAGAGGAACCGAATATCCCCCCGCCCGAAAAAGCTGAACGCAAGTAAACAAACAAAGGTGACCTGATCATTCACACAAAGCTAATTGTGAAGTTCAACCATGTAACCTCTTCCGCAGCCACTACCTTCCACGCTCGCAACCGAGCTAAACGCTTACATCCATGCCAACCTTGATATCCATCTTCGCAAGTCAGCTTCGAACGCTTCTCGGAATGCTGATCGTTTGCATGCACTTCGCGCCGAACGCGGATGCCCAGGTGGCCGCGCAACCAGCTCGGGTCATTAACTACAGTGCTGAAAATTTCGACCGCCTATGTTTCCGCAATATGATCGCAACAGCAGCACGAGCAAAGGCTGACCGAATGCTGAACGCGAAAGCTGCTATGACAGAATCATCTGTTCAACTGACTCACGAGCAGAAAGCAAAACTGCTACTAGCCGGCGAGGTTGATATCCAGCGATTCTTTGCCGCTTTTGAACAGTTGAAAAGTCAGTGGAAATTTGGCAGCATTCCTCAACACGTCTTTTCGGCACAATTCCCTAAAATGCGAAGTGCTGCCTTGCCATTAATGGAACGCTACCAGAAGGGCCTTCACGGCGAAGGCTCGCTGTACCACAAGGCAAAGCTCACCATGTTGACACCGACGGACTTCGAGACAACTCAGGCATTCAATCATAAACGCAAGCAGAAGCTATACCTGAACTTAATTCGTGCCACCGTCGCATCATTGGACTCGCGACTCCCCCTGACTATTGAGCAGCGCGAGGCGGTAATCAATACGATCATGGAGAATACGGATCCCATGGAGCCTCTGGATTACAACGAGCCCATGCTGTTTGCGGTCATCCCAAGACTGAAGGAGGTTGAGAGTCAACTCCAACCGTATTTCAGCGAACAAGAATGGCTGGTGGTCAAAAAATTCATGGCGCTTGCAGAACTGCAGAAAAGATAATGTACAAATTCCTCACACAGCTAGCATTCATTGGCCTGTTGTCGATCGCTGTCTGTCCTAAAAGCAAGGGACAAGCGTTAGAGATCCGTAGTGGAGATCCCGTTCCTCGTGACGTGCGAGACATGTACGACCGGGGACTCGCATTCATGAGTCGAACTCAGGCAAGTGATGGAAGTTGGCAATCGCAACAGCAAGGTACCGGTGTTGCCGGGATGGCCGTGATGTGCTTCATGGCTTCAGGGGAAGATCCGAATTTCGGGATGTATTCCGGAAATATCCGAAGGGCGATTCGCTACATCATCTCCCAGCAGGACAAAACCACAGGTTACTGCGGTGGATCGATGTACCACCACGGGTTTGCATGTCTCGGCCTTGCCGAGGCTTACGGTGCAGTCGATGACCGTAATCTTTGGGACGGCGTCCCCAATGCAGCCAACCGAACGATTGGGCAAGCATTAGAACTTGCGGTCAGATCTTCAATTACCTCACAAAAAACCAATACCTACG
>DOPG01000208.1 GCA_003513555.1 Rhodopirellula sp. | reverse complement strand
CCGCGCAGGGGGTGGTGAGCGCCTGTGTGACGATGGTGCCAGGGGCGGGTTCAGCCACTCTGACCCTCAGCTCCAGGGTTCCGCCACGGATCTCAGAGAAGTCAAGGGTGACACTGTAGCCGCCGGTTGGCTTCTGGCCAATTGAAGCAAGCACAATATGCTCACGCTGATAATCAATTCCCTTCATTGACTCTAATGAAAGATTTCTCATGGGCATCGTTTCCAGACGTCGCAACTCTTTCAGGCTCTCGATATGTATGGATCCGGGAGCAACTAAGCCGCAATGCGCTGACTGTGTTATTTGTCTCGCTAGGGGAGCACCGGTTTCAGTCTCAGTTTGACTGACAGAACACCCGGACGCTAAAACACCCAAAACAATTAAACAGACCTTAGGCAGGTGCGTCGAGAACATCAATTCCGCAAAACCCTTTTAGCATTTGATTGACTACCAGATTGTTCTGGTAGTAGTTGGTAACCCCTAAAATTTGGCCTCGGCAGCAGGTCCGATGAACCCACGGATAAGGCGGGCCTTGAGTAACTAGTGGTCATGCGAATACCGGTAATAGACCCGCCCTCAATCACTTCAATTTCCTGGCGCAAACCGGAAACAGGGTATTCGGCGCAGGCTTCTCCTGCGTGGCAGATCAGGCCATCGTTATCAAGATCCGTCCCTGCCACTAAGACATAACTCCCAGGTGGCACTTCGTTCCGGAGCAAAGGGGCTAAACCATCATCCGGAACAAATTCGAACGTGTATTGGCCATCGCTCACAGTGGCGACAGTCTGCCCGACCGTCACATATAAGCCAGTCTGGGGATCAGGTTCAGGCTCAACCAACAACACGAAATGCCGACCTGCGTCTCGGGCTTGCTGATCAGTGATCCTTTGACCTATCACGGGCACTGTCAATCGTGCTTGAATTTCAGTCCTCGAATCATATGTGATTTCCAGATTACCCCGAGAGGAAACTCCAGGGTCAAGTTTGTCCGGATCCAGAACAAGTTCTACTTGAGCAACCTGGTTCGCCTCTATCTCCAATGGTAAGGATGCAGAAGTTAGCGAAGCAGTAAACCAGTCCTGGGAAGCAGATACATCGGTTATTGTTACCGAGTAATTGCCCAACGGAGACAAATCAATTGAATCGTTTGCAGCAAGCCCGGATTCCGAGGACAAATTTACGATGGCCGGAGAGGAAGTAAGTAGTTCCGGCGGATTTCCAGAAAGCACCGCTTGAACTGCCTTGCCACCATCAAGTACACCATAGCCCAACTGGTCGGTTCGTTCACAGCCCGATTCGCAGGGCCGCTCGGTTAATGCCCCACTTCGCAAATATCCCTCAACCGCAGAGGAATCAAGGGCTGCATTGGCTTCTTTCATAAGTGCCAGTACACCTGAGAAGTGCGGAGCGGCCATAGACGTCCCTTGTAATCCCCGGTAGACAGGCTGAAGCTGGCCATCGACGATGGCCGCACTTGTGCTGCTGACTAAGTCACCCCTTCCATCACCATTCCCGTCGCGGCTGGCGTCTCCGCCTGGAGCTGCCAGATCAATCGTACTACCAAAATTAGAATACGATGCGGGTACTCCAGCACCATCCACAGCGCTGACCGAGAATACATTCTCGAGTGCCGCGGGACAGGAGGGTTCGCTTGTAGCGGAATTACCTGCGGCAGCCACATACAAGATTCCTCTCCCTACGCCTTCGTCAATTAGCTGCTGCAGCGTCACAGCTACGCCAGGGTCACCACAAGGCAATCCCCCCAGGCTCAGATTAACGATGTCTGCTGAAGACCTATTTTGATCCCCTAGTACCCACTGCATCCCCTCAAGGAGGTCACTGAGCGTTCCAGTCCCGCCCTCACCCAAAACCCGCACAGGCATCAGCCTCGATCCAAAAGCAACGCCCGCGCCACCGCTGCCATTAACTGCAGCAGCCACAGTGCCTGACACATGGGTACCATGATAAACACTGCCACCTACCGAATTGCCTGGGTCAGCTGGAAGCTCATCTCCGTCCACAGCATCAAAACCAGCGATAACATTGCTCGCAAGATCCGGATGCCACTGACCTCCGTCCTGAAACAAACCAGTATCCAAAACAGCGACGCTGACACCATTCCCACCACCGGGCGCCAGTTGCCACGCAACCGGCCCGTTGATCAGGCTGTAATGCCACTGCTGAGCCAGCACTCCACTTGTATAGAAAGGCTCGTCCACCGGCGTCAGCATGGCCCGAGTCCTGTAATTGGGTGATGCATGCCGAATGGAGGGGGCAGCCCGCAGACTTTGAATCCAGGCAAGCGTCTGATCTGCTTCGTTTACGTGACTCAACGCAGCAAAGCCGGCCGGTCTGCGAACTTTCCAGATTCCCGGAGCAATCTGTAGGCCCGCCTCGGTCATTGAAGTGCGAGGGAGACTGTTCTTCTGCGCACCAGGACCAGACAAAGAAATAATCGCTTCGTTCTCTACGAATTCGTGTTTTGACCAGTCATAGCTTGTTATGTTTGATGCTTCAGCTCTCGATGAGGAGAGGATATACAGCATGGGCGAGGAGCCAAGAGCTGTTACAGTTATTCCGTAGTCGCCCACTTGCTGACTTTCGATAGCTACACTGACTGCTGCGCCGTTACCCGGTGCAATAGCTTGCCCGACAGTAGTACCGTCAGGAGCCTCTACGGTGAGTAGCAAATCAGATGCTGTTCCAAGCCTTGTTGTGAAGCTCTGGAGAGTGAGTTCCAAACCCGCCTGCAACGATGCCACATAACGATCATCAGCATCGGGAAAATACTCGAACAGATCAGTCTGTGACTCCAGAAGAGGATACGGCCTTGGTTGAACAGTGTCGCTGACATAGCCAGCGAGCACGAACTCCGGAGGAAGTTCTTGAATGGTAGTTAGGGGAGCTCTCCCAGTGAGTGCATCCGCATTATCTGCATCAACCCGTGTGCCCGCCTCAATATCAATGGTTCCAGCCACGGCAATGGGCTGTGTAGCTTCTCCATTACCGGAGCCACCTCCCCCGCAACCCACAAAGGAAAACAGTGTTAGGAAAAGCGAGAACAATTTAAGGTGGGCAAGCGAATTCATAGGTCAGGCCACTGGCAACAGATCGATTTTAGTTCATAGGGTATACCAAACACGCATCTTGCACGTGTTCGGTTTCGTTCAAACTACGTTTCCTCTTGTATTCCAGATGCAAAAAAGCCGCCCGAAGTTTCCCTCAGGCGGCCCTCTTTA
>DOPG01000173.1:7741-12976 GCA_003513555.1 Rhodopirellula sp. | reverse complement strand
GCTGACTCGATTTTCTCAGAATTCGATATTTTAAGCCTGACTCAGTGGTCGTGAATTCGGTGGGTGCATCGTCATCAATCAGCAATGGTCCATGGGGTGGTGTGCACCCAGTAGCTGAAATTGAGATCAAGGCGATCAGTATCAGGTAGGTGCAAATTGTCGTTCGTGTCATTTCGCGTCTTGGGATTTTGCTTCAAAGGTGTGGGCGTTTGCGAATCAGGGGACCTGATGGTTGGTGTTTTCCAGTTCGTTGATTGCCCGATTTGCAACTCGGACAATGTACTTGTTGGGTTGATTCTCGAGCGCTCTTTTCAGTGCTGGCAATGCGGGGCGGGCTTGTTCGTCCATTTCGTCTAAGACAATGGCTGCTGCAAGGCGTCCCCATTGATGGTCGCTAGCAAGTTCCTGCTCAAGAACACGAATGGCTGCGGTCGTGTCCCCAATTTTAGCAGCCGCACGTGCGGCTGCAATTCGTACGCTTGGTGATGTGTCAACTAACGCTTTTTTGATGGCTGGCTGTGAATCTGCGGCAGCTGAACCAATGTTGCCAATGCCGGTTGCCGCCCAGTAGCGAACAGATGGATCTGGATCTGCAAGTCCAGCGGAAAGTTTTTGCAACGCACTGGGACCGTTGGATGCTTCGGTGGCCATGTCCACAAGCCTGCGGAGTGCTTGTCGACTTCCTTTGCTATTGTTCAGGATTTCAAAACGTGAGCCACTGTTTTGCTCCTGAATCTCGATTTCTGCTTCCGGGATCAGGCCGATATCGCCCACCTCGTTTTGCCAAGCGGCCAACGCGGTCCGCATTTGCTTCAGTCTTTCCTGCTGTTCCGGATTTTCGGCAAGGTTGTGGATCTCCTGCGGATCGTTTTTCAGGTCGTACAACTCTTCCACCGGTTTTATTGAGGCAGAGAATAAAGCCATCGCAGGCGACAAGCTGTCGGCAGCTTCCGCTTTGCGAATCTCTTTCATCGTCGCACCCTTTTCCGGGGTGTTCATGTATTGATAGTAGGGCTTCAGTGGTTCGAAATTGCGGATGTATCGATAGCGTTGGTCACGGACGCTTCGGATGATGTCGTATCGTTCATCCATGCGGTCTCGCGCGCCATACACATAGGAACGTGGAGCGGTGAGGTTCTTACCGAGGAACGCACGACCTTGCGTTTGCTTGGGAATTGGCAAGCCAGCAAGATTAAGCACGGTGGGACCGAAGTCGACCGAACTGATGAGTTCTGGATCAATGCTGCCTGATTTACCTTGGCCATCGACACGCATGGATTTGGGGATTCTTGCAATCATCGGAATGTGAGTGCCCGAGTCGTACAGCCAACGTTTCGCGCGCGGTAGCCCAACACCGTGGTCGGACCAGAAAATGATAATTGTGTCTTCATACAGGTCAGCATCTTTGATCTCTTGGATCAGTTCTCCGGCCCACGCATCCATCGCCGTGATCAATTCATAATTACGCTTCCAGTCCTCACGTGTCACTGCCGTATCTGGATAGTAGTCGGGCAGGGTCGTGAGTTGATCCGGCGCCTGTCGCTGATCAGGCGTAAGATTCGCTGTCACTGATTTGTATTTTGACTCGCTTGCGATGCCTGACTCATGGCAACCAGTGAAGTTGAATACCGCGAAGAATGGCTGGGCTTTATCCTGCCGGTTTTTCCAATGACCTTTTCGTCCTGACAAATCCCAAATACTTGAAGCTGAAGGAGTCTTGAATTGATAGTCGGTCTTGCTGTTGTTGGTGCAGTAGTAACCGGCTTCCCTGAGGTACATCGGAAATGGCTTGAGCCATTCTGGCAACTTGGCGTTACAACGCATGTGGTGCGTGCCAATGCTGTTCTGGTACATGCCGGTAATGATGGTCGAACGGCATGGTGCGCAAACACCAGCAGCGGTGAAAGCGTTTGAGTAACGGACACCCTCGGCAGCCATTTGGTCCAGATTGGGAGTGATGGCGTGAGGGTCGCCATAGCATCCCAGGTGCGCACTGATGTCCTCGCAGGAAATCCAAAGGATGTTGGGTCGTCTTGGTGTCGAATCAGATTCGATTGCTAAGGCGGGCCTTGCTTGAAATACCGGGCTTAACTGAAGAATGATTGCCAGAAGGACGGTCAGTGATGGTAGGCAATGTACGAAGTGGTTTGTCTGAGCTGATCGAATGTAGGTTCGCATGTTGCAGCGTTCAGTGAAGTATTGTTTTGGGAATTGGAAAATTGGCAAGGCAGCAATGGGGGGTAACGATGTCGGATCTGCACAGTCATATCAAACCAGTTGGCTGTGATTTTGTTTCTTGTGGGATCAGCGGGCATCATTGCACACTTCGGAAGGTCTGGTGAGGGGATCCGCTTTATTGAAATAGCAGGAGCAACCTCCTCACCGAGCATTCGCGTAGCCTGTGGTCAGTATAACAGCAGGTGTCTGCGGTGTTTCCTTATCATGAAGGTTCTGTGCAGGAATGTGTATGCGTGAAGCATCGTTTCAGTTGTCAATCTACCGAATAGAAGCAGGGTGACCCGTGTCCGGGTTTCAAGTATAAATTGAAATCTGGTCGGTTTCGCTGTTTGGCACACCGTTGTGTATCGTGTACGTATTTCGTCAGTGAATCTTTTGGCCGTCAAACTTGGATAGATCGATGTACATGATGCGTGTCTGGATTTCATTGATATTGTTGTTCGTCTGCGTAGTTCCAAGTTCGGGTCAGGTGATTGTGGCACACCGTGGCGCCTCTTTTGAGGCACCTGAAAACACCCTGGCTGCTTTCGACTTGGCATGGGCACAAGGTAGCGATGGGGTGGAGGGCGACTTTTATTTGACCCGTGATAAACAGATCGTTTGTATCCATGACCGAGGTACGAAACGGACCACCGGTGTTGAAAAATCTGTAGAGGATTCGACGCTGGCGGAGCTTCGCCAATTGGAATACGGGAGCTGGAAAGGAGAGAAATGGAAAGGTGAAAGAATTCCAACCTTCAGGGATGTTTTCGAGTCCGTTCCCGAAGGAGGCCTGTTTGTCATCGAGTTGAAGTCCAAAGCAAAAATTGTCCCTTTCCTCGCGTCGCAACTGAAAAGTTTGGGTACAGGAAAAATCAGACTTTTAATTATTAGCTTTGATAAGGCAACCGTTGCTGCCTGTCACGCACAGATACCTGAAGTTCGTACGCACTGGTTGACTAGTTTTAAGCAGGATAAGGCAACCGGATCCTATCATCCATCGGCCAAGGCAATTGCAAAAGTGGTGAGTGAGAGTGGAGCTGCTGGCGTTGGGATGAACGGCAATCGACAAGTGGTTGATGAAACGTTTATTAAGCAACTCAATGAAGGTGGTTGCAATGAATTCCATGTTTGGACGGTTGATCAGCTCAAAGATGCCGCTTATTTCAAAAATCTTGGGGCTTTTGGAATCACAACCAACAAACCTGCGTTGATCAGGACGATTCGTAGTAAAGGCAAGTAGTCAACAAAAAGTGTGACCTGTTGAGGTTGCAGCCAAGGCAGCTTTGGCTTGCAAACGTTGCACTCCATGGGAATCAGGGGTTCGCTTTTGTCTTGGCATCCGTGTTCGAGCTGCCATTCGCACTGGCACCAACAATTGAGGCGATTTTTCCCGCCAGTCGGTTGATGCTTCCTTTGCCGTCAGGATGCAGGCGGTTGCTGAGGAACAGAAAGACGCGATCGCTGTCAGGATCAATCCACATCACGGTTCCAGTGAATCCGCCGTGACCGAAAGCTGAATCGGAAAGTTGATCTCCGCGATTGCTGGAGTAAGGAGAGCGATGGTCCCAGCCATAGGTTCTCGTGCCAATCGTTTGCGAGTCGCGGCGCACATCACGTGGGCGAGTCATCATTTTGAAGGTTGCTTGAGAGAGTGGCGTGGATTTCTTGCCCTTTGCAATACGCAGCATCTGTTGTCCATATCGTGTGAGGTCATCAGCCGTTGAAAACAGGCCTGCATGACCAGCGACTCCCTGTAGTAGGTGCGCACGTGGGTCGTGGACTTCGCCTTTGATCCATTGACCATTTCGTTGCTCCGTTGCAGCGGCTCGTTTCTTGAGAGCCGTCGATGGGTTGAAGGTTGTTTCCGTCATGCCAAGTGGGGTAAATACGCTCTGCTTGGCATATTGGTCTAAACTTTGTTTGGTGACATGTTCAACGAGCTTGCCCAGTACGATGAAGCCGACATCGGTGTAGGCAAAATTTTCACCGCGAGATGCAATGGGTTTTAAGTTGCAGATGTTTTGCCACGAGGCATCGAGTCCGTCGCGGTAATCATGCAAAGAATTGTCGGGGATCAGGCCACCCACATGAAGAAGCAGGTCCGCTATGGTGATTTTATCTTTTCCGTACTTTCCAAATTCGGGTAGGTGATCAGCAACTTTTTGGTGTGGAGAGACCAATCCGTCGCCGATCAGTTGCATCACCGATGTCGCGGTCGCGACGGGTTTGGTCAAAGATGCAAGGTCAAAAACGGTATCCAGTGTCATGGGTTCAGCAGTGGGTTCGACTTGGCGTTGCCCAAAGGCACGCCGGTAAAGGATGCTGTCTTGATCAGCAATCACTACCACTGCACCCGGCATCTGCCCGTCCTGAATGCCTTGCCTGACAATCGACTCAATGGCATCAAAATTTGGCTGCTCGGCAGGCGTCTTTGGGGCATCGGATTGCAATGGGGGGGCAGCGAGGGATGACCCTGTGTTGCAAGCATGAAAAAGAAATGCGGTCATCAAAAGGTATATGAGTGCTGTGTGATTCATTGTAAAGCTTGGCATCCTGTAGCCATTCCATTGAGTCAGGTGGTAGTCGTTTTGTTGTGTCTTCGTTGTGTCTTCAGGGAACGACAGGGGGCGCTGACCCTTCAAGATAAAGGATCAGCGATTGTGGCGTTGGTTGGAGAATGGATTTCGATTACTCAGGCTGGCGAGTTGGGAAAACACGATACGGGCACCATTGCCCTCGCTTACGGCGAATGATGGCACGTAGTTGCCCGTCCTCGGTCATGGCCGCGACGTCCGTGATGTCTTGATCTTGGGATGGAGTGACTGCACTGGGTTTCACTTCGTCCAGGCATAGCCCATGGCCCAGACGCATTGCGTCTTCGCCAGTGATCTTCAAGCGGGGCAGGTGTTGTATGGCGAGGGATGCCGGCAAAAAGAGGGGTTCAAGATCATCCTCTCTGAGTGCGTCGATAGGCACGGAGTTTTTCAGTAGAAACGGGCCCACACCACTTCTTGA
>DOPG01000173.1:0-7419 GCA_003513555.1 Rhodopirellula sp. | reverse complement strand
TTCGGGGAATTCATATCGAGTGATTTCCAAAGCATCGATTTGAACTATTCGGGATGGCATTTCGAATTCTTCACCAGCCCGGATACGTCGATAAGCTCGTTCACCATCGACCCAGATAGCTGAGTGTGCGGGAGGAATCTGTTCGATCTCACCCGTCAAATTTTCGGCAGCCGCCTCCAACTCTTCACGTGTGGGGATGGGCAGGTCTGGAAATTTAGAAATCTCACCCTCCAAGTCTCCAGAAACACTTGACGAGCCGAGTCGGAATGTTGCTTGATAATGCTTGGGTTGCTGTTGGACGTAGGGTACGAGCCGTACGGCGGGACCCACACCCAAAACAAGCACTCCCTCTGCTAGAGGGTCGAGGGTACCCGCGTGGCCCACCTTGGTTTTACGTGGAAGACGCCGCTGCACAACATTCACGACATCGCGTGAGGTCATTCCAGGGGGTTTGTTGCAGCAGAGGAATCCAAAGGGTGTCACGGTGAGATCAGTCCGGTGGGGGTGCTCAGGTGGGGCATGAGGGGGTGTGTTCTGCCGATGATGTTTTCGATAGCTTTACACGTGATCGAAAGAGACACAATCATGCTCTGCTTTGACACTGATCGCTTAGGTTTTAGAATCCCTCAGCAAGCGGTGTAAAGACAGCCAAGCTGGCAGTGGGATTTGACCTGATTTTTTCCGCTGCTGTGCTGTGAATGACAACTCGGAAGCGAGCGGAATTAATGGAAAACAATGAACGCCTCGTTCTGGAAGGTGAGCGGTTCAACGTTTACCAGATGGAATTGAATGGCAGTGATGGCAATACTTATCATCGGGAGGTGATTCGTCACCCGGGCGCAGTGGTTCTGCTGCCGTTAGTTGATCCTGATACCGTTGTTCTGATTCGGAATCATCGCGCCACTGTAGGGGAGACCTTGCTGGAACTGCCTGCGGGAACCCGTGAGCCTGACGAATCACCCAGGCAGACCGCGGCACGCGAATTGATCGAAGAAACTGGATATCGTGCCGGGAATCTTGTCGACATGTGTGAGTTCTATTCTGCGCCAGGGATCAGCGATGAATTAATGTATCTTTTTATGGCGACTGATCTGACTGCAGGGGAACACGCACGTGAAGCTGTTGAGCAAATTGAGAATCAGTTGGTGCACCGCAGTGAGATCCACCAATTGATTGCTGATGGCGGCATTCGAGATGCTAAAACTATGGTGGGTCTGTATGCCTTTCTGTTCTCAGACCATTTGAATGTCAAGTAATCGATCGCCCTTCCACCTTTGCCCACAGACAGCATACTGATTTGCACTGCAGCAAGATGAATGAATCACTTCCTCGCCGTTGTATTGTTGAGTTCTTGAGCACTTTCTGCCTGGTTTTGCTGGGTTGTGGTGCCATGGCCGTAGACTCGCGGACGCAGGCGTTGACCCATGTTGGGGTTGCCATTGCCTGGGGGTTGGTCGTGATGATCATGATTTACGCTGTCGGCGGTATCAGTGGGGCACATATGAATCCTGCTGTGACCATCGGCTTTGCGGCTCTAGGGCGTCTGCCTGTGAAAGATGCGTTGAGTTATGTGCCATCGCAATGCCTGGGGGCGTTGGTTGGTGCGATTGCCATTCGTGCGACTCTAGGAATCGATCAGTCCATGTTGGGCAGCACGAATGTTCAGTTGGATCTGGGGCTGACTGCCGGGCTGATCATCGAGTTTGGTTTGACGTTTATTCTAATGTTCGTCGTGATTGGAGTTTCCACGGGTGCTAAGGAAGAAACCATTACTGCTGCCTTGGCTGTCGGGTCGACTATCGCCTTGGCTGCGATGGTTGCAGGGCCATTGACCAAAGCATCGATGAATCCGGCCCGTAGTCTGGGCCCTGCGGTGATCGCGGGCGATGTCAGCGAGTTGTGGCTGTATTGTGTCGGTCCGATTGCCGGCGCGATCGCTGGCGGCTTTACAGCACAGGCGTTGCACGCAGGTCGAAACCGAACGATTGGTGACACTTGATTTGATTTGATTTGATTTGGCCATGGCCAGTTGCAGTCACTTTACCAGTCGCCAGCAGCGGTGAATTCTGCGGTTTCGATAATCTTCGGGAACGGTCTGCTTCGAAATTTCGTGTATCTCTTTCAGCGGTAACGCCGTTTCGTCAAATTTGAAACGCCGGAAATTTGTCGAGAAATAGATCACCCCGCCGGGCTTCACCAACGGTAGCAGCTCACCAATCAGTGGGATCGCGTCCTTCTGCACGTTCCAGTCGTTTTCCGTGCGTTTGCTGTTGGAAAACGTGGGCGGGTCCAACACGACGAGATCGTATGTTTCGATTTGTGGCTGTTCACGGATGAATTGACTGACATCGTTTGCTACAAAGCGATGTTGATTGCCCTTGAAGCCATTGAGTCGCATGTTCTCCCACGCCCAGTCAAGATACGCCTTGGATAGATCGACGGTTGTCGTTTGTTGGGCACCGCCGGCCGCTGCGTAGACGCTGAAAGAACCGGTGTAGGCAAACAGGTTCAAAAAGTTTGTGCCGCACGCAATGTCCTTGACCATTTGCCTGGTCACCCGATGGTCCAGAAACAATCCCGTGTCGACGTAATCCTTGAGATTGACCAGGAACTTCAGGCCTCCCTCATGAGCCTCCATCCGTTCGTTTGTCTGTGCCACCTTTTGGTGTTGCGTTTTGCCTCGCTGGCGTAAACGACTTTTGAAGTGTACGTGTGAAGGAGGGACATCGAGCGTTGATCCCGCAGTTTGTACCATCAGGTCCAGCCAGTTGGCGTGTTGAGCGGGATCGCGATCATGCGGACGTTCGTATTCAGTGATGTGAAGTTGATCCTCGTATCGATCGACGATCAGGGGGATTTCGGGTACGTCACGTTCGTAAAGACGAAAACAGGTGATCCCCCGCTTTGTTGGCCAGCGGCGTAAATGTTTCGCCCGTTTTTTCAGGCGTGTTGCAAACAATTCCGCTTGCACATAAGCCTTGTCGCCCAGGTGCCCAAAGGCAGCATCACCTGCAGCATGAATGTACGGTTTTGTGGCGGTTGGGCTGTGCTCTGAATGTGCCTCAGGCCCCATCGCTTGGCTGGTGTTCTCGGCAGTCGGAGATTCATCGATCGTACTGCTCTCTTCGGCACTGCTGCTGTCTTCGACTGCTGTTTCTGGCCTCGTGTCTTCGGTTGGCCAAATGCTGGTACCACCGGTAGCTGATGCTGGTTTCGTTGCAGGCTCTGTTGTCTCATTTTTCTGTTGGGGACCTTTGCCAACGACTGGCTTGGGCCCATGGTATTGGAAATAGGTGCACTCAATGCGACCGTTGTACAGCTTTCGGCGGCGGTCTGCTTGCCGGCCCATGGTGTGTTCAAACGCGGGGAACGCAGTGAGAAAGTAATGTGACCAGGTGGGTAGCTTTCGCAGTACATTGGGAATGGTTTGATATAAAAACTCTAAGTCGTAATCCCGACCAACACGCTGTCCGTAAGGTGGGTTTGTGATCAGGCATCCGAAACGTCTTTTGCTGGTAACCGACTCCATTGGTGCAGCTTGAAAGTGAATGTCGCAGGCAACGCCGGCCCGCTCAGCGTTTTCGCGTGCGGCTCTCAGTACCCTTGGGTCGATGTCGCTACCTTGAAGTTTTTCTTCCAGCGGAGCGAGGATCGCGGCATTGGCAGCCTCTCTTGCATCCTGCCATGTCTCTGATGGAAATTCTGTCCACGTTTCACAAGCAAAGTCGCGGTCAAGTCCGGGAGCCATATTACGGCCAATTCTTGCTGCTTCGATGGGAATCGTGCCGCTTCCACAGAATGGATCCAGTAAAGGACGCCCGCTTCGCCAGTAGCTGAGCAGCACCATGGCCGCTGCCAGTGTTTCTTTGAGCGGTGCTTTGGAAATGTGGGTGCGATAGCCACGTCGGTGCAAGCTGCGTCCTGTCGTGTCGAGTGTTAACGTGGCCACGTCTTTCAAAATAGCGACATCGACCTTGTATTCAGAGCCGGTTTCGGGCAACTCGGTTGTTTGATGGTCGCGACGCAATGCATCGACCATGGCGCGTTTTACCGCACGCTGGCAAGCGGGTACGCTTGTGAGTGTCGACTTGATCGATCGACCCGTGACAGGAAAAACGGCGTCGCTGGGAAGTATGTCTCCCCAGCTGATCTGCTTGGTTGTTTCGAATAATGCGTCAAAGTCTGCGGCCGGAAATTCGGCTACGCGAATCAAGATTCGGTCAGCTGTGCGAAGCCATAGGTTTGCTTGGCAGATCAGGGTCGCGTCTCCCTTGAAATGGATTCTCCCTGATTCGCCAATGGTCGAAGCAATGCCCATCTGCTCGAGCTCTCGACGTACCACGGCTTCTAGGCCGAATGCGCAGGCAGCGATCAAATCAAACGTCTGGTTTTTCAACGGATTGCCCGGCTTGCAGTAGGTGGAAGCGTCATGAACAGCGAGTGACCATTTTCCTTCACTCGCTTCAGTTGGATTTCGGCCGCCAAGTGATTTGCGGTTGAACAGCCTCGCGTTCGCAGCATCACAGCAACGTCCCCTAAGTATCAACCAGCTTTGCCTCGGTCCAACCCGCAAAGCCTAGTCGATCTTGATCATTTTCGAGAGGGGATGAATCGCCTGCCTGAGTGGGGAGGATATAGAGTGGAGCCCTAGTGGCGGCTTGCCGGGAAGGAGGGATCGTTCCCTTTTTGCTCCTGCTGCACGAATCATCCATGATACGTTCTGATAACTTTCTGAATCAGTGATTTGAAAGTTCTGCCCAAACCGGGTCGGAAGGGATAGTTCCAGCAGACGAAAGGTCGCGACGAAAGCACGTCGATGCGAATGTTACCCATCTTTCTCTTCAATTATCGTTGAAGAGCTTGTCGCGTGTGTAGATCTCGAGCATGAATGCACCGTCTGGTAGTCATGCTGACTACTTGTTTGTGCTGGCACAGTCAGTTTGGCTTTCCGAGTATTCGGAATCAGTGGTGCATGTGTTCATCCTCTGTTGGTTGTCTGTGCGGCGAATGGATTTGTCGAAGCCATCGGCAGGTTCGAGATGCATTCGCAATCAGCTGAACTCCAATGCTCGCTCGCCGGCATCATGTTCAACCACGTCTGTGGTCAGTGGAATTCCCATGCGATCGGCAAGTGTACGCAAGGTTGCTTCGTTGTAACGTCGACTGAATGTCAGGCTGCATTTTTTTTCGCCGCTTGTGAACTGGATTGAATTCATTATCCAGCCCAAGTGAATTTTCAGTTTGGTGTCAGGTGCAAGAATGTGTTCCCGTTGTGGCAACCACCAGTGCGTTTCCTGCAGAATCCAGCCAGCATTTTTCTCTTCACTACGTCTAAGTCGGATTCGGCTTTTTGCTGCAAATTTTCCTAGCTCGGCGCGGTTGAAAACAATCAATTCGTTATTGCGCGGCTTTGCATGGGGTGGCCATATTTGTGAGAATAAAGGGTCAAGTACCATGGTGCGATAGAATAATGTGCGCCGATAGATCCATCTGAGTAGGATCAGTGCGACGAGAAAGAATGCGAGGTTAATCATGGTGGCCAATGTCGGACTGAAGGCATAAATCGCCATCAAACCAAGGCACAGCGTTTTGTTGCATACTTCGAATACAGCATCCAGAAAAGGAACTGGTGTCAGCCACGCAAGAAATTCAAAGAAGAATTTAACGCTGTTGATGACCAAAACATTAATGATCATTGCAATCGCGAGAAATGTATCGAGACCTGCAGTGAATACACCCATTTGCACCATCGCCAATGGCTCGTTTGCTGTAGTCTCCACGCTTGTGCTGATTTTGATGACCAGCAGTATGATGATCACGGCGTAGGCTTCCAGACGATCCACTGCTTGTGCAAATGGCTTGCTGACTTTGGTAAATCGAGGAACGCTGCTGATGATCGTCAAAGCCAGGAAAGTGATGAAAATGGTTTCGCTGCGCAAAGCACCATTGCTTCCTAACATGGGGCTGCTACTAGCCCAATCTGGGCCCCATAGCGAAATGGCTGACAGGCATGTCACACCAAAGAAGGGCGACAATGCAAGTGGCGTTAGTGGTCCAAGTAGCTCGTTGATTCCGGTCGTCTGAATCCAAGTCGAAGTGGTAGCGATGGCTTCAGTATCGACTCCCTCGGTATCAAGCGGACCCAGTAGGTTCTCGATCAGGGTTTGAGGGTCTGTCTTCGTTTCGGTGTCCGCGGTGTTTGATGAGTCGTCAGCAAGCGTCTTGCCTTTGCTGTTGCGATTATCATCACTGTCTGGGAGCGTTGTTCCACTGCTGTCAACGTGAAGCGTTTCGGCATCCTGTGCCATCCCACCGTGTTGGTAGGACGGAGGAGCGAGCGCCACAAAGAAAAATAACAGACAAAGGATTCGTTTCATTTTTATCTGCCGGTGAAAGTGTGTTAATTCAAACCCGTGAAATCAGGTCAGTTCAACCAATTTGAATGCATGCCGAGCTTAGGTCATTTGCAGAGTGATGTCAGTCTCGGTTGAGCTCTGAAGATTGCCCCACTCGCCCTGCTGCCCAGCGGCGCAGACCTTCCAGACGCTGTTTGCCTCTTGCGTAATAAGCCTCCCCCAAACCCGCAAGATGTTGTTTGGATAACTCCTCGTAACGTTGTTGCAGAAGCGGCATGTCCCGTGGAGGTGGCAATTCCTTGAACAAGTGGTTCTGGATCATGCTGTCAGCGACGGCAGTTCCGAGTATCTGGTGCCCCCTGACGGAAGGATGCAGGTGATCAACGAACAACCCCGGATCCGCGATCCCATCAGGATGCCGATCGCCATTCGCGTCACGTTCGTCAAAAAGAGTTGGGGTTAAAATGATTGGTATATTTTCCTGATTGGTAATGTTGACGATTGATTGCTCGATTTTGGTGGTTGCCCGCAATGGGCAGACATCAAGATCCTTTGCCAAAGTCAAATGTTCCGTGGCCATGCGGGTGTCGCCCCGTTCGTATAATAGCCGACCAATCATGTAATGCGCACCGGCATCGAAGCGGTCAATGGAAAGGCACTGCTGACATGCGGTTAGACGGTGCGAAGGTGGTAACTGGTTATCGGTAGCCTTGTTCCAGTTTTGTTGCCATTCCGCACGTTGTTTTTCCGAAAGTTTGCTTGCCAGTTCAACTTTGAAAGGCGGTGTGTTGACCAGGTCACAGGTGGGCATGCAAATCCACAAAGGTATCTCTGCCTGCTTGATTTGTTTGACCATTGTTGAAAATACGGAAGCAAAATGTTGCTCAACACCGTTTCGCCATGCGGGGTCGCGGCGGTATTTTTCGAGACCGCCAGCATGATCCAGTCGTGCGTCGACTTCGGTCGGCATTTGTGATGCTGATTTTGTGTCCGGCTTGAAACGTTCCTGTAACCACGAGACGGTACGAAGATTGCCCGATATGTTTGATAGCCATGTCCGGAA
>DOPG01000491.1:11842-12266 GCA_003513555.1 Rhodopirellula sp. | reverse complement strand
TCCGGCTAATCGATGGCGCGGCATCGAACCAGTAATGCCGGAATCTCTGATTGATACAGCGACATGTGGACATGAAAAGACCGCTCGCTACAGAGACAAATCCCGAGGTTAATTGGTGATGCCTGAAATTCAAGCAATAACCACTCGAGCAAGTTTTGACTTTTCAAGTCTGAACCGGTCGTCGTCCATGCAACCC
The DNA here is from genome assembly GCA_003513555.1 of Rhodopirellula sp. Classification (GTDB taxonomy): domain Bacteria; phylum Planctomycetota; class Planctomycetia; order Pirellulales; family Pirellulaceae; genus Rubripirellula. The sequence goes on along the minus strand of DOPG01000491.1, from coordinate 12,070 downwards.
AGCCTCTTCACGAATGCGAGCGTCACTTCAAGCACACGCGTTGTAATCCGTGAAGAGCGCTGAGGTAACTTTCGGCCTTTAATTTGGTTGATTCTTGCGATACTGAGGTTGACCATGACCTCATTCCAAAAGGAATCTCAACATGCAACGTTTTAGAATGGATTTCTTACTGACCTCCCCCTCATAAAATCGCACCATTGTGAGTGAGAGATTTGGGGTTGGTAAAGC
>DOPG01000491.1:8457-11644 GCA_003513555.1 Rhodopirellula sp. | reverse complement strand
GAGATTTGGGGTTGGTAAAGCGGTTGTGTTCTGGAGGTTGAGGCGTACTCGTAGCCGCAACAACTCTTCTTGCCGCATATCCGGCACCGCTTTGTTAATCCAAGCAACCATGGATGCGAGCAAATACATCACGCGCCGGCTTCAAACATCACGAAAAAAAACCGCAAAAACAACCCCACTGCAAAGCAACGAGAAGCTAAGTTGCAAACGACCATATGTACACCGTCAACGTTCACCGCTTGCCCATCTCCTGTTGCGCAGAAATGCCTGAAAAGTCTCCGAGTCTACCGCACAAGCCCGAGTCAGTCCGATTGCGCTATCGCCAAACCTCTCAAAAGCCTCATTTTAAAAAGTTTAGGATTTAAATAAGATGCTAACTGAACTGGAGTACCCTATAGCCACCACAAGAAGTGAACAACGAGGCTTCCAAGAAACCAAAGCAGACTCAAGAAGAGGGCGGAGGCAAAAAACTGTGTCCAAGGACTCATACTCAAGTAGCCTAGCACGAATCGCCCTACAACACAAAGCAGAGCTAACTTGGAAGCGGCGAAACGGAGTTCTTTCGCTCGATTCTACTTTTCCAAGGAGATCAAGCTTCTCATGGCAAGCGATGGCAGCCAACGACCCGAGAGGTAAGGGTTTACCACAACACCAAATGCTGTGTACTGGCGCTTTGGGGGGGGGGAAGGTTCTTCAATGAGGTGTGTTATCCGTACTCGCTTTCGCGTTGTTCAATCTTGGCCAAACGGGACATCGACTTGCAACGCCCCGCAACAGAAGATCAACAGTTCGATCCTCCACAGACTTGCTGCTTATGTACCTCAAACAGAACGCACTGTCCTGTGAAGCGAGTCAATACCGATTTGACAAAACGACGTAACTGCAGCGAAATTGCTCTGGAGCAAGAGCAGCAAGGATGAGGATGTCACGCAACACGGACGTCAATTCACAGCTACGTAAACAAAAGCGTAATCGCACCGCAAACTTACCGCCACCTACAGTGCATTCGGGCGGTGTACACGCCAACAGATGTTAAAGTAACTTGCATACGCCTGTTGACACATTGCTTCTTAGGTACCGCGCCGCGTAAGCACAATAAGACTCCAGCTTCTTTTCGTCGCTTGTGAAACCTTCGAGCTAACAAACGCAAAATGCCAGAGGTGGCAATCCCCTATTCGAACGACACCATTTTGAATGTGAAGGTCCTGAGCAGTCCACATGCGCAGGAGCCTGCTTAACTCGGGGAGCAGGAGTTGCCGTCCCATGATTTTTTAGTATTCTGCCAAAAACGCTTTCTAAGTGCCCTACGAGTTTCTTTGAATAGATACCCCCATCCGGTTCTGAAGCAAGTTACCGGCACTTGCATGGGAAACGCGTCAATCCCAGCCCAGCGGATGGCAACCTAGATCCGCAGCGGCCGTTTTTCCATCACACAGTTTTTTAAAAGCAGCTGGTGGGATTCAGCACTCATTCAAATGTTGACGGAGGTATAGTAGTTTCGCCTCGCTCGGGGATTGAGCTATGAGAGCTTTTCTCAACGAGCGCATCACGCGTATTCTTTTGTACTGTGACAGCGGTGAATATGCAGAGTACATAGGCGATGCCATAAAATCCCTTCTCACTGAGTGCTAATGTATTGGCATTATAAAGGCCAATGACAAGGAGCCCGATGGCAGTGCCAATCGCTGCCCAGCTTAGCCCTAGGTAGATTGGTGAAACCTTGATCCCCTCAATACGATCTCGGACGCATTTTTGGATTGAAACGGCTGAATACATACCGAAGGCGAGGATCGTAAAATAAAACCCTTTCTCATTCATCTCCATTTCCGCATTCCACAGACCCACGAGGTAGCCTATGGTACCCACAGTCATGGCGGCCAGTGATGCGACTGCAAATGCGTTGCTGACAGGTTGACTACTCACCGATTTCATTGGTCCGTCCATTGGTCTACTCTTCTTTTATGGGCTCAAACATGTTTCTTCTCTACATTGAGAGCCTTGTGACGTAAGTCTCTGCGCTCTTTTTCTATTTTCCAGACGCATGTTGTTGATGATAGTCTGTGGTTTACCATTCTCGACGGCATTAATGCACATGCTCTGCGTTGGGTAGGCTTCTCGGAACAGCATGGGAAGGCCACCGCCGGCATCGAACGAGAAGCTCACGGGTCAACGAATGGGATGAGAGCTTCAACAGCAACTTGATAGATGACATGCTGAATTTGCATGACTGTGTGACGGTGCAGGACACAGGCGTTGTCAGTGCGCATCGGAGTAGACTTGGAACGCGGATTCACTCTTAATTCTGCTCGAGGACGTTGCCGCCACCCCAGGCTATAACGCGTTGGGGTCTGTCGCCGCGTTGCTCACCTCCAAGCGGTACACCCACAAGAACCCACTTCCTATCCATGACCTCAGCAGGATGTAACAGAAATCGCGGGCACGAAAGCAAGGCTAGTGATGGAATTTTTCGTGAAGGCGCTTAACGAATGCTGCTTCACCGTCTGTTGCGTATGCACCTTCACCGCCTTGGCTGTGATTCAAATGGGTGTATTTCAGCCAGACTTTTGCGTGACCGAACAGTCCGCTGTAGTCGACTACCCAAGTACGCTCCGTCGAGTGTCTAGGCCTGCCTTTTGCAAAGGGAGTTCCGCCTCCCACAAACCACGCACTGTATTTAATGCCGATCCTACTCTTTGCCCAAGGTACAACTTGATGGGGGTTTTCGGCACGCACACCCTAGGGCATCAGGTATCTTTTGCCTGGTCGATCGGTACGATCCCTGTCGCCGGGTTTTGTAACACACGGTTTCTGGGGATCTCCTAACGCCCTGCAGCCCCCGTGCCAGCTTTCTTTCACGCAACAACTACACGTGCAGGTTCCCCCGCTTACGGGCTGCCCGGAGCAGCTTTGTGCTCAACCTCCGACACAGCGGTCAATCCCAGTCGCGTTTCAGTGTACGCCTCAGCATTGACACCGGGATGAGGTTCAGGCCAAGACGGAACCCCCGACATGTCATTCGTCGCAGCACGGCCCTTTGAAGCGGGCCACGCCTTCGACAGTAAGATGAGTGACGTCAGCGGAGGCGTCACGCTTGATGCTGACCACGGCCCGAAGGAGCGTTTTGCAGAACTTAAACTCCATCTGGTTCAACAGTTGAGCGAGCAGCCTGTTCGAATATTCGATCCTC
>DOPG01000491.1:509-8135 GCA_003513555.1 Rhodopirellula sp. | reverse complement strand
CGCGTTCGGTATCACCGCCGCCGAAGAAGTTCGTTTCAGTGGTGAATCAATTGGCAATCAAACGTACCGGGGTTAATTAAGCCCAAGGAGCGATCTATGTATCAATCATTATTTGGGTCGGATCTCCAAAGTGCGATTTTTCCGCCACTGTAGCCCGGCGATAAGATCGCCAACATCGTATCACTTGATTCCCTGGTGTCCGGATTCACACAGGAGACTCTTGAACTAATAATGGCGGTGGCTCACCCCGTCGCTGTCAGCCTTGAAAGTGATCGGCTAAGTCACCAAATGGATAACGAACGGCAATTGCGCGACTCTATGCCTAAATACTACGACCATGATATTCTGGAACAAATAAGCCAAGGGCAACTAACCGGCAATGATCTATTAACGCCGCACGAAACAAGGGCTACCATTCTTTTCTCCGATAACATTTCGTTTACAAAATCATTTTGCATACAAAAATCTGTGTTTCCATGCGCGCTTTGGAGCTGTCCGAGTTCATGAGCCGTTCTGTCACCTCCATGACCGATGCCGTCTTCGCCCATGGGGGTACGATTGACAAATATATTGGCGATGCCGTTATGGCGTTGGTTGAAGCTCCGGTCGCTAGCGAGGACAGTGCAACTGCAGCAATCCGGAAGGCCCTGGAAATGAAGGAACGCATCATGCAGTTCAAGGAAGCGGGTGGCAAGGAAAAGTCATTGCGGGTTCGCGTGGGAATCAACACCGGTCCCGCCGTGGCCGCAAACCTTGGTTCGGAGAGGCGAAGCGAATATACGGCTCTTGGTGACTCCGTGAACGTAGCGTCAAGCCTCGCGACTATTGCCCGGCCAAATGAAAGTTGTAGCGATGAGGACATCGACTCAACGACAAAAGACGGGTTCGTTTTTGTAGACATCGGCGTCATTGACGTGAAAAATCGCGTCGAGCCGGTTAGCGTTTATAAAGTGATTGGTTTACGGGAGAACAAATACTCTCATTGAGTTGCGTCAGCATGCAGTGACTTCTTCAGCATTGGTCTGAAGACAAACAAACAGGTTAGGCTGGTGTTAGCATATACTGATATTATGCGTTAGCCACTTAGCCACATCGATTACTGCCTTGCTTCGCGTGCCTTTCAAGGTGCTGTTTGTCAGGGGTGAGTTGTCGGAAGTCAGGGAACGGTTTATGAGTTGTTTGAGCGCGCATCTGTTGTAAAAAAATAGCGAAAATTCGTGGAGCTGGTTTCATTGATTCCTCCTGGATGCAGAATGGGGCGGCCTTCCTATATTGGAACGCTCCGCTCATTTGTAGTGCCAGCGGCTACACGACGGGGCAGACAGTTAAGGGGTTCATCATGGAACTTACCCGGTCGTAAATGTTATACGAATGGCCATGAATAGGCTTAGCTTTCAGATTGGAAATGCGATGAAGATTCACTGCTTGGGAACCGCTGGCTACCACCCAAACGATCGAAGGCAGACTTCTTGTTATTACCTGCCGGAGTCTGGAATAGCCTTGGATGCAGGCACTGGCATGTATCGGCTGCCGAACGTCATGGCCGGGAACACGCTTGACATCTTATTATCTCATGCGCACCTCGATCACACTGCTGGACTGACGTTTCTGTTGGAACTGGCGGCCACTTACCCAGTGGAGAGGATTCAGATTTGGGGTGAAGCGGAAAAGCTAGAGGCTGTGCAAGAGCATTTGTTCCACCCCCTCATGTTTCCAGCCAAATTACAGGCCACCTGGCACCCCATTGATGATCTTGATGAATTTAGGATTGGTGGCGTAAGACTCACGTGGCGACGCCAAGAACATCCGGGTGGGTCGGTCGCTTACCGTCTCGAATGGCAAGACGGGAAGCGGCTTGTTTATTCGACCGACACGACGGGTGACACAAGTGCGGAGCATATTGCATGGAGCTATAGTGCTGACCTGCTGCTCCATGAGTGCAACTTCAGTAATAAGGACGTCGACTGGGCGCTGACGACTGGCCATAGCTGGACAGACAGGGTTGCTCAGGTTGCACGCCTAAGTTCACCAAAAAAGTTGTTACTCACACATCTCAACCCTCTTGAGACATCACCTGATCCCATTGAAATCGCAGTCATACAAGAACAGTTAGAAGGGGAACTGGTTTTAGCGGAAGATGGTTTAGAGGTAACCTTTTAATCACATCCATGACTCAGGCAGCACATTCCCCCATCAGTTCCCAACGATCCCGATTTATCGACGTCTTTCTCACTCCCTGCTGTTGATGCCACTTATTTTTCTGCATGCATGACTTGCTGTCTCATCTTCGTCAAGGGTATCGCTATTTACATTCCACTCAGCACCACAATGCTCGTTATTTTCCGGCTCCGAAAGTCGTTTCCGGTGATAACGAGAGCATCTTGCAAGCGACACAAGTGGACTCGTGTTCTTATGTTCGTAGGTTGATTTCTGGGTCGAGCTTTTCAACAGAACCCACCTACGAGCTCTGGGTTGGCATTTACGACAGGCATTACCTACCGTCGCCGTTGATCATTTGACCAACATTGAAGTTGGCCCGATAATACCAAGACGATGGCTTACGGCTTTGGTGTATGCTCGTTCCATTGGCCGCACGCTGCACTCCCGGCAAAATTGTGTCCTTCGCACTTTTAGCTACATTCGCAAAGCGGAGACACGACGTGGACATCACGCTGGCAGCGCCTTGTGCGGGATCCACCGCAATTTAGTTTAGACTCAAAGCCAGACCCTGGGATTTCCGCCTTTTTTCTAAACCACCATTTCAGACTAATGAATCCCCGTTTAAAGTTTCGTGTCATATTTTCCATATCATTAAAAACCCTGCTGTTTATGAGTTTCCTAACAATGCATTCTGCTGCTGCGTCACAGGCGGGCTCGCCTATAAAGGAGCTCAATGACTTGGAGCCAAAGGAGTTGGCATTCAGAACATTTAACGCTGACAACCCGCTACTGATTCATTCGGCGGATGAATCGGCCATGCTTTTCTCTGACCGAGGTTTGGCGGTGCTAAAGAGTGAGGTAAATTTCAAGGACCAGAAAGTAGTTCTGTTTGCGTGGCGCGGCTCGGGGCAGGATCGGATTGAGTATGTAATACCAGAATCTTTCCCAGAGCAAATCCGATTCACTTACAAGCGGGGCCGCACGAGGGATTTGCGTCGACATTTTCGCGTGTTTGTTGTCGGTGTAAACGGAAAGTGCAGTGTTGATGGCAAGCCCGTTCGCCAGCGAGTTGACCGCGACCTTGAAATTCAAGTGAAGGGTCAGTGGATGCCCGGCAAAATGCCATTGCCCCTTCTAGAACCAGGTAAACCGGTGAAAGTGAAAGTGCGCGGGACCTTAAATCATGGAGTCATGGGTATCGGAGGTGAAACCACTGGGACGACGATCCGTTTTGCACGAACGACGTGGGAGCTTGATCTGCGGACTGAAAAGGCATTTGGTGCAGCCGCAGAAAGACTAAATGGCAAGCGTGTTGTGGTAACGGGGATGATTTACCCGCGACAAGGAGTCGAAACGGGGAAGCGAATAATTTTGACAGTCGAGGCATTCAAACTGGCGGATCGCTAGGCAATGAGAAGTGTGCACTGGCTTTTAGGCGAGCGGAATAGCTTCCATCAGGAACTGTACATCCGCGTTTAACGAAGCAAGCTTTGGCGTCACCTCGGGTGCCTCGCGTTTTAATCGCGTCAGACGGCACTTCCGTACTTTTTTTCTACTAAGACAAGCGTTACGGCAGCTCATTTAGTGCGACGAGGTGCAATATTTATCCAGACGTCACCCTTTAACGGACCGCACGAATCTCTTTCGACGCACGCCATGAATGCTGTAACATCAATCACTTTCTTCCGGTTGTTCCTTATATCCGGTTTGATCCACATCCTCACCTGTTCCGGCGTCGCAGAAGATTCGACGCACTGGATACGGCATTCGGCAATCGCTCCAGATGGCAAGTCAATAGCTTTCAGTTACCAGGGTGACATTTATCGCGTTAGCACAGCCGGAGGGTTGGCGCGCGCATTGACGCAAAACGCGGCGTGGGACGGGCATCCGGTATGGTCGCGCGATAGCCAAACCCTTGCCTTTGCCAGTGATCGACATGGGAATCTTGACATCTTCGTGATGGCTGCGGAGGGCGGCAAGGCAAACCGGATGACGTACCACAGCTCTGATGACATTCCTAGTGATTTCTCAATCTCGGGTAACGCGATCCTATTCTCTTCCGCCCGCACTGACAGCGATACGGCTAGTCTTTTTCCAACATCAAGGCTAGCGGAGTTGTACGAGGTTGAGCTGAGTGGCGGCACTCCTCGCATGGTTACAACCATTCCAACCTCTCAAGCACGCTACAGCAAAGACGGACAACAAATTTTTTATCGCGACGAGAAAGGGTATGAAAGCGAGTTTCGGAAGCATGATGTCTCTGCCTTTGCGCGTGACATTTGGTCAATGAATCTAAAGACAGGCAAGCACCAGCAGTTAACACGCCACAGCGGAGGTGACCATGATCCACACTGTGTTGGGAACCAGCTTTACTATCTCTCAGAGGATCAAACAAACAATTTCAACGTTTGGGTCATGAATTTAGATGGAGGGAAAAAGAGAAAACTCACCGCGCATGAGACACATCCAGTGAGACACCTATCCGTTTCGGATAACCATACGCTAGGTTACACACGCCATGGCGAACTGTTCGTTCACAAAGCTGGAGCGCCACCCAAACAACTGGCGTTAAGCTTTCTGGCAGACTCGCAAGCCAATGACTACGAACTCAAATCATTGTCAGAAGTGGCAGAATTCTCAGTCTCTCCGTCCGGTAACGAGATCGCTATCGTGTCTCGGGGTGAGATCTTCGTAGTCAGCACTGAGTTTGGCACAACTGTCCGCGTGACGGACACCCCCGAACAAGAACGCAGTGTCTCCTTTTCTCCAGATGGCCGTACCCTTTTGTATGCCGCTGAGCGTGATGGCAAGTGGAAAATCTACGAGTCATCCATGACGGATGACCGCGAGAAGTACTTCTTCGCTGCCACATCAATCGTGGAAAAAGAAATCTACAGCAGTGAATCCGAAAGTTTCCAGCCCAGCTATTCGCCAGATGGAACCAAAATAGCCTTCCTTGCTGGTCGCGATGAGATCCAGATACTTGACAGAAAAACCGGTGACACGAATGTCGCACTCAGTATGATTCATAACTATTCCTACACAGACGGGGACATCACTTACGGCTGGTCTCCTGACAGTCAATTACTCACCGCAGACTACGCACCGCGCGATCGTCTGTTTGTGCCTAACATTGCAATTTTCCCCTCAGATGGTAGTAAAGAGCCCGTTGATATCAGCCATTCGGGCTACACAGACTCGTCACCCCACTGGAATAAAAGTGGGAATGTCGTCTACTGGGCTAGCGCCCGTTTCGGGCAACGCGATCATGGCAGCTGGGGACGTGAATACGACATCATGGCGGCATTCCTTACGCAGGATGCTTTCGATGAATTTCAACTCAGCAAAGAGGAGTATGAGCTTGCGAAGGAATTAACCACTGACAACGCAGGCAACAAGCCAGATACAGAGGAGAGCGACCAAGCGGACCAAGGAACCGTCGAAGAAGTCATCGTTGATTGGCAGGGGCTGGACGACCGCACCATTCGTTTGACTAAGGATTCCGCCAATATTACACAGGCTTATCTGGTCAGCGATACATCGAAGTTGTATTTCCTGAAACAGCACTCAGCAGGAAGTGAACTGTGGATGCGTGATTTTCGTGATGACAACACGGAAATGCTTCAAAAACTGGACCGTCCCGCCAGCTTTGAGTTCTCGGAAGATGAACAATCCATATTTGTTCTATCTGGTGGTCGCCTGAGCAAGGCCGCTGTCGACTCGATTGGCGATGTTAAACCGATCATGTTTAAGGCAGTCATGACGCTCAAGACCGCCGATGAGCGGGCCTATATGTTTGAGCATGCTTGGCGTCAAATCAAAGACAAATTTTACAATCCCAATTTTCATGGCATCAACTGGGATGTACTAAAAGACGCGTATCAGAGCAAACTGCCGTCCATTTCGAACAATCGCGATCTGGCAAATTTAATGGCAGAGATGACCGGAGAGCTAAACGCTTCACACATCGGCGTAAGCTATCGCCCTGGAAAGCTTAAAGGTGCAGACGAGACCGCGGAGCTAGGAGTCCTATTCGACCAAACAGACACGAGCGGACCTTTGGTCATTAGCGAGGTTCTGGATAAGAGCCCCTTAAGAACATCCAACAGTCGTATCAAGGCTGGCATGCGACTGTCGGCGGTCAATGGGGTACCACTTGATGGCACGCACAACCTAGCCAAGTTGTTGAATCACAAAACAGGAAAACGTGTCCGGCTTTCCATTGTTAGGCAGAATGGAACTAAGTTCGATGAAGTAACCACACCGATCTCGCCGTCCGCGCAATCACAATTGATGTATGAACGATGGGTAAAAACTCGTCGGCAGCTGGTAGAAAAACTCTCTGCCGGGCGTCTTGGTTACGTCCACGTCCGTGGCATGAACGATGCCAGCTTTCGCACTGTTTATTCGGAGGTGCTTGGGCGAAATTTTGACAAGGAGGCGATAATTATTGATACGCGTTGGAATGGCGGTGGCTGGCTACACAACGACCTCGCAAAACTATTCATGGGAAAAGAGTACGTCACGATGCACGTTCGCGGTCGGGAATATCGTGGCGACTCTCTCGATCAATGGAACAAACCCTCAATTTTGGTAATGGGTGAGGGGAACTACAGTGATGCCCACGCTTTTCCGTACACATATGACGTGCTCAACATTGGTGAGATGGTTGGTATGCCGGTGCCTGGCACCATGACCGCCGTTTGGTGGGAAATGTCCCTCTCAGGGGATATTCGAGTTGGTGTACCACAAGTAGGTATGAAGAATACGAAAGGCGAATACCTCGAAAACAATCAGACCGAACCGGATCATCGCGTGAAAAACGACCCTGAGTCAACGGAACAAGGCAAAGACAGACAAATCGAGAAGGCAGTCGAGGTGATGCTGAGAAAACTCGGCAGACCGAAGCAAAAAGCCGAGAAATAACTTTTCTCAGCGTTTCTTTCCATGAATGCCCAGACGAACCTCGCTTAAGACTACTGGCCTCCAGTTAGCCAGCACTGCGAGTGCATCACACATACGATCATCGCATCCTGTGATCATCGGAATACCCCTGTGACAAAACGCAACACTGGCTCACACGGCAAACCAAGCTGCAAATATCGCTCGGCTGAGGGGTTCAAGCTTGCCCTCTTACACAATGTTCGAAACAAACGCCGCTATTACGAACACGAACAACCACTGTCTCTTACTGAGCCACACCAGAAGCTTGGGGTAACAAGTGTTGCGGGTGCTTTTTTCTTTCCTCTTGTCCATCCGCCTTCAACGACGTGACACTGTTTGGCTTTTTACTATGACGCTAAGCACCCCGGAAACATTAGCGTCTACTAGGGTGAGAAGTGTAAAGCAAACGCCAGAGTCTGTCTTTACCGGAAAGCCTCCACCATTGCTCTCAATCCGCGACTTGTTGCTCCACACTTGGCTATAAAGACAGTGCAACAACTGGCAGCGTCAACAGCATCCCTG
>DOPG01000491.1:0-169 GCA_003513555.1 Rhodopirellula sp. | reverse complement strand
CTAGTTCTGGTGCATCAAAACAGACGGACGTCTGCTTTTCCAAAACGATAATGACTGGCATTCGCACTCAATACGGGGAACACACATCTCCTGCCACCCTCCTTTTCCTAGCGGCACCTGCGTGGCCCATGAGAGGCAGTCCCCGCTCGCTGCCCCCCGCTGTTTTTTT
>DOPG01000423.1:33343-39508 GCA_003513555.1 Rhodopirellula sp. | reverse complement strand
ACAAATACAGGATTGCAAAGCTGCGGTTAGGTTTTTACGTGCGAACGCAAAGCAATATGGGATCAATGCTGACCAGATTGGTGCGATCGGTTTGTCTGCAGGTGGCCACTTGGTTGCTTTGTTAGGTACTTCTAATGGGGTGCCGGCACTGGAGGGCAACGGTGGCAACGCGGGTTTCAGTAGCGGGATCCAGGCAGCATTTCCGATGGGGGCTCAGACTGATTTGCTTTCTCTACGAACACGGGAAATCTCGGCCAGCACGGATCGTGGTGGTATTTGGCGAAAATTCCTTCGTGGAACGCAAAGTGATCAACCAGCGACCTACAGGCTGGCTTCACCGTTGACACATCTCGATCAATCGGACCCGCCATGCTGGTTCATGGCTGGAGAAAAAGATGATCCTAGCACTCATGCGGATTCATTTCGGCAGCACGCAAAGAGCTTGGGCGTGCCCATGGGGCTTACGATTTTGGAGGACGCACCGCATGGTTTTCTGAATCAACAAGATTGGTTTGATGAAATGTTGGAAACCGCAGACCGGTTTTTCAGCAAGCAACTTGGACAAGAAGGGAATTTGGCAGACGAACCTTGACCTGCTCTACTTGTGGGATGGACTGCAATTGTGATCGCGGTAGGGGAGAATCCGCTGGCCCGGGAATGCCGAAGGTAGGGGGGTAACGCTTACGATCCACTTTGGTTTTGTTAGGATTCGTATTCGTTGGACGCCTGTTTCGTGTTCAATGCCTGAGTGACTTTGCTGTTCGTTTTAGTTGAGGCGGATCAACACGCGGAGGTGAGAAAGTTTCCGGAATGAGTTTCGCTTTCAGTTACTTGCTTCCTATGTTGCTCGGTCTGGCCGCGTTCGTCATGGTCGCGGTGGTCTTTGTTCTGCAACGTTATGTGAAGCGAAGTGACCAAAGTAATCCTGACGATGGTTACTTAGCGGGACGTGGATCAAGCGGCAATCCGTATCACCCACCCTCTACATTGGAGTTGGAAGATCACTTGCTTGGGTCTGAACCCCGTCATAGCAAAACGCGGGGCGTTCTGCCCGTGGTCTGTGTTTTTATTGCTCTTGCGGTGGGAGGCTTGTCGCGTTTTTGTCGGCAAATAGCAAATGTCGGAGGAATTCATTGGGAGGCTTTGGCAGCGTTGTTCATCCTCGCCGGGTTGGCCCTGCTGCTTGTTTATCTGAACCATCCCGCACGAGTGGGGTTACCGCACTTGTTTTTTCAAGTAGAAAACTTTTCTGTATGGCTGGCATTTGTGTTTGGTTGGACTGTCGCGAACCGCGGGCTGTGGGATGATTTTATCTTGTTTAACGCTATTGCGGCGGGGGCTAGCGCGCTCATTGGCAGTGGCCTGTTGGCAGTGCTTGGATGCTTAAGACGCAAGTCTTCGACCGTCTAGTCGAATCTCGGCCAGTGGCGATCGGTGTGTGCCAGATCAGTCGTGTAAGGTAAGTACGCGAAAGTTCAGCTTTTTATCGGGCAAGTTGTCGCAGGACGCCGCCGTAATTTTCGTCATCGGTTCCGATGAAGATCTCAGAGTGTTTGCTTCCCTTCAGCTTTCGAACTGCGATCGATTCGATTTTGAATCCATCGACCAATGCGCGTTCAGTAGGGTCTGGGTAAAGTTCGATGATCGGCGTGTTGTCTTTCAATTTGATCGTGCCAACTTCGTAAACGCCAGATGCATAAGGGCCATTGTCCGGATTCGGCAAGTCGGCTGATTCAGCATCAAACGCGGAGACAGTGTAAATCACCCCTTTGTGGTCTATATCAAGACCAACAATGACTCGGTTGAATCGATCTGTGTCAGGGGATTTGAATGTGATGCGATCCACCTGCTTGGCAAATTTCATGGTCTCTGGATTGAAGATGATCCACGACAATTCGGTGTCTGGTTTGTTGTCGGCGCGTTCGGCGAAGACGAACACATAGGTGCGGTCTAGCTTGGCAACAGCAGTACCTTCAACATTCGTGATTTTCACTGGCCATTGGGTTTGGCTGATAATTTTCAGTTGACCATTCCTCAACTTCACCTTGAATATCCGTTGCACAGATGGATCATGCATGCTGTCGCCGCTTTCGACCAACAGGTATTCCTCTGCCCCCGGTATTTTGGCGATGCTTTCGAGATCATTAGGAATGGTTTGCTGGAAAGTCAAACGCTGATCTTTGTGGGCAATTCCATGTAGGTCTTTCGGGAGATTCAGTAGTGCGATTCGTGGTTTGCGAATCTCTGCATCATCTGTTTTGGCATCGTGAACAGCGATGAATTTATCTCCGTCTACCCATGCCAGGCCGCTCAAATCTGCTAGCTGTTCTGTTGAGTCCGCTTTCTCTGCCTGTTGGCCCAAGCAAAGGGGCAGGGAATTCATGGAATGAAGAAAGATGCTTGAGAAAATGGTTAGCAAGCACGTTGTTTTGCTCGTAATCATGTGTCTTTGTTTCCGAGAGAGTCTGTGGCTCATCCATGAGTTGAGAATAAAACTCATCCACTTTCAGGCAACGTGGGGTAAGTCGAGCACCCGAGGGCGTGACGGATTCAAGCCCCAGCATGGCAATATACCTTGTGCTCCGTCTGCGTGATGCAGCTGCAGGTTACGGAAGATGGACTGCGGTGACCTTGGTCTTTGGTACACCGAAGAGGGGTGCTGCATTGTGGTGAGCGTTGGGCGTCTGGGTTGATGCCCCACGTTGAGAGCATGCGTTTCATGCACTTCTTTGACAACCGGAAATCAGGCCAATCTTTAATTATGCTGCTGCGGCTGTGTATTCAAGCAAAGCATGGGCGTCAAAGGACTGATCCGCCGTTTCCAGAAAGGTAACGGGGCGTTCGCCGTAAAAAGATGCCCAACCAGTGTAGGTGCTTGGGGGGCCGAACATCATGTCGGTCTCTGCCAAGGCATACATGTCTTCTGTGATATGTCCTGTACCTTGCGTGACTTCAAGTCCGTCAAATACATCCGGGCCACAGGCTGCATTGCTGCAGACCAAGAATTTGACGCGTTGGTTGGGAAGTTGGTCAACAATCCGCCGCATCATCGATGCGTACTGCTCAAGCGAGTAAAAATAGCGACCATCCATGAAGGTTGCGTAATCGCCATGCCTGATGTGGATACCTACGACGGTATCCGCGTCTTTTCGTAATCGCGCGATCAATCGATCCACGGATCTGCGGTTGGTTTCGGGAAGTGCAAAATGCCGACGTACAACAGATGCATGTTTCTTAAAGAGGTGCTCGCTGCGAAACAGCCAGCCGGATGTGAGTACGTGTCGCTGGCCACGTGCTGCTGAAGCAAATTCCTCCCCCGCTAAATCACATGACTCTTCACCTCGGATGCTTATCAAATGGAATGGATAATGACGCAATCCTGTGACCGACAAGGCCTTGGTTCCGAGTTGGATGGCTTTCGCAAGTGTCTTCCGCTGCCAAGCGGGTGGAGAAATCTTGTCCGCTGGAAAATTTGGATAACGGCACCACAGATTCGACGCTGTTGCGGGGAAAAGGGGGGCGTATTCGACAAAACTCGGATTTGCCAATTCGACGCCGTATTCTTCTGCGGCAGCGATTAAGTGTCCGTACAGAAATAGACGATTGCCCAGTTGGCCATAGTTTCGCGCTATGATAATCATCTGTTCCCTTCTCTTGGCGGCTTGTTTGCCGGACTCTAGAGAGGCAGTTCCGTCGTTGGCAAGGTCGGTTCTGATTCGTCCTCCTATGATCGACTCAGCTTAAAAGAAAACGGGCAGATGCTAGCAAGGGTGCTGCTCAAGACGCGTAAAGCTGTCGTTGCCCGCTGGCGCAGGTCGCAACGCAGTGTCAGTCGCGCGGGGCCATGCGCAGATTTACAAAAGAGGCCAGCGTCTTTAGACGCATCATGAAGGAGCTGGTTGGCAGAAAGTAGAAATCCCTCGGGAGAACGAAGCGGTGTACGGTGGAAACAGTAAAAAAATTGCAGGTTGCTCCACGCGATTGAAATGGATTTTGGCACGGTGCCCGTATGCAAATTGCAAACATTACTTCCTGAGTCCACGTCTTGGTCATGACACTTTGTACATCACTCTTCGCTTCAACCACGGGGGCGGTGGTGCTGGGCCAGTTTAGGGTCCGTAATCACCCACCCAGTGTTGTGTGCATGACTGCATGGAGCTGAAGTGACGCAATGCTCTTTCAGCCAGCATGCTTAATCTGTAAAGCGATCATTAATCCTCGCCTTGGCAGTTGTGCTGAGTCACAAAAAAAGATTTGTGGTGAGAGTATTCGACGTAGTTTTGCCGAGGCGGTCCTGTACAAAAGGTAGAATTGGGGACTTGGTCTTTAGAGACGCTTCAAAACTTGGATCGTGATGTTTCGAAAAGCAACGGGGCCGTGGTCACCCTGAAGCATGAGGGGGCCACCTGCAGCCGATTCTCTGCCTGTAACACCGGATGGTGTCGGGCCATCCATTTCTACATTTTCGTGCAGTGTCTTTCCATTCAATTCGACTTTGGTGAACCTCGCTTTTTCTGTTCGTTTGCCAGTGTTGTCAAAGCGTGGAGCACGGAATTCGATGACGTATTTATTCCAGATTCCGGGTTGGGTTTGAGCATTGGTGCGTGGTGGTGCAGCTCCGTAAATCGCACCCATGTCACCGCCGTTTAGTTTCTCTTTTCCAAAGCTGTCAAACACCTGTACTTCATATTCACCCATCACGTAGATGCCGGAATTGGAGCCTTTCGGGACCATGACTTCTAGTTCGATGCGAACGTCCGAGAATTTCTGCAGCGTGTAGATGTCCACGCCTCTGCCAGCCGTATTGATCAGGTGGTTGCCACCGCTTCTGGCAACGACTTGTTGTTCGTCTTGTGGGTTCAGGCTGGCCGTGCCGATTTTCCAATGGCTGCGAGATGTCGGTTCTTTCGTTGTCCAATTCGAAAGGTCCTTGCCGTTCAGCGGTGAAATCTCTTCGTCTGCGGCAGCCACCATTGGAGTTAAGGTACAAATCAGGGTGGTCAGGGTGTGTGTTCGCCATTGGAACATGTGGGACTTTCTCTTGCTTGAGGTGTGAGTAGGGCGTCTCACTATACCAGCGTTTCGTAACCGTGTTTGTGTGTCGTTATCGGGGGCGAGCGTTGTTGATTCATTGCTTTGGGCTACAATTTAAGCACGCAGGCATTGGTATAGGCTGGGCGTGAAGTCGGCAGCACAGGTTAGGTCAAGCATGAAAATTCAATTGCTGGGTTTACTTTTTTATTTCATCCTTTGCGGGGTTTCATTCGCCCAAGAGCTTGCGTTTGACAAGCTCACCTTGACGGAAGAGTTTCATTCCGAAGGAATCGCAGTAGCTGACTTGGATAGAGATGGTCGGACTGATGTTGTGTCTGGGCCTTATTGGTACCGAGGGCCTGATTTTCTTGTTCGCCGGCGGTACGCTGCTGGAAATGCTCTACCGATCACAGGTTACTCAAGGCACTTTTTTACATGGACCTACGATTTTAACGATGATGGTTTTGTCGATATTCTCACGGTCGGAATGCCAGGCGATCCTGCTTTCTGGTTTCAGCATCCCGGTAAGACTTTGGAGGCAGAAGCAAGCTGGATCAAGCATAAAATGCATGATGACATAAGCAACGAATCTCCTGCGTTTCTTGATGTGGATGGGGACTTGGTCCCCGAGCTTGTATGTCTTCATCGCGGCGCGTATGGCTACATCAAACATCGGCACTGGCAAGGGACAGTGGAATTCGAGTTCACTCCGATCACACCCAGTCTGAACTACGGTCGATTCACTCATGGAATGGGAATTGGGGATGTCGATGGCGATGGGAAAGCTGATTTATTGGAAACCAACGGATGGTGGCAGCAGAACGCGGCGGGTGAACTCTTTACATTTCATCCGTATCGTTTTGCTGAGAGCGGAGGTGCTCAGGTTTTTGCCTATGATTTCGATGGTGATGGCGATAATGATGTGCTGTGTTCACAGAACGCTCACGGTTTTGGGCTGAAGTGGTTCGAGCAAATCAAAAAAGGAGGCAAGATTGATTTTGTGCCACGGACGATCATGTCAGACAAACCGTCTGACAATCCTTTTGGTCTCTCCGTTTCACAAATGCATGCTGCAGAACTCGTTGATGTGGATGGTGATGGCATAAAAGACGTGATCACTGGAAAGCGCTG
>DOPG01000423.1:25015-33127 GCA_003513555.1 Rhodopirellula sp. | reverse complement strand
GGGCGCATGGGGGAAATGATCCAGGAGCGGAACAGTTGCCTTTACTGTTCTGGCTCAAGACGATACGCAACAAAGACAGGGTGATCTTCGAGCCGCATTTGATTGACCTTCGCTCGGGGGTTGGAACGCAGGTGACCATCGCTGACATCAATCAGGATGGAAAAATAGATGTTGCCGTTGGAAACAAAATGGGGTCATTCCTATTCATTCAGAGTGATGTTCAAACGCCACTGCTGTGGAATCATCAATCGCTACTTGCAGGGACCAAACTTTTTCAGGAAAATATTAGGACAACTGAGCCGCTGACTCCTGATCAGCAGAGTACGACGTTCATCCTTCCGCAAGGTTTCGAAATCCAGTTGGTTGCCTCTGAGCCAGAGATAGCCAAGCCGATGAACATCGCGTTTGATGATCAAGGGCGTTTGTGGGTGAGCAGTTCCTTGGAATATCCATTCGCTGCAAAACAAGGGGCGAAACCGCGAGATGCGATCAAAATTCTGGAGGACGTTGATGGTGATGGTCACGCGGAGAATGTCAAAACCTTTGCCGATGGCTTGAACATCCCCATGGGATTATTGCCGTACGGTGAGGGAGTCATTTGTTTCAGCATCCCCAATATTTGGTATCTGCGCGATACGGATGGCGATGATAAAGCAGATCACCGCGAAGTGCTTTATGGGCCGTTTGACACGAGCAATGATACGCACGGAATGTGCAACAGCTTTGTGCTGGGAAACGATGGTTGGATTTATGCCTGCCACGGTTTCTCAAATCAGTCGGAAGTGTCGGGAAAAGATGGTCACACGATCAGGATGGAATCGGGAAATATTTTCAGATTCAAGCCCGACGGTTCCAGAATTGAATTGGTCTCGAATGGACAGGTCAATCCATTTGGGATGACGATGGATTCACATGGCGACATTTTTACGGCCGACTGTCACACCAAACCCATTAATCTCGTGCTGCCCGGTGGCCATCATGACAGTTTTGGCAAGCCCAGTGATGGGCTTGGCTACATTCCCCAGGTAATGGATCACTTACACAATTCGACCGGAATCGGTGGAATTGCTTTGGGTGAACACTCTGTGTTCCCGCCGGTCTATCAACGCAGCACCTTTGGCGGCAACGTCGTGACTGGGCGAGTCAATCGAAATCAACTGATGTATCAGGGTTCCAGCATGCGTGCTCGCGAGGAATCTGATTTTCTGATCCCAAGTGATCCGTGGTTTCGACCGGTGCACCTGCAGTTTGGACCCGATGGCGGCCTGTACATTGCTGATTTTTACAACCGCATCATCGGACACTACGAAGTTGACCTTAATCATCCCGGGCGAGACCGAACACGTGGCCGAATTTGGAAGGTGGTTTTTACGGGGCATGACGGTCGACGCGATGCGCCTGTTCTAACGCATGTTCAAGCCGGGGAGTTGCGGAATCTTGATGGCATGCTGCGGCGGTTGAAGGGGGCCAACCGTGTTCAGGCTCGCGTCATTGAAAAGCAGATGTTGGAATTTCTGAGGCAGGATGCCAATGGTGCCGGACTGCTCGGGATCGCCTTGCAGAAACTTCGTCAGCTTGGAGGTGATGAGAATGCCAAGGCAGTGATCAGCGCGACAAATGTGCTTCGGATGCTGGGCAGGATCGACTTGAGTGATCGAGTCGTTAAGCAGCTCTACGCTTCAGATGAGATGAATTGCCACCTTTTCCAAATGCTCGCCAATGAGGGGATTGATAACATCGAACCTGATGAAGTGCGTGGCACGTTGCGATTGGGATTGGCGGCAGCATCACCAATAGTTCGGAGGTTTGCCGCCATGGCGGCGGCGAAACGAGCCGAGATTGATGTCGCGCCCGAGTTGATCCGGCTGCTTAATCAGGCAACCAGTATTTCAGATCCGTTTCTGGTTCATGCTGTGAAAATCGCCCTGCGCGAACAGTGTAAAGATAATGATAATACAGACAGGTTTCTTCGTGTCGCACAGCAGGTGAATGCACATGGTGTTCCTGCGTTTGCTGAAATCTGTCTCGCCGTGAAGACGCCTGCCGCAGCAGATTTTATCTTGCAAAACCTCGATCAGTTATCTGCCCAGGATGCGAAACAACTGGACAGCTTTTTGACCTTTGCAGCGACGCATGCTCAAGTTGATTCAATTGATCGTATCGTTGAGACGTTGGAACGGGAGCACCGGAGCGATTCCGGTTTTCAGTTGAAAATACTCAATAGTCTGCGGAGTGGCGTTGAGTCCCGGGATCTTGAATTACCGGAATCGATCAAACGTCTGGCTTCGGAGATCGCTGGCAGATTGCTTGGGCTGCCCTCCGCAAAGTGGCACATTGGCGATTCCCGTATCAAGAGCTCCAGCAAAGGAGGCACAGTGCCATTCACTATTCGCAGACTCTCTTGTGCAAGCGGTGAACAGAAACTGTTTATCGACACGCGATCACGAGGTGAATCGCTGACGGGAGCCCTTCAATCTGCTCCTTTTGTTCTGACTGATGAATTCAGCTTCTCGATTGCCGGTCATGATTCAACGGCCAGCAGCGATCACGAATTCAATTTCGTGCGTTTGATATCAGTGACTGGTGAAGTTGTCCTCAAGATGGTCCGTGTTCCTGCCAATGACATTGCTCAGCCAGTGTCGATCGATACGAGGGATTTCCGAGGTAAGCAGGCTTACGTGGAAATTCGGGATCAATGCCCGGCCGACGCATTTGCCTGGATTGCGGTAGGCGACTTTCAGTCACACCCAGAACTGAACCCACGTTCCGGTTGGCACGTCAATTCTGAAAACGACGCGCTTCAATGGAGTTTTCATGAGCTGGAGTATCCTGCCGCAGTCAGCGCGGGCGAAAATGTTTTCGTCCTGACTGAAAGACGAGTCTCGAGTGACGGGCAGCAAAATACACCCCTGTGGAGCAGTATTGTCCGTGGAGAGTCAAAAACAGGTGTGTATAGAAGTGAGCCCTTTGCTCTTGATGCAAGTTTTAGTTTTTATTTAGCGGGCCATATTGGCGTGCCGGCCCAGCCGGCCAACGAGGCGAATTATATTCAGTTGCGATTGGCTGATTCTGGCAAGGTTGTCCACAAGGCTTTCCCGCCACGCAATGACCAGGCATCGTTTTATGAATGGGACACTGCTGCCTGGGAAGGGAAAAACGCGTTTGTTGAAATTGTCGACCAGGATAGCGCGGGCAGTTACGCCTGGTTGGCAGCAGGGCGTTTTTCAGTTCCAGGGTTGAATCCATCCGAGCAGTTGGGTGATCGCCAGCTCGCCTGTCAGGTGATTGATGATTTCGGGCTTCAGCGGTTGCATGAAGATGTGATGCGTCTGTTACGCTCTACCAAGAGCAATCAGCTCAGATCACGATTGTGTCAAACGCTGATTCAGTTGAATCGTGATCTGAAAGGTCGCTCGATTTTTGACGTCGGCGCCAAGCTGGCAAGCACTTCGGGGATCCACCACGCTGCTGAAGATCAGTTGGTTAATGCGATTGTTGAGTTCGACAGGGAGTCAATGCAGGAGTTGATCCAGAAGTCGATGCGAACAATGTCCATCGGGGAACAGGAAAGCATTGCTGATCTCCTGTCTGCGGACGGAGAAGGCACCAGATACTTGCTGCAACTTCTTGAAGCTGGCACTGTCTCAACTGCGGTACTTCGTAATGCAACTGTTTTGGCGAAGCTTCGTACGCACCAGCAAGGAGAGTTGAACGCCAAAATCGACCAGCTTGTTGCAAGAATGCCGGACACCAACCCGGAACTGGACAAGCTTATCATGCGTCGCAAGCAACTGCTGATGGCGTCAGATGGGAATGTTGAACAAGGAAGAAAAGTGTTTGTGAAAAACTGTGCCAACTGCCATCAGCTGGCTGGGCAGGGGGCACAGGTGGGGCCCAACCTCGATGGAATTGGAAATCGGGGCTTAGATCGTTTAGTGGACGATATTCTGTTACCAAACCAGAATGTGGACGCAGCTTTTCGTGCATCGTTGATTTCAACGATCGACGGGCGTCTTCACAACGGATTTGTCAGAAAAACCGACTCGGAATCCCCGCAGGTCACGATCATTGACAGTCAGGGGAAAGAGATTGTGATTCGTAAGGATCAGATTGAGGAGCAGAAAATGACCACTGTGTCTCCCATGCCGGCGAATTTTTCAGAAGCCATTTCAGAACAGGACTTCGCTGATCTGTTGAGTTACCTGCTAGGAGCTCGGAGATAGACAACGTTGACGGTCTCGTAAACGAGCGAACTCGGAATACGTTCCTACCGCCGTGAATCCTCTATCTCCTCTGGCGTGATTTTGCCGTCATTGTTGTGATCCATTTTGACGAACATTCGCTCCGCGTTACCAACGGCTTCGGCTTGTGTCCGGATGCCATTTCCATCACGATCAATCTCCTTTGAGTGGCCTTTCAAAAAGCCGCCCATCGCACTGAGTGATCCACCGCGTCCGCTCAGTTCACCTGGGCTGAGCTTTCCGTCGTTGTTGGTGTCGTACCCTGCAAACGCCTTCGTTGCTTCGCCAACGATTTCGTCCCGGCTGATGATCTTGTTTTTGTCGAGATCGATCTCATCGGGATGAACCAGAATCCACGGTTCACGGGGGCCATCACCTGGTTGTGTGCCGTGTGGTCCGCCGGTTTGTCTGGGCGACCCGCTGCCGCCGCGAGGTCTATCGAGCGGGCCGCCTCGTCGCCCGTTGCCAGGGCCACGAATCTCTTCCGCCGTGATTCGGCCATCCTTGTTCTTGTCGAGCTTGCGTAACGCCGCAGCGGCACCGCGAAGCTCGGCCTTGGATATTGCCACAGAGTTGGGAGACACAGCTTTGATTGAAGTGTTCGCAAAGTGACGGTCTTTCATTTAGCCAGAACGAAACTGAAGTGATTCGCTGTTTATGGTTTTGATTTTGGTCTGACTGGGACAGGCTTGTCCGGTGTGTCGCGCAGCGTATCGTTTGAATGTGAGGGAGTGTGACTGTTTGACAATCAGGCAGTTGTATTCCTGCGTTGGTAACGAGCGCTAGTGAGTCACGCGTACGTTAACTTCCTTCTTGGCAAACAGGTCGATGCCTTTCACGTCGAGTCTCGCCTCAACATGCCAAAAGTAGTCAGATTGCGATTGTGTTGCCGCGGTAGCCATGTTCAACAAAGTTCCCACCATACCCCCGCCCCCATCTTGGGATGAACGCCGTTGTCCTGATTCCGACGCCGTCGGAGCGATGAGTTCAAATTGATATGCCAGATTATTGGTGGGAGAGAAAGTCTCGATGTCTTCCAATAATTGTTTCTTCCGGAATATTTCTTCTCGGGTGGTTTCATACTTGGTGCCATCGTCATCATCATCGCGATAGCTGCGCTTTTGCTCTTGGAACTCCTCCATACAGACGAGCGACACAGTCAGCCTGCCTTATAATTGCTTTTTAGCAACTACGCGGACGCTTCCCTTGATCAGCTCACCAGATGATGCCGAGCTGTTGGTGAGATGCAACTCTAGCTTCCCTTTCATGAAACGTAGGATGTAGAAGGCTGCGACTGAAATAGCGATGAGGACAACGGCACCAATGATTGCGTATTCCATAGCGAATTTGAATTCCATGAAGGGAAAGAAGGTTGCGCGTGGTATGTAGGGTGCTAATTCATGGTCAATCTTAGCGATGTTAATGTCGGAGCACGTTTCCTACGTGGTGAGCGATTCTCGCCGAGTAGTTTACACCGACGCGACATTAAAAGGGTGTTCTGGATGCATTGAATCAGCGAATGAAACATGTGGCCACCATTTAGCTGATTGGTGGCAATCGATTAGTCAAGCATTTGCATCGAAATATTATTCGGGGAAACTTGCGGATAAGGACCATTCTGGACCGTTGTGAATCGGGTTTTGTTGGAATCGATGCGCAACTTTAAGAGTTCTTCCCGTTCTTGTTGCGGGGATGTGTGAAGCTCGCGATTCGGCGATGCATGACTGTTATTTGTTGGACGAATCAAATATCGTGGTGAATTGCTGGAGATCGCGTTGCAGGGTGCCGGTATCTTATGCCGGCAATTCCATGATCGCGGTTTTAGCAGACGCAGCGATCCATCCCGATTTCACAGGAGTAGCATGTCATGGTGAGGATCTTAATCGCCGGACTTTTGTGCGTTTTGACGTTTCAGTTTGCGTTTTCTCAGCCGAACATTGTCCTCATTATGGCGGACGATGTGGGATGCGAGCCGATTGGTGTCTACGGTGGCCAACGCTGGGAAACTCCGCATGTCGATTCCTTGGCCCGGGATGGGATGAGATTCAGTCACTGCTTTAGCATGCCGGTCTGTCATCCCTCACGTATTTGCTTGATGACCGGCAAGTATCCTTTTCGGTTTGACGCGAAGTGGGGAACATTTCCGCGAGAAGAAGAGCAGCAGTCATTGGCTGCTGTTCTGAAGAGATGTGGGTACCGTACCGCGATTGCGGGAAAATGGCAGTTGTGCTTGATGAAAGATGACCGCAGGCAACCCCAACGCATGGGGTTTGATGAATGGTGTCTTTTTGGTTGGCATGAGGGAGCACGTTTTCACGATCCGCTGATCTATCAAAATGGGAAGTTGCGAAGCAACACCGCACAGGAATATGGGCCAGAGGTGTACGTTGATTTTCTGAGCGAGTTCATGCAACGTAGCAAGCGTGCTGGTCAACCGTTCTTCGCTTACTATTCCATGGCTCTGGCACATGACGTGACTGATGACTTGCCGAACCAAGTGCCGTATGTCCCCGGAAAAGATCGATGGATGAATTACGGTGAAATGATTCAAAGTCTTGATGAAATGGTGGGTAGGGTGGTTCGTAAACTTGACGAACTTCAGATACGAGAAAATACCATCATTTTGTTTACCGGTGACAATGGAACGGCGGTTCGATCCAAGTTGCGACATGGGAAAAACGGTAAGTATGAATACGAAAAAGTTTACTCAATTCAGAACGGCAAGCGAGTGCGAGGCGGTAAAGGCACCTTGCTGGACATAGGTACGAATGTGCCTCTGATTGCTAGTTGGCCGGGGAAAATCGAAGCGGGATCACAAAGTGACGCATTGGTCGACTTCAGTGACTGGCTGCCGACTCTCGTGGAAGTTGCTGGTGGACACAAGGAACAGGAAAGAGATGGTCGTAGCTTTGCGTCCACGCTTTTCGCAGTTGGTTCTCCTGCTACGCGAAAATATGCATTCGCTCAAGGACGTGGTAAACGAGCTTGGGTACGAACGCAAAAGTACAAGCTGTACAACGACGGTAAATTTTTCGACATCAGTGTTGATCCATTTGAAAGAGAACCGCTCACGAACAATGACGGCGATGCAGCGGCGAGTAAGAAATTACTGGAGGACGAGCTGAGGAGATTGGATTTGCCCTGGAATAAAAAGTGACGATTGGATGTGTCGTTTGAGAATGTGTGAAGACACGTGTGCGATCCAGCGAAAACTGACGTGTGGCACATGTTTGTTCTTGCAACGCTTCTGAATAGTGCTGCAGTTCAGTGATCTGGGCCACCTTGCCCTGGCCACTCAGCGACTCAAGTCAAGGCACATGAAAGTTGCACTGAATGGCGATCGAAACCCCAAGCCTGTATCGACCACCAAGTCCGAGCGAGACGGGCGAGAATGGTTCTGGTCAAAATATCGCGCCTTCACCAAGTTCACGTCCTTCTCGTTGCGCTGTTTCAATGTTTCGGGCGACTCTGCTTGGGGCATGCCGCTGGCTCTGGTTTTGTGTTGTTCAATGCGTGGTGGGACGGCTAGGACGGGCGGTATTCACGCATAGTACGTCATTTTTTTAGCGCAGTTGTTTCGGTCTTGATCGCGGTGGGCTTGTGTCCGTCAATTTTGGGCCGCAAGTGCGAATTCAAGGTGCAGTCTTCGGCTTAGGAGAGAATCTCACGCACCACGCGGCCATGGACGTCGGTCAGGCGAAAGTCGCGACCTGCGTGACGGAATGTCAGACGTTCGTGATTCAGCCCTAGAAGATGCAACATCGTTGCGTGCAAGTCATGGGTGTGGACACTATCTGCAGCCGTCCGGATGCCGTATTCATCGGATTGGCCATGGACCATTCCACCTTTGATGCCACCACCAGCCATCCAT
>DOPG01000423.1:24493-24798 GCA_003513555.1 Rhodopirellula sp. | reverse complement strand
TTGATGCCACCACCAGCCATCCATGAAGAAAAGCAATGTTTGTGGTGCTCGCGACCGGAGTGGTTGGCGTCCTTGTTGAATGGTGTGCGACCGAATTCGGTGGTCCACACAACAAGTGTGCTGTCCAGCATGCCTCTTTGCTTGAGATCAGTGAGCAAGGCGGCGATCGGTTGATCGATGGCCTTGGCGAGCCGTGCGTGATCGCCCATGTTCCCGTGCGAGTCCCAGTTGTTGCTTGATCCCACATCGATTAACTCGAGGAAACGGACACCGCGTTCAGCAAGTCTGCGGGCGGCGAGGCATTG
>DOPG01000423.1:14283-24300 GCA_003513555.1 Rhodopirellula sp. | reverse complement strand
AAGTCTGCGGGCGGCGAGGCATTGCCATCCAAAGCCCGAAGTTGTCTTGCGTTCGATCCCATAAAGTTTCAGCGTTGCCTCTGTTTCATCAGACAAATCGAATGCTTCGGGTGCTTCCCGCTGCATACCAAACGCTGTCTCGAACGATCGGATTCGGGCATCAAGTGCCTGATCTGCGGCACGCTTTCGGAGATGTGATTGGTTCAGCTTTCCTAGCAACGAAAGTTCCATGCGCTGCAGCTCGGGATCATTGACCTGAGGGCGGACATTCGCAAGAGGTTCCTTGCCGGGTGTGACATGCGTCCCTTGATGGCAGGCCGGGAGAAAGTCACTGCCCCAGGTTTGGGCGCCCGCGTAGGGCGCGGCTGGGGCGAGCACCATGAATGAAGGCAGGTTCTGGTTGACTGTTCCCAGGCCATAGCTTACCCATGCCCCAGCGCTTGGGCGAGCAAACTGCGCCGAACCTGTGTGAGCCGCAAGCGTTGCCTTGTCGTGTCCATCACTTTCGCAATGCATCGCATTGAGTACACAAACGTCATCGATGACTGATCCAAGATGTGGAAACAGGTTGCTGACCCACGTTCCGCTTTGGCCATGCTTTTTGAAGGAATATCTGGGTTTGATTAGAAACCGCTTGAATTCACCGGATTGATTAAGCCACCTCGAGGCAGTGATGGATTTGCCATGATCCGCGGTCAATTGTGGCCGATGGTTAAAGGTATCAACATGCGAAGCACCTCCGGTCGAATAAATGAAAATAATGCGGTCGGCCTTCGCCACATGATGACCGTTTCGAGCTACTAAAGGATTCGCGGAGGTGGCGTAGATTTCGTTGTACAAACCAGCCAGAGCAGTGGCTCCAAATCCGCCCGATGCGCGTCTCAAGAAATCACGGCGTGATGTGGAAACAATGTTCATGAAGTCCTCTAGTCCACAAATAAGAACGCATTGCTAGTCAGCAAGACTCGCGACAGCGCCGACCACGCCGCGGCATCATCCTCTTGATGATCATTGCCGTCAAGTTTCGTTCGATAAGCAGAAAGGAAAGCGACCGCAGCATCAATGACTGCGGGGGCTGGAATTCGACCGTATGTCGTTTCAAATGCCCACTGTACTTTTTCGACGTCGTCACCGGGTTGACCGATAATGCGTTTTGCAAAGCCAGCTGCCTGCTCATGTACAAAAGGCGAATTCATCAGGAACAGAGCTTGCGTGGGAGTCGTGGTCGGTTGCCGTGATGCGACACTCTGATTGGGATCGGCGGCGTCGAACAGAGCCAGATACGGATGTCTCCGATTCCGCTGTACCATCAAGTAGACGCTGCGATGGTTGGTGTCATAGACGGCGTGGAACGGATTATGGATGGTAAAACCCCAGCTATTCACATCAGGAAAAGGATGCGTTTTGGGTACAGTGCGATCAAGTCGTCCGCTGACGGCAAGCATCGCATCACGGATAGATTCTGCATCCAAGCAGCGACGTGAGTGTCGCCAGTGCCAACGATTCTCTGGGTCCGCCGCCAGATTTTTCGCGTTGTCGACGCTGGCTAGTTGATAAGTTCGAGACTTCATGATCAAGCGATGAAGCGACTTGAGCGACCAGCCAGAGTTGATGAACTCAGAGGTTAACCAGTCCAGTAGTTTGGGGTGACTTGGCAGCGAACCCCGGGAACCGAAGTCACTTGCTGTATCGACCAGACCCCTACCAAAATGCCATTGCCAGACACGATTCACAAAAACACGTGCGGTCAGTGGGTTCGATGGCCGTGTGATCCACTTTGCCAGTTCGAGTCGCCCACTTCCCGATGAAGTTGGTGGCACCAAATCGCCTCCCAAGACCTCAAGGAATCGGCGCGGCACAACGTCGCTTTTTCGGTACGGTTCGCCGCGGAGTTGGATGTGAGCGTTCACGGGCTCGGCTTCACTGACTCCGTAAGCAACCTCATAGGCGGGTTTCGCAGATCGTTCCTGACGTTGTTTTGTAACAGCATCGATCTGGCGGGTGAGTTCTGCAAGTTGTTCCTTGTCTTCGGAAGCGAGTGGTCGGGGCTGAACTTGTGTGCTGCCTGGGGCGTTGAATGGTTGCTCGGTGAGGCCAATGTTGTCGAGATCGCGTGAGCAGGCGGGGCCAGCAACGTGCCCAAATCCGTCACAGATGAAGCAGTCTGCAACCCCGTCCCAGCTAGGCCCTACTGCCATGTCAGAGAACTCGGTCAGGTCTTCTGCTGTTCCAACGATGCCCGAGAATGTTTTCTTTGTCGGATCGATGGTGATTTGTACCGTGTACCACGTACCAGGAACGAGCTTCCGAATCGTCTGCCACCTGTCGCCATTGGATACGGCAAACTCAGTCGCCGTTGCGCTGCATTGCAGTGCCAGGGACTGCACGACACCTCGGCCGAGGTAGAAGCGGTACGCCCCCTTTTCAGTGGAGGTCGCTGAGCGGAAGTCGACCGTGAAATGCATTTTTCGCCCTGGTTCGGAAAATAGCCCATTCTTGAAGACATAGCGAAGTCCATCTGTTGGCTGACCGCTGCCGATTCGGATTCCCAGTTTTCCTGTGGGGTGTACATGGACGAATGGACTTTGGGCTTCAGCAGTGATCTCGATCGGTCCGGAACTGACCCACGGATCTGACGGAGGTTTCCCTGCTTGCTGAGCCTCGAAGTCGAGATCCGTGCCGCCGACTCTCCACATCGGATCCAATTTTTGTCGGTGTTGGTTAAGTGTTGCTAATTTGGCATCCAGTTTCGCAAGTTCGCTCGCCTTGTCTTTTTCGAGAGCGGTGACCTGTTCTGGTGGGACGAGCGGCGGGAAGTGTGCCGGGCGCTTTTGTTCCTCACCACCGGGAAACGCCCATTTTGTGCTTTGTAGAATGCCGTATATGGCATAGTAGTCTTCTGTTGAGATCGGGTCGTATTTGTGGTCATGACATCTCGCGCATCCCACTGATAACCCCAGCAGCGAACGACCCACAGAATCGATCACATCTGCAAAGTCGAGGTATTGGTAGTCTGGCGACGCCTTGTAACCGTAGCGTTTTCCGATCGCGAGGAATCCTGTCGCTGTCACCTGGCTGGCGTACTTCTCCGGTTGGTCGATGGAATCACGGCGAGCCAGAATGTCACCAGCGATCTGTTCGCTGACAAACTGGTGGTAGGGCATATCGTCATTGAACGCCCGAATCACCCAGTCACGATACTTGTACGCTTCACGTACCGGATAGTCCGAGCCATCGCCAGCGGTGTCGGCGTACCGAGCAACATCGAGCCAATGGCGTCCCCACCGTTCGCCGTAAGCCTTGGACTCAAGCAGGCGATCCACGAGGGTACCCACAGCGTCAGGTGATTTGTCACTTACAAATGATTCAATTTCGTCTGTTGTCGGGGGAAGCCCAGTCAGGTCAAAGGTCGCGCGACGGATAAGGCTGCGGCGATCCGTATCGCGTACCGGGGTTAAGCCGTGCGAGTTCAGTTGCGCGAGTATGAACGCATCAATCGGATTGAGCGGCCAGTCATCATTCGTATTGAGCGGCACGGCGGGACTTTCCAGACTCTGGAAAGACCAAAAGGAACGTGCAAGCTCCACATTCATTCTGACGGTGGTTTCTGTTGCTGGGTCGCGTCGTGGATCAGGTGCACCGTGTGTTACCCAGGCTTCAAGATCTGCGATTTCATTCGGCGCCAACTTTTTCGAGGGAGGCATTTGAAAGTTGGGGTCATCGTATTTTACAGCTTGGATCAGCAGGCTGTTGTCCGGTTCGCCTGGCACAACCGCTGTACCTCGATCACCGCCTTGTGTCCAGCCAGCTCGCGAATCCAGACGCAGGCCACCTTCCTGCTTTGTGGTTCCGTGGCACTGCATGCAATGCTTGATCAGCACGGGACGGACCCGAGACTCAAAGAAGTCATCGCCGCTTTCTGCTGAACAGATGGGCGTAGACAACATCAGAAGTGTCGAAACGAGCGCAAGCCACAGGCGTCGAAAGAAGGCGTCTGGAAACGCGGTGGGATCGGGCAGCTGGCTATTCACAACGAAACGAACGCCGCTTTTGTTCTGGCCCGTTGGTGAAACGTTTTCTGAACTGTTCTTTTTGCAATCTGCTTCATCCTCGCCCACGGCGATTCCCCGAGCAAAACGACAAGAAACTGGGGTGCCATTTTGTACAGATCTCGCAACAAATACAAGAAAGTCACGGAGAGTTTTGCCTTGGCGCTTTCGCTTTCTCACCAGTTTCGTTGAGTCGAGAACATCGACGACTCTGCATTTGGTGTCCATGTCCAATCGAATCTGCAATGGAGCACGTCGCAATAAACGAGTCAGCCCAAAAGAGATCGAGCTATCGCTTGGGTGCTTGTCCTGCATTCTCTTCAACCCGTGTTCAAGCTTTGATTCTCGTGAGTTGATTTCACTCATGAGCGGCGAGTACTTTGGCTACGTTGTCGCGTTGACATTGCAAACCTGCGGGTAGCCATTGTACCAACATTCACTGGTCTCCATGTAGGTTGGGCACGTTTCGTTGGGGCTGTTTCCAGCGATGTGCTATCATAAATAGCACTGCGTCCCCGTGTAATCACTTGGTGTAAATCATGCCAGAATTCTCAACGCGAGAGGAAGACTCGGTCGGGCGTAAGGCAGGGGCGTCTACGAACGTTGCCGGTTGCTCAAATCCGTATGAACTGCCAAGGGTGGGAGCCGATAAATCGCAGGCATCATTGAGCCACAGTGTTCTGGCTGGGCGGCTAATACGCATTGGCTTAGTCAGTATCGCCTACGGAATTTAGGTCATGCTTGGCGCGATGATCGGGATGGCTTTGTCGATGTTGACCGATCATGGGAACACAGTGGTGTTTGCCGAGGTTCTGTCGATTTTTTTTCATCGTAGTGTCGGGGGCTTCCGTTGCAATGTTTATGTTCGGTCAACTAGCTTGTCTTCTCAACGCTGTGAAAGCGGGCGAATTCAAGTGGATCAGCATTGCATTGACTATGGAAGCTCTGGGGTTTCTGCTTTTTTACATTCGCGTTCAGGTCTCGGTGGGCGGCTCGCTTGTGGACGGGTTCGGGTTCATTCAAGGGATGACGAATCTTGTTGCAATCATAGCCTTTCTGTTGTACGTCAGGCAGGTGGCCACGAGCGCTGGGCAGCACGCGATTGTTGAAGAAGCGGAGAAAGTTGCGAAGTTAGTGGTATTCGCTCTCATCATGTTCGAGGGCTTCAATTTCGTTGCGGTTTATCTTGAAGATTGACTTAGCATGTCTGCGAAACTAACTTTCGTTTTTGTGCTCATGGTGCTCGTTGCCTCTGTCAATGCGTTCTGGAGGTACTTGAAGGTCCTTTGGTATGTAGCCAGTTCAATCGTACGCCAAGCCAACGAACAGGGTGTGACTGACACCGGGTTAGGGGAGAACCAGGAACTGCCCCCCGCTTCAAACCAACACTTGGCGGTTATCATGGGTTCTCAGCAAGTTCTCAGCAAACAGAGCGATGCGGGAAATCGCGTCGGAGTGACGGTGACGAAGGTTCACGCTATTGAGCCGAGGGTAATTTGAAAACCAACTCTAACGAGGAGTCGATTTTCCGCGAGGCATTGGGGATCGTGGGTGCCGCACAGAGGGCAACCTACCTCGATGAGATGTGCGGTGAGGACACGGCTTTACGTACACGGCTCGCGAAATTGCTGTTGGCTGATGAAAGCGACTGGACAGGGTTTGACCGACTCGCTGAGCTCGTTGACCAGCAAGCTGAGTTGTATTCTGAGGAACCCATCCGACCGGTCGTCGAAAACTACGCGATCCAAGATGAGATCGGCCAAGGGGGGATGGCAGTCGTTTACCTTGCGGAACAGGTGAAGCCATTTCAACGAAAGGTAGCGCTCAAGATTCAGCGGACAAACCAGCTTGGATCTGACAGCTTTCGGCGGTTTGCAGCAGAGCAGCGAACGCTTGCTAAGCTTAACCACATCAATATTGCTACGATTTATAACGCTGGCTCTACGAGTGCCGGAAACCCCTATGTGGCCATGGAGTGGGTGGATGGTTTGCCGATAACCACTTTTTGCAACAACAATCGCTTGACCATCACTGAAAGACTCAAGCTCTTTCGAGGCGTTTGTGACGGTATGGAGTACGCACACCACAATAGTGTGATTCATCGGGACCTGAAGCCAGCGAACATCCTTGTTGCAGAAACATTGCAAGGTCCTATCCCAAAGATCATCGATTTTGGAATTGCAAAGAACTTCGCGGAGAATAAAGAAGACGATGCAAGGATAACGCGTGAGTCACAAATCATCGGGACGCTTCAATACATGAGCCCCGAGCAAGCGAGCGGTGATAGCCGTGTGGTCGATTTTCATGCTGATATTTTTGCTCTAGGAGTCATGCTCCATGAATTGTTGATCGATGAGATTCCGCTTGCTGCTGAATTCAAAGCCGCGAGCACACTGGAGGATAGTCTTAAATGCATTCGTGAAACGGTGCCCAAACCGCTTAGCGTTACGCTCAAAACTCTGCCGCACGCGGATGATGTTGCCCAGCATCGTAAAACATCATCATCAGCTCTGAAAAAAGAGTTCACAACTGCGGTAGATTTTATTGTGTCACGAATGCTGGAGAAGGAGAGTTGCGACCGCTATCAAAGTATTCAGGCACTGAAAGAGGATCTTGACTGCTACCTTGCCGGCAGGCCCATCCCCGCACTTCAACGCCAAGAGAAGCAAAGACGCTATCGAAGACGCTACCTGGGGTGGTGTGTTGGCACGCTCTTGTGTTTCGTTTCGTGCACTTATACGGTCTTCTCGTTCCTCGTTGGCACGCGTTTAGAGGAGGGGGGTGGACCGCGGAAGAAAGCTCTGTCAGTGTTGTCAGGTTCTGATCCTGTTGGAAACAGGATGACTGCTGTAGCGGAAATGGACTCGGTTGCAGCCTTGTCCGGTGGCAAAAAAAACAGCTCCGAGACCTCTGACTTGAAGATGCGCAGCGAGTCCAGTAAGACAGCAAGATCGGCTGAGGCGATCAGCCCTGCACCGGGGGAAGCATTCGAGACAGCCGAATCGATGGGGATGAGGTTTAGACTGCTGCCTCCCGGAACATTTGAGATGGGTAGGGGGACCACGGAGCATCAGGTCACGCTTACCAAGCCATTCAAGATGGGCATCTATGAGGTGACACAGGCACAATACGAGCAGGTGATGGGTGAAAATCCAAGCAGCTTCATTGGTCCGGACCATCCTGTTGAGGGGGTGTCGTGGAATAAGGCAGCTGAGTTTTGCCATAACCTGTCGGCGCTGCCGGCAGAGAAGGCAGTGGGAAATGTTTATCGTCTACCAACGGAAGCTGAATGGGAGTATGCATGTCGTGCGGGAAAGGAGACCTATTTCAGCGAAGGTGACAGCGTTTCAGAGTTGGGTGAGTATGCGTGGTACGATGACAATGCAGGAGACACGACTCATCCCGTAGGCCGGAAAAAAGCAAATGCTTGGGGCTTTTATGACATGCGCGGCAATGTTTGGGAGTGGGTTGAAGATTGGTGGGACGCATATCCTAGCGGGCCAATCGCGGACCCCACGGGCCCAGAGTCTGGAAAGTATCGTATCGCACGCGGTGGTGGATGGAATGCTTATGCCGGGATCACCAACGCAACGCACCGCAGTCGGTTTCCTCCTTCTAAAGTTCGAAACCTGTACGGATTTCGCGTGGTCTTGGAACTGACTCCCGAAGAGTTGTCTGCGGCAGTCGACTGAACTGATACCGCAGGTTTCGGCACTCCCACTGCCGCAATCCTTCAAGAGTCTCTGTTCTGACTCATGGGGAAAAGTGTGTCTAAGGGTTCGTGGACGTCCTTTATCCAGTGCGTCCCCTACTGAGTTTGAAGTATGTTGCGATGCCAATCAAGTTCTTTGAGGTCGTCTCCATGAAGATGCCAATGAACCACCTTTCGAAAACTGGTTTCGGCTTCCGGCTCTCAAATGAATTTTAGCTGCGTGAAACCGGGTTTCATGCCGTTTTTGGCACCCGAATTCCGCGATTGCAATTTTTCGGCGTTAGCTTTGTTGTATCCACTGCTTGCGTATTTGCAGGAAAATTTCGTGAAACGTACAAATCGTGGGCGATGTCTGATGTGTGTCTTTTAAGCGTCTGATTTCCAGCTTTCCCATCATGGAAAACTTCAGGCGACTTGCGAACAAGCTGGTGCGATGGCTCCTGGCCAAGCGTGTTTCACAAGCTCGCGACCTCTGTTTCTGAACGCCCTAGTTCGATAGAACGCATTGGTTTCAGGAGGCTGTTCGGGCGAAGTTCACCAGACTCCTGTTTCCTCGAGAAAATTTTTATGTTGTGGCGTGAGTTTTCGTCGATAAAGGCAAAGTCCACATGATGTGTATCATCGAGAAGATACTCATCAGAGCTTGAAACTGGTCGCCCTGAGCGTTCGTCGATGGACCATAGGATAGTACTGAGATTTTACCGGATTTTGTGGGTTCACCGTGGCCTTTCGAGCAACTTTAGTCGCTGCTTACATGTTTTTGGGTGCGTTTCATGTCGTGATGGGAAGTGACGTTCCAGTCTTGGATGAAGTGAGATTGTCCCGGACCTTGGACGTTCAGGATGCAGAAATTCGTTTGCTTAGGGAGGAAATCGAATCTCTCAAGATGCAGATGCGAGCGGCCTCGGTAGCTGAAGAGAAAGAAATCGATGGAGAGCATCCGCAGCTCAGAGCAGACCTCAATTCGTTTTCACCAGCGATGAATCAACGTGATGTTGATATAGAAATCTTGGCTGAACCCATCGGATTTCGAGCGCTGTACGAACGCGGTTTCGTGCTCGAACCGTACGATAAAAAGAAAACACCATTTGAGCTGAAAATCAATGGTTGGATCCAGTTTCGTCACCATGCCTTTACAAGAACGGTTGACTCTTGGACCGATAATTCAGGCAAAACCAGACCTGTGCTGAACCGAAATGCTTTTGATATCGAACGGGCTCGATTGACCTTCGGTGGATTCGCGATCGATCCCAGACTGACCTACTTTTTGCAATTAGACGGCGATACCGACGGGGCTCATACCGTCGATTTCTTTGATTACTGGTGGGCTTGGAAGGTATCCGACGACTTCCGCATTCAAGTTGGAAAGCGAAAGGTTCCTGCAAGTCGCCAATGGCTTCTTGGAGCGCGAAGGACGCGTTTGTCAGACCGACCCATGGCGGACGATTTTTTCCGCCCCGACAGAACGGTGGGTATCTTCGGGTTAGGCAAGGTAGGGGATAGTTGCCACTACCAAGTAATGGTAGGAAACGGCTACCGAACGACAAACCTGCCACCTGCAGTGGTTGATGATCGTTTTACCTTTGCGGCGACCAGCTACATCGAGCCTGCGGGTAAGTTTGGTTCACAGCTTGTGGATTTCGATTGCACTTGCAGCCCGCTTTGGCAACTTGGGCACTCCTTCGTGTATTCACCTCAAACCAGCAACGACTTGGCCATTCCTCTGGATGAGACCGATTTCCTCCGTCTTGCCGATGGTACTCGATTGAATGAAACCGGCGCCTTGGCACCGGGGGTTGCTGTGTCAGAGTTCGATCTGTGGTTCTACGGTGTCGACCTTGCCTGGAAGTATCGCGGCTGGAGTGCAGATTCAGAGGTGTTCTTTCGATGGATCGAGAATCTCCGAGGAGATGGATCGCTTCCAGTAGACAGTATTTTTCAGCATGGACTCTATGTAGAGGGTGGTAAGTTTCTGATCAAACGCACTTTCGATGTGAACTTTCGATATTCATATGTCAACGGTGATTTTGGCAATGGCTCAGAGTTCGCTGGTGGTTTTAATTGGTACCCTCTTTCAAAGCCATCTTTGAAGTTTACGTTTGACGTGACGCGTTTGGACAAAAGTCCATTGCAGAATCGATCTACAGACATTTCGGTTGGTGATAGTGGTGTCTTGTTTCGATCGCAATTTCAAGCCGAGTTCTAATTCAAATGACATGAATTTTGCTGGCACGCGTCTGAGCTCCTCAACGCTTG
>DOPG01000423.1:0-14053 GCA_003513555.1 Rhodopirellula sp. | reverse complement strand
AACGCTTGCGTCGTTGAACGCTTGCTTCACCACTACCGCAAGGTGCGGACAGTAGGCGAATGAGTTGGCTCCGTTGTTGAGCCAATAAAAGGCGGCCATCTGTCGCCTTTTCGAGGTTCAATATCGTCACTGCTGGGTTTGGCGATGACATGAGCCGCATCACGCAGGTCCGGCAATGTTGCTTGTCTTGCACCTTTGATTTCTCCTGGCAGTGCGTTTAGGTGTTCATTATTCCTACTGAGTGTGGCTCTGCAGTTGCCCACTAAGTGCGTCGTCGCAAACCGATTGTATTGAGAAACAAGCGGGGGGCTGGATAGCTGAAATTATTCCATTTTCGATGGGAAATGGCTTTCCAATGCTCGATGCAACGCCCTGGCGAGATTAAGCTAGGAGGTAATCATCATCTTTTGAATTTGCACCTTCTGTGAGTCTTGTTATGCATCCAGCGGTACGCTTCCGTTTCCTTTTGATGGTGATCGTGCTATCGGTCCCAACGTTCGCACAGGATAAGCAAGCGGAGTCAAGTAAGGCGGTTAATGGCAAAGCTGCCAAGTCAGAAAAAACGGAACCCGTCTCGGCGGCTAATGGAAAGAAATCGGACGATAAGGATTCAAAGAAGCAAGCTCCTGCAGCGAAGAAAGAATCGCCGGAACCTAAGGTCAGCGTTCGTCAGATCAAGATCAGCGGCGACTACGTCGACTTGGTGCAGCCTGCAGGACTTGATCCCCTTTCGTTACTGGGCGGTGGCCCTGGTGCCAAGCGTTCCTATTTCAAGCTGACACAGTTTCTCGACAGTTTTTCGGGTGATGATGACTTCGACCATTTGGTGGTGGATTTGTCCTCGGGGTTCTCTATGAACTCGGCTCAACTGGATGAGCTTTCGCGTCACTTCAAGAAGGTCACGGATTCGGGAAAAAAGACGCATGCATGGTTGGAATCGGCAAGCCGCGAGGCGCTCGAAATCGCATCGATGTGCGACACGGTTTACATGGCCGACTTCGGAGAAGTTGACATCCCATCGGTCTCCATGCAATCGATGTTTTATCGTGATGCGATGGATTTGGTTGGCGTCAAAGCATCGGTGGTTCGCGCCGGAGACTTTAAAGGCGCGGTGGAACCTTACTTGAACGCACGGATGAGTGATCATTTACGTCAACACTATCTGTCCATGTTGACCAGTATCAATGATGCGGCGGTGTCTCGCATTGCAAAAGGCCGTGGCCTTAAGACGGCCGATGTGCGAGAAATGCAATCCAAGCGGATGTGGCTCGCGAAGGAGGCCTTGGCGAAAGGACTTGTCGACAAGCTCGCGCCCTATGGGTCAATGCAAAAAGCGATCGGTGATGATATTGGTCAGAACCTGAACTGGGTGACTCCCAAAAAAGCAGCAAAAAAAGATGTTTCGTTCTTTCAGCTGATGGGTGAACTCATGGCGGGCAGCAATTCAAATGGCTCGGTACAAGACAACGCGATCGTCGTGCTGCATCTAAGTGGTGCGATCGTCGACGAGGGAGGGGCTGGTTCAATTGTGGCGGGCCCGACCGTGGAAAGGATCGAAAAGCTGACGGATGAAGATCGCGTGAAAGGGGTTGTGGTGCGAATTAACTCGCCGGGTGGAAGCGCCACGGCCAGCGAAGCGATCCGTCAAGCGCTGAAGAAGCTTGCCGAAAAGAAGCCGACCGTCATTTCCATGGGAGATGTCGCTGCGTCCGGCGGATATTGGATCAGTTGCATCGGAACGCCGATCTACGCAGAACGGGGGACGGTCACCGGCTCGATTGGCGTATTCGCGATGAAATTGAGCGGTGGAGCCTTGATGCGACGCATCGGTTTACATACCGAAAATATTCAGCTCGACGAATCCGCGAGCCTTTTTTCGCTTGACCGAGGGTTCACGGAAGGTGAAACCGACGTGATGCAAAAGTCGATTGATTCGGTTTATGGACGCTTCCTCAAGCTGGTTAGTGGGGCTAGAAAAATCCCCGTTGAAAAACTTCGCACACTTGCGGGCGGCCGGGTTTGGTCCGGAAGCCAGGCCATCCAGAAAAAGCTTGTCGATCAAATCGGCGGGGTCGATGATTGTGTTAGGTACATCGCCAAAAAAGCAGCGTTGGGCGATAAGTACAAGGTCACGCACCGCCCGATCACTAAGTCAGGTTTGGATCTCAGCAGCTTGTTGGGGGGAGAGGACGAGGACATCATCTCGATCGATCGTCTCGGGGCAAGACTGCTTCAGGCGAATTCCACCACCTTGCGACTTCTGAGAAAGCAAGGCCTCAACACCGATACGTTGCAATTGCTGATCAATGATTCTCTTGAAACGCATCAGAAACCAACCGCATGGCTGATGGACCCTTCCTGTCTCTCGATCCGCTAACGAGGCCCGCCGCCGGTCAGCGAGTGCTCTGAGACGAGAAGGCGGCAGGTAGCATTTCGTGAGGACAGGCGACCAAAGGGTAAAACGTTAACGGGTGCCTGTTACCGTCGCCAGCAGATCGTTGGCAAGAAAACTTCTTTCAAGAGATCAGGCGGAACTCATGTCGCTTTCAATCTCGCCGTATGCATTGTGTTGATGGATCGATTCGTAATTCTCCGACGAACAGCGATACCAGGCGATGCGATCGTCACCACTCAAGGCCAAAGCCAAGTCTCGGACGATGTCTTCCACGAACTTTGGATTGTCATACGCGGCTTCCGTGACCCATTTTTCGTCTGACCGCTTCAGGATTGGGAAAATTTGCGTCGAAGCAGACTGCTCCATCATTTCATACAACTCTTCAATCGAAATTTCTGTCTGCGGCTTGCACCGAAAACTTACCGCCAATTTGCAGCGTTGATTATGTGCACCGCGAGCTGAGATTTCCTTGGAGCAGGGACATAGGCTGGTTGCTGGCCCGGTAACAGTCATGACCAAATCGTTCTGGCTTCCACTCTTCACATCAATCGTGACTTCGAGCTGAATCTTTCCGGCTTCTCCCGTGACCGGGGCTCGACGATCCACAAAATAGGGGAAACGCAAAGTCACATGCGCATCATCTGAATCAAGTTTGTCACAAATGGTTTGGCAGAATTTTTTTAGGGATTCAAGGCTGAAACAAGCATCCCATCCGCTCAACAGTTGCAAGAATCGGGACATGTGTGTCCCTTTTCGATTTGCTGGCAAGGACACAAACATATCGAAGCTTGCTGTAGTCGACTGTTCGGCGGTTCCACCTTGGGAAGATGACACAAACCGAATTGGCCAGCGAATCGAGGTGACTCCTACCTTGCTGATCGCGATGTTGCGATCGTCAACGGAGGACTGAATATCGGGAAGACCTTCTTTGGAAGTTTTTTCAGACGTCATCGTTTGTGCGGTCATCAGTCAATAAGTCTTGCGAGGCGCAGCAGGACATGCGGCACCTCTGAAGTCAGACAGCATAGCGACCTCAGCCTTGCATACGCAACCGCCCTGCACATGCATTTTCTATGCAATAAAGGGTGTGGCAGCCAAGGCAAGGTGGTCGCAGCCAGCGGAACTGAAAGAACTCCGCTATTGGCTTCAACTGCATGCTGAACCGCAGAACGCTGAGGGCTATCTGTTTCACGTGTTTTTGGCTTCAGGCCTGATAATCCATAAGCATCGACAAAGATGTTTTGCTTGGCTTTCACTTAACTCAATGGTTGCCGCAAGATGCGACACCGAAGCGTTGCCCGAATCGGATGGATGGCGTCAGACATTACCATCTGTTGTGTGCGTTTTGAGAGTGCGCAGCCCAAGCGGAACTTGTTCGGGTGACGGAATTGTGTCAAGCCAGGGTGGCTCATGCCCTGGATCGAGTGAAGTTGTGCGGCAGTTTGTGAGTTCTCTGGAACTGTTCCGTGCTGCGATCACTACGGTTTTCAGGGTTATCTCCGTATTAGCAGATAGTTTCTGAAAAAAACATGTCCACACTTTCTGGTCTCGCGCATGATAGAGTTCATGGACCGTACTGAAATCCTCAAAGCCTTGCTTCCTGAACGTACGAAGCAGATCGCGTTAGCGTGGTCGATTCTGCGCCAGTCGCACTTGGCAGAAGATGCCTATCAAGACATGTTGGCAAAAGTTTTAGAAAACAAGGACATGTTTGAGGGGCCTGGGCATCTGCGAGGTTGGTCTTGGAGGGTGCTTCGTAACCGATGTTACGAATTGATTCGCCAACAAAAATATCAAGTTGCCTTACTTGACGACTCCATCCTTAATCTCGTGGACGCAGATCTTGAACGGCGCGGAACCGCTGACATCCCCATGCGGGCGGACGCACTTCATGACTGCCTTGACGAGTTGAGCGAGAGGTCGCGTGAGACGATCAGGATGCGTTATTTTGAAGGGCTGCGGGGAAATCGGGTGGCTGAGAAGCTCGGGAGAAAGCCAAGTGCTGTGTATAAAGCTCTGCAACGCATTTATGTCACTCTTGCCCAGTGCATTGAAAAGAAGCTGGCTGCAGTTGACACGGGAGATTTCATCTCATGAATGATGAAGAATTTCTGCGATTGACCACGGTGTATCTGGAAGACGCACTCGACGCCGGCGACCTGGAGTTGCTGAATCGCGAGTTGGCAAACTCACCTGATCGCGTGCGGCAATTCAACGATCTGCGTTTGGTGACGGGGTTGATTCATGAATATGGTCGAGCCTTCGAGTCGGGAGACGCGACTACTGATGGAAAGAGTAGTCCCTCGGAAGCTTCAGGCGTCGATTCTCCTGTGGGCGTTTCCAGCTGGAAGGCAGCTTCAAAAGAACAGGCGGCGCAACGCGCACTTGCAGTCACGGTGGCGGTGCTGGCTACAGCTGCATCTCTGTTCCTTTTCCTGAATTGGTCAGGCACAGAATCATCGCCAGAAGGCGGCACCCCAGCGATTGCCACGCTTGAGTACACCTCTCATGCAAAATGGGGAAGCGAAGAACGAGTTCTGGGAGACCAGCTCGGTAAGGGCAAACTGTATTTGGAGATTGGTCTGGCACGATTGGACTTCCGTAATGGTGTCACAGTCACACTTCAGGGGCCGGCCGAGTTTGAGATTTTATCGGCAGATCAAACGATCCTGGCCAGTGGAATTCTCACCGCCTCTATACCGGAGTCTGCGGTAGGTTTCGAAGTGCTCACGCCGGCAATGGATGTCGTTGATTTGGGAACTGCGTTTGGTGTTTCTGTGGGAGGCGACGGTGAAACTGACGTCTGTGTCTTTGAAGGAGAAGTGGAGGTCAGTCTTGCTGAGGGTGAGGACGCGCCTCAGCTTGTCCGCGAGGGCAGCGCCGTGCGGTCCAGGCCCAAAGCTGATTCCATCGACACTGTTGACTATTCGACTGAGCGTTATGAGAACGCTTGGCCGGTGACGTCTGGTGTGTTGCAGGCAACTGGTCTGATGAAGTTTGTGTCGCCTGGCCCCGACTTTGTGCCGGGAAGGTATGAGGACAGCGAACGTATTCTGGTATTCCACGAGCGTTCGCATGTCCTGCTCCGTTCAGATCTCAAGGTCAACGTCACGGAGCCTGGGCATTATGTTCCTGTTCGACGCCGGAACAAACAAGCGATTGCTGCTGGGCAGGTAATTCGGAGTTATTTGTTGCAGCTCAATCCGATTGGTGAGTTCACTCGAGGCGAAACCGCCGGAGCGAGGGTGATCGGGCAGATTACATTTGATCGGCCGATTCTCGGGCTGATTGGTGGGACCACGCATCTCATCAGGACAGACGAGCTGCTTGGGCATCCGCTGGGGGACTATGGAGACACGCGGCGCGGCATTGAGCCAACTCGACCCGATGACCTGCCTGACTCTGGGCGTGATAATGTGACATTGAGCGAGGATCGCCGGACTCTGTCGCTTGACCTGTCAGCGAGTTCAGCAGTCGATCAAATTCGGGTGGTCCTCGCAGAAGAGCCTTAGATCGGGATTTCAGCCTGTTTCGTTTTTGTAAAAAACTACCACTACGGTCATACCAAACTCCTCTTATTTACTATGTCAACGATTCGAAGACCAATCAGATACAGCTGGCTGCTTCTGGGACTCATTGTCACAACAACGAATGCATGCGCGGATAACGCGGTGGATGCTTCTTCGCGAATTGACGCGATCATTCAGCTTGATCTGAAGAAGCACGAAATACGCCCTAATCCGCCGGTTAGTGATTTTCAATTCGTCCGGCGGGTGTATCTGGATGCGATTGGTCGAATTCCAACCGATCAGGAACTTGCAAGTTTTTTCGACGACAGGCGGAAAGACCGTCGAGCGAGGTTGATCGATCAACTGCTGGAGTCCCCCGGGCACGAGTCTCATATGTTCAACTGGCTGGGAGACATGCTTCGTGTGAAGGATGACTATTACCGTATTGGAAAGACTTGGACCTTTCATACATGGCTCAAGTTGCAGCTTCGGGAGAATCGTCCATGGGATGAATTGGTCAATGACATGTTAACTGCGGAAGGCCGACTGGGAGAGAATGGTGCCACCGCCTACCTGCTGCGAGATGCCAGCATGCCGCTGGATAGCCTTTCCAACACGCTGACCACTTTTCTTGGTGCCAATGTTGCCTGTGCGCAGTGCCATGACCACCCCTTCGCCGAATGGACTCAGCGCGACTTCTATGAAATGGCGTCCTTTTTTGGCTCGACGGCCTTTGACCGTGTCGACACTCGTAAACCGGCGATAACGTTGCGTGATGAACGTTTTTCGAAAGCCAATCTCGTCACCTTGCTTCAGCCAAACATGGAACGCGTTGTCTATGAAGAGGGGCGCGTGACCGAATTTCCTGAAGACTACGCGTATGATGACGCCCAGCCAGGCGAGAAAGTTGTTCCGAAGTTCATTACATGGAAAGGTGCCAGGCGGGCAAATGTGACGACCAACGATCCTCGCTATCTAAGGAAGCTATTCGCCCGTTGGGTGACGTCACCCAAGAATCCACGGTTCGCCGAGGCGATCGCTAACCGTATGTGGAAGAAGTTCTTCGGCGTTGCTGTGAAGGAACCGGTGACGGACCTTGACGTTCTGGAAGAAGCAACGAATCCGGAACTCTTGAAGTTTCTCGCCCAGCTCATGCGAGATGTCGATTTCGATCTTCGCGAGTTCCAGCGAGTTGTGATGAATACGAAAACGTACCAGCAGCAGGTCAGCGTGACGCCGCCTGAGGGCGAGGGCTTTCGGTTCCCTGGCCCGTTGTTACGTCGTATGACGGCTGAGCAGGCATGGGACTCCATTGTTCTCCTCCTGCGGGGCCCCGAAATCGATCGTATCAAGACGGATCACGCGCCCATCATTGAACGCCTGGTTTTTCCTTTTGAGTTTGAGAATGATAGAAAGAAAATTGCACAAGATCGTGAGAAGATTTTTGACTTTGCAACGACACTTTTAGACTCGCGCCAAGGTAAAAACTCATCCAACGGTAGCAGCGGACGTGGACTGTTCATGGGTTCGAGCAAACGGAAAGCCAAGCTGCGCGGCGCGGATTCGTGGCTGCGGGCTTCGGAGTTGCCACAACCGATGCCGCCCACTCATTTTCTGCGAGTCGCAGGTCAGTCAGCTCGTGAAGTTGCCGATGATGGATCGACTGAAGGCGGTATTACCGAATCGCTGGCGATGATGAATGGTGAGGTCATGGAAAGTCTGATGGACAAGGCATCAGCCGTCGAGGCAGCGAGAAAC
Organism: Rhodopirellula sp.; assembly: GCA_003513555.1. GTDB lineage: Bacteria > Planctomycetota > Planctomycetia > Pirellulales > Pirellulaceae > Rubripirellula. The sequence goes on along the minus strand of DOPG01000423.1, from coordinate 6,391 downwards.
AAAAGTACTCAAGCTATACAGATCGCTTCGCTGTACCGCACCTATTTGTCACGACCGCCGAGTGACCAAGACATGAAGCAGTGCATTTCAGCACTTAACCATGGGCTCGACCTGGGCGACATCACATGGGCTCTGCTGAATTCCCGTGAATTCTTGTTCATTCAATAGCTACAAACGCGGCTACGAGATTCATTTTCACAAAGATCCGATCCGACATGAAACAAATTCTTCATTCTTTAGACTCGTTGTCGCGCAGGCAGTTCGTAGAACGCTGTTCTGCAACATCGTTCGGCTTGAGTATCCTGCCAGCAGCACAGCTCGTTGCTGAAGAATCGGCAGGTCGGAAGCCTGCCGCGTTCGGTAAAGCAGAAAGGGTTATCTGGTTGATGCTTAGTGGCGGTTTAAGTCACATCGACTCGTTGGACCCAAAAGAGGGCAACTCCAAAGGACCGGCAAAGACGATTAAGACATCAGCCGACTTCCAAGTCACCGATTTCTTTCCGAAGTTTGCGTCAATCGCGAACCGTGTCTGCGTGATTCGGTCGATGGAAGCCAAAATTGGGGTCCACGCGCCAGCCCAGTACTTTATGAGAACTGCTTTTGAAAAACGCGGTACGATCCTGCACCCCAACCTTGGGGCTTGGGGGACTCATTACTTGGGACGGAGCAGCAAAACGTTACCATCAAGCGTGTGTATCAACCGCCGCTCCGACCAAGGCAATGGCTTCTTTCCTTCCGGATATGCACCTCTCGCGATTGGTGATCCCAGTCAGGGGATCAATGATGTTGAATCAATCGGCGGTAAGTCCGTTGCGAGAAAGCGACTGGCATTGCTTAACGGGCTCGATGCCAACTTCCGATCGAAGTTCAATGACAAGGGAGTCAATGCGTACAACAGCTTCTATGATGATGCTCTTGCTTTGATGAAGAGTGAGGAACTGAAGGCTTTTGATCTGTCGGGCGAGTCTCAAGAACAGCGGGAAGCTTACGGCAACAACTCGTTCGGTCAGGGTTGCCTGCTTGCTCGACGCTTGGTTGAGTCTGGCGTCCGTTTCGTTGAGGTAAAGCACGACGGCTGGGATCATCATAAAGCGCTTGCTGACGAAATGGGTGAGGTAGCACCCGTCTTCGATCAGGCATTTGCAACACTTGTCAATGATCTTCAGCAGCGTGGTATGCTCGACTCAACACTGGTGGTCGTCGCGACAGAGTTCGGGCGCAAGCCCAATTTCGATGGTGATGGACGCAGTCATCACCCCGTCTGCTTTTCAACCGTGCTCGCAGGTGGAGGCACCAAGCAGGGCTTTGTTTACGGCAAGAGTGACGATGCTGGTTATTACGTGGATGATCATGCCGTGTCCGTGGGGGCTTTTCACGCAAGTATCGCATTTGCGGCTGGAATGGGAATCGAAAAACCAGCGATCTCACCTTCCGGTCGTCCCATGACCATCGGTGATGGAGAAGAACCTATTATGGAGCTGTTCGCATGACACCAAAATTTTTGATTTGCAAACTCGTAATTCTGTTCAGCGCCTTCTTAGTACTCTCCGAGAATGTTCGGGCTAAGTCTGACAGCGAGGGATCAGCAAAATCAGTTGTCGTCGGCACACTCACGAGTGTGGATTCTTCAGGAAAAATATTTGATGTCCGGCAGAGTGATGAGCACCTCCGTAAGCTATACCTGAATCCAAAGTCAAAAGTTTATTACGTAGGCTTGCCCGTGAAGAGTGAACAAAAACCACAGGTCGGGTTTGGGGTGAAAGCCTCCAGTGGAAAGAATGGGCTCATCAAGACAATTACTTTCACACCTCCAGTCGGTGACTCATCCATGCTTGGTGAAAAGCGTCTTGCGATGACGGAGCGGCAGTTATTCAACGAGGTCGACAAAGACGCCAGCAAATCAGTCAGTTATGTGGAGTTCAGTGAGCACATTTATCACTCACCAAAGCACGGTCCTGATTCATTTCGTAAGGCCGATGCGAATAATGATGGTGTACTCGACACGGCTGAATTCATGAAGGCACTCAGCGGGGTGTCATGGTGGAAAATCTCTCGAAAAACATCCGCCGAGTGGTTCGTTCAAGCAGATGAAAACAGTGACGACATGCTTGATGTCCACGAGTTTGCCTTTATCTGCACAAGCGGGAACCACATCGAGAATGTGTTCAAGCGAGCTGACGAGGACAAGTCAGGCAGCCTGACGCAGCGTGAAACAGCGGCGTACATTCGGAGTGTCACGCACGGAAAAGCCAGAACGCGAAAAAAAAGAAAATGAGATGAACTCGAGGCAACGTAATTAATCGATTTAGCTTGCGTGCTTCGGATCATTTCTGGCTAGCAAACAGACTGAAAACACCTTTCAACCCGCCGCACAAGTGCGAGCATGGAAACCCCCGTAATCTTAACCATGGTCATTCCACAAACACTAAAAACACTGACCTTCAAGGTACTGACCTTCAGTCTGATCGGAATGTCCTCGCTTGTTCTGGCGGAAGACAAACCGAACATTGTGATCATTCTTACAGATGATCAGGGCTATGCCGATGTCAGCTACAACCCGCACTCTCCGCCAGAAGTCAGTACACCCAATATCGATGCGCTTGCGCATTCTTCCATCATCTGCACGCAGGGCTATACCAGCGGGCATGTCTGTTCGCCGACTCGTGCGGGCCTGATGACGGGTCGTTATCAGCAGCGATTTGGGATCTATACCGCGGGAGAGGGAGGTTCAGGCGTTCCGCTTGATGAAGTGTTCATTCCTCAGCGACTGGGGCCAGCCGGCTACGTCTCTGGTGCACTCGGTAAGTGGCATCTCGGACTCACGGAAGAGTACCACGCAATGAATCGTGGATTCGATGAGTTCTATGGATTCATGGGACGTGGGGCACATCCCTACTTTGATCACTCAGACATGGAGCACCCCATTTATCGCGGCCTCAAACCCATCAATGAAGAAGGCTACCTGACCACTCGAATCACAGAGGAAGCGGTTGATTTTATTGGCCGCCACAAGGATGCCCCTTTCTTTCTCTATGTTGCTTACAACGCAGTACACGCTCCACCGGAGGCTCCGGAAGAAGACATCGAGCAAGTTACTGGGGACGAAACACGCGATACCCTGATGGCCATGGTCATGCATCTCGATAGGGGAGTGGGTGAAATTGTGGACTCGCTGAAGAAGCACGAAGTTTTTGACAACACGTTGCTCATCTTTCTCACGGATAATGGCGGTTCCGCTGCCATGAGCGCCAACAACGCACCGCTTCGTGGGTTCAAACAGATGGACTACGAAGGCGGGATTCATGTCCCGTTCATTGTGTCGTGGCCGGCCCAACTTGAAGGTGGAAAAAAATGCGGCGTGCCGATGTGGTCGACGGATCTGTTTGCTACGGCTCTCGACGCAGCCGGGCTTCCCATGCCAAAGGACAAGCCATTGGACGGTAAAAGTATTCTGCCCGCCCTGAAAGGCGAAACCGACAAACTCCATGATGAACTTTACTGGAGTTCTGCGGGTGACAAAGGCAAGTGGGCCATTCGTTCCGGAAATTGGAAGCTGGTTGCTGAGAAACGTCGTGTCGAATTGTTCAATCTGGAAAATGATCTCAGTGAAACCAATGACCTTGCTGAGAAATACCCAGAGGTGGTTTCCGAACTTACTGACAAGTACAACGCCTGGCTCGACGAAATGGCGGACCCGATAAGTAAGCAGGACAAACGCTGGAATCCTGAGGCCGGTGCACCAGTCAAAGCAATGTCGAAAGAAGACAAGCGAGCTGCCCGCGAAAAAAAGAAAGCCGGACGTGTCAAAGTACGCGAAGCAAAGTAGGGAAGCCTTACCTTGGAATCACCGAACTGAACCGTTCTGAAGAGAAAACGCTCCACCACACTTGCTGCCATCCAAAAATCATTAACATGAAAACCTTCTTTGCAGTCTCGCATCTCTTGTCAAATCAACGCGTAAGCGAGGGATGTTCGGTCACGTCTGGCGGTTCCAGTCCCGTGTTTACGCTTCGGGTGAACAAATTTGAGTGGTCACGGATTTTGAAACGACTTGTGCTTTCCTTTTCGATCTTCTGTTTGTTGGCAATGGTTGCCACCACTGCTCGCGGAGAACGCCCTAACATCATCATGTTCCTGATCGACGATCAGAACCCATCGAGCATCGCCACATATGGAGGCGATACCTACACCCCCAACCTCGACCGCATGGCAGACGAAGGCATGAAGTTCACTCGTGCCTACGTCAGCAGTTCAGTATGTACGCCATCTCGATACAGTTTTCTGACTGGCCGGTTCGCTGGTAACTCGTATAGCAAGCTTTACGCTGAAGCGGTCGGTAGTCAAGGAAATCAGGGGCTTCCCAATTTCAATGTCGCGCTGGAACGTGACAAGATGAACGTCGGGAACGTGCTCCGTGAAGCCGGTTATAACACCGGCTTCGTTGGAAAATATCACCTTACTTCCGAATTGGATTTCCCGGAGTTTTACAAAGGAAAAGACAAATGGATCAACATTCCCAAAGACGTGAGTCCCGGGCCTGAAACATCGGCTCAGTTCAAACACAACGAACGCTGGATGTGTCGTTACTTGGAGACGTTGGGCTTTTCCTGGGCGAAGAACGTCTACCCAGAGAACATTCATCAGCCCTATTCCTCGCACAACCCTGAATGGACGACGGTGGCGGCTCTGGAATTCATCGAAGAGAACAAGGACGGCCCCTTTTACCTTCACCTTTGCAGTACCCTGCTGCACGGACCAGATAAGTCCTGGCGAAGATCGATGGATCACCCACTCGTAACTGGCGAGGGTGAAGCTGAGAGTCTTCCAGAGGTCATGACACCGCGAGAGGAGCTCCTCAGGACAATTGCTGAAAAAGGGTTCGATCCCAATAGCCATGTAGCTGGCGAAGCGTGGATCGATGATTCGCTGGGGGCGATTCTGCGGAAGCTCAAGGAACTGGGAATCGATGACAATACGCTAGTGATTTTCGCGCCCGATCACGGGCGCGACGGCAAAGCATCCGTCTTTTCACATGCCAGTTGTCAGGTGCCCATGATCATGCGTTGGCCAAACGGAATCCCGGCGGGGCAGGTCTGCGACGAACTCGTGCAGAACATCGACCTCGTACCCACGTTCTTCGACCTCGGTAAAGCCGAGAAGCCGAAGTCGTACCGGATCGATGGACGGAGTCTCACGCCGCTTCTAAAAAACGGTAAAGCCGAAGAATGGCGGAATCACCTTTATCTCGAAATGGGAGCTGCACGGGCAACCGTCACGAAAGATTGGTCCTACATTGCCGTTCGCCACACCAAAGAACAGATCGCTACCATTAAGAGAGCCGCACCGCAGAACTTACCCAGAGCCATGTCCTACATCGGGCGTTTAGGCATTGGAGTTCGAGGTGCAGACCGCCCCGGCTTCTTCGACGAAGATCAGCTCTACAACCTGAAGAGTGATCCGAAAGAAATGAAGAACCTAGCCTACCGCGAAGACAAGGCTGATCGCCTCAACGAGATGCGTGACCTTATGCAACAAGACCTCGAAGTCATTGGTCGTCCCTTTGGAGAGTTTATTCCAGGAGGAAACGCGGCTGCATCTGGCCAAATCAGCAAGCAGATCGAACTCGTCAAGCAACTCGATATCAAAGGCAAAACAGTATCGGTACCAAAAGCGTTGAAGGGAAATCCGGGAGCCACCGCCGAGCCGGATCCCGACGACAAATCCACGAAAAAGGCAAAACGCGAAACGCGCAGAAAGGCTCGCGAAGAAGCCAAGCCAAAAAGTCAGAAACGCTCGCATAACTAAATCCATGAAACCCACTCTCACTGTGTTGCTTCTGATTTTGGCTACCGTTTCCTCGTGTACTGCCGGGTATGCCAGTGAGCTGCCGAATTTCGTGTTCATCATGACCGGGGATCAGGGATACGGTGATCTGAGTTGCTATGGGCACCCGACGGTCAGGACCCCAAATATCGACTCGATAGCTGCCCATGGCGTGCGATTTACCGACTTTTACGCGCGACACAAGTGCTCTCCGGCCCGAGCCACTCTGATGAGTGGTGCCTATAATTTTCGAGTGGGTGTCGGTTCGATCGTTTATCCCCACTCCAGTGTCGGGATGTGCCAGGAGACCGTCACGATTCCCGAACTGCTGAAAGAAAAGGGCTACACCAGCGCGCTTGTCGGGAAGTGGCACCTTGGGCACGCCGTTGGCTATCTACCGATGGATCAGGGTTTTGGCTCCTACTTTGGTGTTCCGGGAACCAACCACGGAGACGGGATGAATCATGGCTTGCCGGTTGCCGATGGTTTTAAGCCGGGTGGAGGCTTAACGATGGAAGACTATAAAGCCGATGCCGGCAAAGGTGTTCACGGTCGTTCTACCATACTG
>DOPG01000196.1 GCA_003513555.1 Rhodopirellula sp. | reverse complement strand
TGTTCAACGGCGGCAGTCACTTCGCTTGGATCCTGATTTGGCACGAGTCGAAAGCTGAATTTTGCCTTGGCTGTGGCAGGAATGATTGTCTTGACACCCTCGCCTTGGTGTCCGGAGGTCAGTCCATTGACATCAAAGGTCGGTCGGGCCCATCGCCGTTCGTCAGTGGTATAGCCGTGCTCACCAGCAAGCTGGTCGACACCAATCGCGGCTGCAAATTCAGGATCATTCTGTGGCAGTCCAGCCCATTGATCACGCTCCTCCTGACTTAGGTCTCGGACTTTATCGTAATACCCGGGGATTTGTACGCGTCCCTGTCCATCAACCATGCTGCCCAGCAACTGGCACAAGGCAATCGCCGGGTTCATCACAGCTCCCCCAAAAGAGCCACTATGGAGATCTTGGCTCGGCCCATGTACCGTCAGCTCGTACGTAGCAATCCCTCGAAGTCCGTATGTGATCGCCGGTTGCCCGTCGGAATACTGTCCACTGTCACTAATCACAACGCAGTCACATGCGAGTTTTTCCTCCAAGTCAGGCAGCATTCGCTCCAAATTTTCACTACCGACCTCTTCTTCACCTTCAATCAAAAACTTGACCTGCAAGGGAAGAGGCTGCCCGCTGGCGAGCCAATCACAGACACTTTGGACATGAGTCAGCACCTGTCCTTTGTCATCGGTGGCACCACGGGCGTACAAATTCCCATCTCGAACGGTCGGCTCAAATGGTCCATTGACCCACTCATCCAGTGGTTCAACGGGCTGAACGTCATAGTGTCCATAAACCAGAACAACAGGAGCACCCTCAATTCTTGGTGACTCCGCATAAACCATCGGGTGCCCCTGAGTCGGCAGAATTTCGATCGCTAGCCCCGCACGTTCCAGCTTATCGGCTACCCAGGTTGCTGCCTGTTTTACATCATTAACACGGGTACTATCGCTGCTGATACTCGGAATCCTTAGCCACTCGACCAATTCTGCGAGATGTCGAGGAGCGGATTCTGCAAGTTGACCCAGTAAATCTTGGGAAGCGGTCATATACGTTAAAGCCTTGACGTTTTATTCAATTCGGGACTGCCGATGGGCACCAGTTCGCGCTACAATATACGCAGTTCGCTGTCGGGGAGAATAACCGGTCTTTTCCCAGCGATCTGTCGGGTTGAAACGAAAGGAGTATGATCTGCGATGGCCGATCAGCAAACAGCGGTGGCCGACCCTACAATCGGCGCTGAAAAACAACAGAAAAAACGGCCCAAGAAGCAACCTCGCTTCCATGTCATTCTTTGGGATGATGCCGATCACAGTTACGACTATGTCGTTCTGATGATGAAACAGATCTTCAGGCACCCAATCGAAACTGGCTTTCAGATCGCAAAGGAAGTCGATTCCGGCGGCCGCGCGATCTGTTTGACCACCACTCTTGAACACGCCGAACTCAAGAGAGAGCAGATTCACTCATTTGGTAAAGATGACCTGATTGCTCGATGCAAAGGCAGCATGTCGGCAACCATCGAGCCCGTCCAAGAGTAATTTCGGCTGCATGAACGCTAAACTTCGCGTCGCGACCCTCGGTTGCAAAGTTAATCAATATGAGACGGAATTGGTCCGGCAAGGGCTGCAGCGAGTCGGCTACACCGACTGTGAAAGCTCAGAGAAAGCGGATGTTTGCATTGTCAACACCTGCACAGTCACATCCGAGGGTGACTCCAAAAGCCGGCAGGTAGTTCGTCGACTCAACCGTCAAAATCCAGACGCCAAAATTGTTGTCATGGGTTGCTACGCAACGCGGGCACCACAGGAAGTGGCTGAACTACCCGGCGTTGCCGAAGTGGTGACTGACAAACGTGAATTGCCTGATCTGATGTCACGCTTTGGCGTCATCGATGTCCCCACGGGTCTCGACGGGTTCTCTGGGCGTCACCGCGCTTATGTGAAGGTTCAGGATGGCTGCTTACTACGTTGCAGTTACTGCATCATTCCCCATGTCCGACCTAAGCTGACGAGCCGCCCCCATCAACACATTGTCGATGAAGTCAGCCGCCTGACCGAAGCCGGACATCGTGAAGTGGTGCTGACTGGAATTCATCTTGGGCATTACGGAGTGGATTGGAACCGCAACAAACCCAAAGAGGAATGGATACGCCTGGCACACTTACTGCGGGATCTATGCGAGTTGACCGGAGACTTTCGAATCAGACTCAGCAGCATTGAAGCAACGGAGGTCACTCGCGAACTGATCTCCGTGATGCAAGATCACCCACACCGGATTGTTCCACACCTACACCTTTGTCTGCAAAGTGGTAGCGATTCTGTACTCAGACGCATGAGAAGGCGTTGGGGAACACGCATGTTTCTGGATCGATGCCAGATGCTGAAAGAATCGTTAGACAAACCAGCCATCACAACTGACGTGATCGCCGGTTTCCCCGGTGAAACGGAGAAAGAATTTGAGCAAACACTCACAACTTGCCAACAAGCAGGTTTCTCAAAAATCCATGCATTTCCATTCAGTCCGAGACGAGGTACTCCGGCTGCAGAGATGTCAGACCAGATTACCAAGCAGGTTCGGAGCGAGCGTGTCAAACGTCTGACGGAGTTAGAAAAAGAGCTTCGAAAGGATTATTACCAGCAGCTGATAGGATATAAGCTTGAGCTTCTCGTGGAATCGTCAAGAGATTTGGTAGATAAGGCAAGCTCTGGCTTGGTCTGTGACAACGCCAGTGGTAATCTTGCCGGATCGCCAACCCATCGACTGCTACGCGGTACCACCTGTCGCTACGCTCCGAGTGAGTTGATGTTGCCAACCTCAGCAGAAACAGGCATCGATTCGCTCAACGTCGGCGACCTTCTGCCTGTACACATCACCGATGCGTCAGACGATAAACTGATCGCCAGTCTGTCGACTTGATGCTGTGGTAAGCACCATCGATGCTAACTGTAACAGCAATATGCACAGCGGAAAGCGAGCCTGATGACAAATGCACAAGCCTAGCGGTCAAACCCCTTGGCACGCATTTTTTCCCGCGCTCGGGTTAGAACAGGACCGATACTGTTGACGGCAAGACCCGTTGCTTGACTGATCTCATCGTACGATTTTCCTTCCAGATGGTACATGCGAACAATTGCAGCCTCACGTTCATCAAGCTGAGATAAAAGTTGATGAACTTCCTCTGCAGCTGCGATGCGTTGGGGTGATTTATCATCAACAAGAGGTGGCTCAGGGGGACTGGTCACCGCCACATGCTGCTTTCCCTGATTCAGCCTGCGAACGATAACCCGACGGGAGATGACAGTCAGATAAGTAGCCAAGGAACAATTGCGACGGAATTTCCGAAGTACCGAAAAATCATCCGCAATCAAAACCAGAAAAACCTCTGCAACAAGGTCATCGCGAGAAGCCTGATCCAGTTGGATTCCGCGTGAATCTGCCACATGATTGGCCACGTGGATGACCAATCCAAGAAATCGGTCCACAAAATTCTGCCAAGCTCGAGGTGCCCGATCGAGACAACACTGCAAAAGCTCGCGATCGAAATCGGAAAGACTCACGCCAAAACTTCCAAGGTTGGAACGGAATGGCTGCGAGAAACTCAGCCGAATGAAAACACGTCTGCCGGAGCCAATTCTATCCGCACCAAGTGAATCACCACTTCCCCCGCGGCCAGATTTGCCCCTCCGACAAACCTCATAGTAGGTTCGACAGGTCGCAGTCGCAACCATTCGAAGAGATCAGGGCAACCCACCCCCCCTTTCAGGGCTAGACTCTGGTGTGACGAGAGTTTCCAGAGAGTGATCGCTACGTCTTTTCGCAACTGAGATCCAACTACCATGACGGACGTAAAACCTGCAGATCCCCCAAGCGACGTCGATACCGAGGACAGTTCCTCGATCGCAGCTGTCGAACCGGGTTAACCACCTTTTAGGTGATTGTGGGCTGGTTTGCATTAAGCCGTCCCCCGTCATCAGGCCCAAAAAACCGGCAGTGAAATGCGGGCCTAAAAGCCTGTTATGGGCAGGGGTCAGAGAGGCGAAAAAGCTATCGGATGTCCGAGATTCTAGATAACACAAGGGGTTAACCTCTTGCGATCGCTAGCCGGCCCGCTATCGTTCTGTGAAAGATTTTCAATCCGCCCCGCTTACGGAGTTGTCTAACGTTATGGCCTTCACACTACCTTCCTTGGCGTATGGCTACGATGCGCTGGAGCCGCATATCGATGCGCAAACGATGGAAATCCATCACACAAAGCATCATCAGGCGTACATCAACAAGGTGAACGACGCAATCGCTGGCACGGATCTCGATGGAAAGACAATCGAAGATCTGGTTTCGAACCTCGCGAGCGTCCCCGCAGATAAACTTGGTGCCGTCCGCAACAACGGCGGTGGCCACGCGAATCATTCGCTGTTTTGGACCGTAATGGGTCCCGGAAAAGGCGGTTCCCCAAGCGGCGACCTCGCCGCCGCGATCGACAGTGCATTCGGTTCGATCGACGCAATGAAAGAGCAGTTTTCAACTGCCGCAGCAACCCGCTTCGGAAGCGGATGGGCGTGGTTGTACGTCGAAGGCGGAATACTGAAAGTTGGTAGCACCGCAAATCAGGACAGCCCTCTCATGGGGACCGAGATTGCGGGCATCGGCGGAACACCTCTGCTCGGATTGGACGTATGGGAGCATGCCTACTATCTAAACTACCAGAACCGTCGTCCGGACTACGTCTCGGCCTTCTGGAATGTTGTCGACTGGGACGCAGTCGCTGCTCGCCTTGCTGCAGCTTAATCCGCTGGATCAAGCGTGGATTGCTCAAGAGGGAGTTTCCGGTCATGACGGGGAACTCCCTTTTTTCGTGTCATGACACCTCCCTACCATTCAGATCCGCTAGACTCAGCAGTCCAAGGTGCTGAATATTCAGATGCTTCCATCCAATCAATTGCCACCCACGCGAGCATGTAATGCCACCAGTAATTCCTCGAACCACTCGTCGCGATTTACTTGCCAAAGCTGCCGCCATCTCCGCAGTGTCAGCCCTTCCTGAAGTGTCATTTGCGAGCCCAAATGATCGAATGAAAATTGCCTTCATCGGAACAGGCGGACGTGGAGGTAGCAACCTGCAAACGATCGCCAAAAGTGAAGGCGTCGACGTTGTGGCCCTGTGTGATGTCGACAGCAGGTTTTTGACCAGTGCTGGCAACAAATTTCCGAGAGCAAAACAGTTTCAAGACTTTCGAAAACTCTACGATGACATCGGGAACGACGTTGACGCGGTGGTCGTCAGCACTCCTGAGCACACACATGCCTACGCTGCAATGCCAGCACTGCAACTCGCCAAGCACGTCTACTGCGAAAAACCACTTGCCTACAACATCGATGAAACCCGGCGCCTTACCAAGGCCGCACAGAAAGCGGGCGTGGCTACCCAAATGGGAACCCAAATTCATGCTTCCAAGAATTATCACCGCGTCGTTGAACTCATTCAAAGCGATGCCATTGGCGATGTCAGCGAAGTGCACGTTTGGGTGTCGAGAGCATGGGGACTGCAAAGTCAGGAAGCAGCGAAAAAGAATCGGGACATTTCCAACGCTTCAAGCCGCCCCCAAGAAACAATCACACCACCAGCGTACCTAAATTGGGACCTATGGCTGGGACCAGCACCCTATCGACCTTTTCATCAGGCCTATTTTCCAGGACCAAAATGGTACCGTTGGTGGGACTTTGGCAATGGCACCATGTCTGACTTGGGTAGCCATTGGAATGACCTGCCATTCTGGGCCTTGCGGCTTGATGCCCCGCGCACCGTAGAGGCAAGTGGGCCACCCGCACATCCAGAAATCGCCCCAGCTTCAATGACCGCTGTCTACGAGTATGACGCAAGAGACATTCCTAGTGTGGGCAGACTCCCCCCAGTCACCATGACTTGGCATCAAGGAACACACAAACCAGAAATCTGGAAACAAGGCGGCATCCCCAAGTGGGGAAGTGGAGTCTTGTTCATCGGTTCAAAGGGAATGTTGCTGTCAGACTACCGCAAGCATCTGCTGCTTCCTGAAAATGAATTCAAAGACTTCACCCCACCCGAACCGTTTCTGCCAACCCCCGCCGGTCATCACCAGCAATGGCTTGATGCGTGTAGGGGGAATGCCGTCACTGGAAGCCCATTCAGCTATGCTGGGCCATTAACCGAAGCCAATCACCTAGGTAATGTGGCCTATCGGCTAGGGAAAAAAATCACATGGGACAAAGATGCCATGGAATGCATTGGTTGCCCCGAAGCCCAGCCACTGCTCAAGCGAGAACCGAGAAGTGGCTGGTCACTGGGCTAAACATAAAACAAGCTGAGAGCAGGCAGCAATTGTTTGTTTTGACGTCCGAGGTCAAGCACCCTGAAATCCCCGACCGAAACCGAGGCATCCGGAAACTGCTCAGGGTGGAAGAATTTTATGAACAGTTAAAGTTTGCGGCCCATGTGGTCGATAGCTTCCACTGGGGTGGAGGATTTACGCGTCTACCCGTGCGCCGGTAATCCCGTGAAACTCAATCATCTGGGTTCAATCCCAATATTTCTGCTCTTCTTGCTCAGCAGTGTGGGATGCTCTCTTTACCCCGTCTCTTACCAAAGGGAACGGATTCACAACCCGTTTCCACAAATCCAGCGGGTCGCGGTGCTGCCGTTCAACAACCAGAGTCAGAACCCCACGGTTGATACAGAATTAGTAGCGGAAAAATACTACGGGGCTTTGCAAGCGATTCCAGGTTTTGAAGTTTTGCCTGTTGGTGTCACAAAAACCCAATGGATGATTTACAGCCAGCAGCACGGTGAGCCCTTAAGCGGCGCAGATTTTCAGAAATTGGCAGATTTCATGGGCGTTGAGGCCTTGGTTGTGGGTTCAATCACTGACTTTGATGCTTATTACCCGCCGAGAATGGCGATGACCGTACACTGGTACGCTGCGAACGAGGGTTTTCATCCGATCCCAAACGGCTATGGCCTACCTTGGGGAACTCAGCAGGAAAATGACATTCCATCACGGATCGTTCGTGACACGCAATTCGATCTTGCTCGCAGTCAGCTCGCTACACAAACGCCAGTTGCTGACAACTCGCGTCAGGCAAGTTCGCAGGACACCCAAGGCAATCAGGGCGGAACACAGTTCGACAAGATTGCACTAGCTTCCGACGAATTGGAAGCTTTACCTGCAAATCCGGATTTTTCATCGAGCGTGACACCTTATTCCGGAGACCTAACCATGCCCCTGCGGCAGGGTGGATACGCGAGCATGGAGGGAGTCAGTCCTTTGCTACCGGAGCACTGGCCTAACCCGACAGACTTGATTCCTGATCCACCGTCACCGGTTCCCCACAAAATGATCGTCAGTCACGAACCGATTCTAAACCACACCCGCATCTACCGGGGAGATGACCCTTACTTTACCGAAAGGCTCTCAAATTACATTGAGTCGTCAGATGATGCACGTCCGGCAAGCTGGCAGGGTTACTTAAAACGTAGCGATGATTTCATTCATTTCTGTTGTCACCTGCACATTACAGAAATGCTTGAATCTCGAGGTGGAAGAGAGGAAACCGATCTCATCTTCAGGTGGCCATTGAGCCGATATTGAGCCTTGTCAGGTTGAAACACCTGCACGATATACCGCTCAACGCTTCGGGACAGCTGCCAACATGGATAAAGAAGTCAACGTACTCGCGTTGGTTAAAGGGGAAGAGAAATTCATCTTTCTTTTTGACGATGAAAACCGAGACGAAACCCTCCGGCAGCTGGCACGCTTTGCCGCTGACCCGGAACTGGATTTCAGCTGGTACGACGCTGCGATGCTGAGTCGAAAGATCCGCGACGCGGTACCTAGCGACGACGATTTGCTTGCAAGTCAGGAATTTGACAGCTTGTCCATGGACGACTTTCATTAATCAATGCGCAGTGGAATTGCTCAGTTTCTCCGATACCTCGCCACCGAGCGCAATGCCTCGGACCTGACCATCAAAGCGTATCGAGAAGACCTATTCGGACTGATTGACTGGCTTGAAACGACCCGTGGTCAAATCCCACGTCCTGATTCGCTTTCTCCACAGGACTTGCGTGCTTTTCAAGCAGCCCTGCAAGAGGCGGGTTATGCACGAACGACGATAGCAAGAAAACTTGCTTCGCTGCGGAGCTTTTATCGGTTTGCGATACGGCAGGGAATCGCTAACGACAACCCAGCCAAGCCACTTCGCAACCCACGTCACCAGCGAAAGTTACCGCTTGTTCTTTCAACGGCGGAAATTGGGCGACTTCTTTCCGCGCCGCCGGCAAACGAGATGGCTGGGCTGAGAGATCGAGCCATTCTTGAAACAATGTATTCAGCGGGCCTGCGTGTCAGTGAACTTGTGAATTTGCGTGATAGTGACCTCGATGAATCGGAACAGATCGTCCGTGTTCGTGGTAAGGGCAGAAAAGAGCGGCTCAGCCCGCTTGGTTCCTACGCCATCAAGGCTATCAAAAGGTATCGTCGCAAACGAACAAGACATCCACAAACCGAAGCACTAGGACGGCAAGCACCGGTCTTTGTAAATCGCTTTGGACGCATCCTCACGACGCGAAGTGTGGGACGAATGCTGGAAAAGCACATCGCCGCTGCCGGCCTTGACACCCGAATAAGCCCCCACTCGCTACGACATAGTTTCGCAACCCATCTTTTGGACCGAGGAGCCGATATTCGAAGCGTTCAAGAATTACTGGGGCATAAGAGTCTGGCGACCACGCAAATCTACACACGTGTCAGCACTGCAAATCTTCGCCAAGTGTATGAACGGGCTCACCCGCGGGCCCGCTAGCTGCCATAGTATTTCTGCGCCAGTTGCTCAACAGAGATGCCTCTGGCATAAGAAAGCTGAATCATCCAATTGGTCAGCGTTTGCCGCAGCACACCTTTCTTCTCCCATCGGCGAGCGCTGATTTGCAACGGGCCCTGCAATAGCACAGGTGCTTGGACCTTCCGCAAGCGATGAGAAAGCTCGACATCTTCCATCAGGGGGATCTCAGCAAATCCACCTAGTTCCTCAAATAGCGTACGGCGAACAAACATTCCTTGGTCGCCAAAGGGAACCTGTCTCCAGCGGACTCTTAAGTCATTTCCCCACTCGATCAAGCGATAGACTTTCCGTCGTGAATCTATCTGTTGCTGAAAAGCCCCCCACGCTGCCTCCTCATGCACACAGATTTGCCTGAGAGCCTGCTCTGGCAATTCGTTATCAGCATGCAGAAACAAAATGAACTGGCCAGTCGCCAAATGAGCAGCGAAATTCATTTGAACGCCACGCCCAGGCATTGATCGCACTACTGACGAGGCTCCCGCTTCAATCGCCCGTTCAACCGTTTGATCACGGCTACCCCCATCAGACACAATCACTTCGATAGCACCAGCAGAAACCGCAGAATGCACTGAACGACTAATTACCTGTTCTTCGTTCAGAGCAGGGATTACCACTGTGATTTCAGCAGGATTCATACGAGATGTGATTCGCGATAACGAACATACGCGATGGGAGCCACAACAATCAGCGGCAACCAGGCAGCCATCGAGGGTGATAGCCAAATCCCATTGGACCCCAGAGTGGTGCCAATCGTCTTGACGACGAAAAATCCAAGTACCGTAAACATTGCCGCTCCGACCATAAAAAACAGAGCACGACCATGTCGATTAATGACAATGGGTAGACCCAGTAAGATCAAGCCAAAGTCGAGAGGTACACGTACCATTCGCTCATGCAACATCACCTCCAAACTTGGAGGGTTGAAGATGGCGGGATTACGCATGCGACTGATGAGATCAGTAAGACTTGCACGACTCTTGGCCTCTTTGTTGGCTCGCAATAGTTCCGGGTGCACTGTTGTAGCGAAAAAACACTGCCCTTTTTGTAGCCACGGAAAATCCTTTGGCGTCATTAGGATCACACGATCTTCCAAGGCTACCGATCCCAATGCGTCGATTGCCACAGGAAATTCCACGTCATTCAACAAATAACCCGCCTCGTGCCTCGTATCGGCTTCGAGCCACTGCGCGGTGTCCGCGACCAGGATTTCACCAAAACCGGGGTAATCACCATCAAGGCGAAAACTGGGACCGTTAATCAAATTGTTTTTCACATCAAGCCCCACACCATCGAGAGACACTTGATTCATGTAATCCTTCTGGAGCGAAATAGGCTCCTCGCCGTCAGCGAAAACCTTCTTCGCCTTGAAGGACAATGAATCGCGATAGTTGGGGAGCAGCAATTCTCGGTTAGCCAATTGCACAAGAATGATGGTCAAACTGGCGTAAATGGTCGGTTGAAAAATTCGACCGTGTGAGATTCCCGCCGATAAGATTGCTGTCAGCTCACCAGTACGTCGCAACCAACCCACCGTAAACAGAAACGCCATCAGCGTGATGATGGCACCCGTCATGTCAAACAGCAGCAACATATAGGGGCCGTAGCAGCGGATGAATACTGTGACCAAACTGCCTTGTTGCTGCCCCTGACGCAACAAATCTTCCATGTGTGAAAAAGCGTGGAAAACCACAAAAATCCCCGCAATGGAGCAGAAACAGATCAGCGCTGTCCGCAGAAACAAAACGAGTATGTACCGGTCAATCTTGGTCACTGGACACGCAGACATTGCAGGGGGTGGAGAGGACAACATCCCCAAATATCGGAAAATAGACGTCCCCAAGGCAATACCGCTACACAGCAGCCCGCTTTTGCCTGCAAGCCCCTAAGTCGCGAGATTTTCAAGTCAAAACCAATGGCAAAGCAACTTGCTTCCAACAAATCCGTGTTATTGGTCGCCCTACTATTGATGGCACTCAACAGTCCCCCCTACTAACACTGGAATTGTGATTAAGATGCTATCAAAGGTCTGGCCTCAGGCACTGATTCGTTTTTCCCGACCTAAAAGAGAAGAAAACAACGTGACAGAGCGAGGTTTGAAGCAAGCTCGCCAGAAGCTGAATAAAAGTAAGCTGGCGGAAAAAAGACGTTTGATTCTGATGTGCAATGATCGACGTGAAGCTGGTTGCGCTAGCAGTCAGCAGATGGCTCAGTCGTGGAAGTATTTGAAACGACGACTCAAGGAAGAAGGCCTAGCACAAAGCGGCGGTACGGCACGTCTTGGTCTGCAGTGCTGCGGTGTATGCAGGGCGGGCCCCATTGTAATGATCGTTCCCGATGGTGTTTGGTATGGCCGATGCACCCCAGAAGTCCTTGAACGCATCATCCAAGAACACTTGATTGGTGGGCAACTTGTGGAAGAATTCGTGATTGGAGAGCAATATTTTTCCTCCGTAGCGGATTCAGATTCCACAACCTGATCCCGACAGGAACACGTTTTCACGATATCATCACAACCTGAACGCGACGATTCTTACAATCAGGACATAGCCCATGTGTGCTCGGACGCCATTTTGGCAAACCGAAAAAAGCCCTGCTCGACTTTTTTCACTCACCCTCTGCATGTCGCTGCTACTTATTTCGCTACCTTTCGCTGGCTGTAGTGACTCCAAACCGCTCGAGTCGCCGGAATTGACAACAGCCCCCAGCACCATGAGCACGGAACCAGCGAAAGCAGAGACAGTCCCCGCAGAACTAGCATCACAAGCTGTTAAAAGTAAAAGCTCGAGCACAGACCAAGCTCCAGCGTTACCAATTCCAGCATCTGCAACAGGCACTCAAGTTTCGAGCGGGGCAGAGGGTTCCGTCACAGGATTAAGCTTAGAGAATCCAAGCGAGAATCCGCGTTCCGAAATTAGCCCTAAGCGTTCGCCAAAACAACTTGGGAAATTATTATCTGATATTGACTACAACCTTCGGGTGCTGATGAGCGGGCAAGCCCCTATCTCGGATCCCAAGCAAGCACGCTCAAAAATGCTGGAGTACATCCAATTGAAGCTTGAGGCATCCCGCCGATTAGCAACTCATGAAGACGCTTCCCCAGATGAAAAATCCGCAGGTGCACGCGGGGAAATCCAAGCGATGTCACATCTTGCATCAATGGGAAATGTTGGCGCTGCTACAGAACTAGAAAAAGTCGCTAGAGAAAACATTTCGTCTGATGATCCCGGCCTTGCCTCTGACAGTCGATTGATCCTGATTGGATTCGCGCTGGAAGACCTCAAGAATGGAAAGAAAGAAGCAGCCCAAAACATCGTCAATTACTTCGAGCAAATCAAAACCACCAAAGCGAAGCCCGATGTCCCAACTTTGATGATCATGGGGCTGGCTCGCGAGGACTTGGCACGTGGAGGCTATGACGAAAAAGCACAGTTAGTGCGAGAGATGATTCTTGATTTTTACGCTGATTCGCCTGATCCCGCCATTGCAGAGATGGCTGCAAATGCGGCTGGCAATGTCACATTTGAAACTATCGAAAAACAACGCGCAGCATTAACCAGCGGCGTGCCCGACGCAGCAGCACAAGTCACAGTCGAACAATGGTCTGAATCGGTCGAAACTCTGATCGCCGAATCACCCGATTTACAAACCGCCCAGTATCTTGCTGCCGCAGCTCTGGAATTTGAAGGTTTGAAACGTGAAGATCTAGTGAAAGCCACTTACGAAAAGCTGGGCAATGCATTCACAGACCCGTCCTCTGCAATTAACAAAGAGGTCCGTTTGGCACAGGCAGCGCGGCAGACGAGGAAGGAGGTTATTGGTCAGGATTTTGCTTGGGATCTGCCCACAACGGATGGCAAAAAAATGCGTATCTCTGACTTCAGGGGAAAAATTGTCCTGATGCCATTCTGGGCAGAATCGTTTCCCTCATCCCTGAGCATTGTGCCCCAACTGAAAGCGATATGCACCAAGCACCCAGATCAAGTTGTCATTGTGGGCGTAAATCTTGACCCAGAGGGTACCGATGTGCAGCCCTTCATCAACAAGAGTCAACTGGATTTTATCAGCCTTCGTTCAGAATCATCTCCGACCAAAGAAATTTCAAATCAGATTGCACACGACTTTGGAATGGTATCTCTTCCCTTTGTCGCAATACTGGATAAAAAAGGGGTTGTTCAGGATCTGAACTTCACGGGACAGAATTTGGAGAAACAAGTAACTGTTTTATTGAGTCAGTAAAGCTCTTTTTTTAATTCCCTCAGTCAAGCTACAATCCTGCTGCAACCTTTTCGCATCTTCGGTATCCAATATGAAAACGCAATTCATTGAATTGACAGGCAAAACATTGCTCGATGTGGTTAATGAGGGAGAGATCGATTTCAAACAACTGCATGATGCTGGTGTTGTGGGCGACTCTATTCTGCGAATCAACCCTCATGGCGAGATCGAACTGCGATGCAAATCCAAATGGATGCTTGTCGGCGGATTGATAGGTAATTTCGAAGAGCGTCTAACAGAGTTAACCGGTCTAGACTGGGCAGAGTGATTGACGGTTTCGAGTCATTGAACTACGCGACTAAACGTTGACACCACGCCTGAACCAGTTCATGGGCAATTTTCGTCGTCCGTGTCCCGGAACAGACATCTCCCCTAACTCCAAAGCAATCAGGCATCCAACCGAGTGCCTGTAACTCATCCACAACTGGTATACGGATTGACCCAGCGAGCGTCCACCACAGACCTTGCTGACGAGCAACTTGATGGAGTTTTTTGAGCTTTGAATAACCTAAATGATCGACTGTCGACCGCCCATCTTTCTGGTAAGTGTCGATCAAACAGCGTTTGAAACCGTGTTGGCTCGCCAACCGAAAGACAGCCTCAGGCGCAGGGCAATTAGCCGAATTCCAATCGGCATAAGCGACTGCCACCAGTTCAGTGGAGTCGCGAAGTACAAGACGTATTTCATGCCATAAAGCACTGAGGCGCGCTTCCGTCGCACAGTCGCTAGGTCCGACTTTGGCAAAAGCAAAGGTTGCAGGCAGGCTCGCAGCGACCTCTCGAGCTTGCTCCTGCTCACCGAGGGCGGCCGATAGCAAGCCTTCGGATTGTCCACTGGAATCTCGCCAAAGTTTGTCTGCAAAATGCCACAAACTCACATCAGCAGGGGCCAAGGGACCTCTCCGAGGCTCCTTGAGGTCGATGATTTTGACTGCTGAGTTTCTCACTTCGAGCAACTCATCTCGGTCCCGAACACTGACAAGAAGGTCGGCCAGATCGCTGGAAACGATCTTTTTGCCGGGCGCACCGCCCCCGTTTGATATGGAAATATCGCGATTTGAAGACGCAGTCATATCAAAAACATCGGTTTGAAACAGGAATTAATCGTCAGGTCCGGATAGGCGATTCGTAGAATCGAGGTTATTCTCCTAAGACGCTCACCCGAAATTCCATTGTGCCATCAAGCCTAACGTTGCAATACGATTCCATAAATACGGTCGAAGAGCTAAAGCAATTTTGTTCAGAAATTGCTGACTGCAAACAAATCGGCTTTGATACTGAGTTCGTCTCAGAAGATACCTATCGTCCTCAGCTCTGCTTAATTCAGGTTGCTGCCGATGGACGATTGGCGATCATCGACCCGGAATATGTCAAAGATACAACGCCTTTCTGGAACTTGCTAACCGAACCTGGGCGGATCGTGATTGCGCATGCAGCCCGGGAAGAATGTCGATTTTGCTACCGGTTCACAGGCAAGCCGATTGCAGGGTTGTTCGACACTCAACTGGCGGCCGGATTTGTTGGGATGGAATATCCCGCGTCTTTGGGCAACCTTGTTCAACGATTGGTGAACAAAACCTTGCCCAAGGGTGAAACACGCACCAACTGGGGTCGTCGACCTCTGAGTAAAGACCAGATCACATATGCATTGAACGATGTCGTCGATCTTTCAGAAATGCACGACAAGCTGGCCGAAATGGTTTTGGACCTTGAGCGTGAATCATGGCTGGAGGAGGAAACGACAGTTTTTCAACAGAAAGTCATGGATGCCGAGACACGCGAAAATTGGCGGCGGGTCAGTGGCTCCTCAGGACTCAATGCGAGACAACTGGAAACGGTACGTCAACTGTGGCTATGGCGTGAGAATCGGGCAAAGACCATTGACCGATTACCTCGGCGTGTTCTTCGCGACGACTTGATTGTGGAATTGGCGAAACGGGGATCGACTGACCAAAACAAGATCAAGAACATTCGCGGCATGGAACGACGCGGCTTCAACGACCACTATGGCGACATCGCGACTGCAATACAGACGGCGTTAGACACGCCCGAGGATGACTTGCCGCGACGCCCCCGTGGCTCGCGAAGGGTTGTATCGCCCATGCTGAGTCAGTTTCTCTCCACCTCAATCGCCTGTATCAGCCGACAGCAGAAACTTGCTCCACCCATCGTCGGCAATGCTGACGACGTCCGCGAGCTCATGGGATACGAACTTGACCGCCGCAAAGGTGATCCAACTCCTGCATTACTGAAAGGCTGGCGCGGCGATATCGTCGGTAAGACATTCCGACGCTTGTTGGCTGGCGACTTGGCGATTCGAGTCGCTAACGTCAAGGAGACACAACCGCTCGAATTCATCGAGCCCTGAAAATCGTAGTCAGTTTGCGTTCGGCCAGTGTCTGCCACAAACGTACAGTTCAGTGGACCAAACGCAAAAACGACCAATGACAGTTCGCGTTGTTCAGCAAAGAGTTCAAACTCTAGGAATCTCATACCCTTCACGAGGTTTACGGGCGAATAGTCCCTGTGCCTGATCGTCTCCGACAATTTGTTCGGTCTCTGGGTTCCAACGGATTTTCCGACCCACCCGCGCGGCAATCGCCGCCAAGTGGCAAGTATTCATTGCCTGAACGTGAGTATAGATATCCGAAACGGGCAGGCCACCCTCGCTGATGCATCTGTAAAAGTTGTTCTTGTGTCCTTCTGCGGGCTTCTCCTTATAAAGTCGCAGTAAATCACTGTCATCAAATTCATTCGCATCCCACTTTTCTTCAATCGGCTTACCTGTAATCTTGCCGCGATTCACGAACAACCGTCCTTTGTCACCCTCAAACAAGATGCCATTTTCTCCTCGGCTGGTGACATTCATCTCGACCCCACTTGGGAATCGGCAAATCACGGCATAGTCATTCGCACTGTTGTAGGCGTTATCCACCGTAGGAAATCCGTCTATGAAGGGAACCGGGTGTTTAGCGTCGGTACCATCAATGGTTGTTGGCCCCATTCCCTCAGCATCAGCACCGATCGCCCAAGTCGCTATGTCTACATGATGGGCTCCCCAATCAGTGAATTTTCCGCCAGAGTATTCATACCACCAACGAAACTGCCCATGACATCGTTGCTTGATGTAATCAACCATGGGCGCCTGACCCAACCATGCATCCCAATCCAGACCTGCTGGTGGGTCTGTTTTTTGAAAAGGGCCTCCCACACTTCCACCGTTAATCCCGACAGTGATCTTACGAATCTTTCCAAGAAGTCCCTTCTGAACCATATTCACAGCACGCAAAAATCGGCCACGGTCACTTCGCTGCTGAGTGCCAATGAAGAACACCTGGTCGGGGTGCTTTCGACAGGCATTCCTGATCAGTTGATTCTCTTCCAAGGTGAGCGTGAGGGGCTTTTGGCAGAACACATGTTTGCCAGCCAGCAATGCCTCAATCGCAATTTTGACATGCCAATGATCAGGTGTTGCGATGCTTACAACATCAATGTCGTTACGATCAAGTAACTTGCGATAGTCGGTGTACATATCAGCCTTCCCCTTGCCAATACGCTCATCAGCGTTGGCTCGCTCCGCATGTCGTTGATCCACATCGGCAATGGCTACAATATCGCCAAACCCAGCGTGTTGACGACAATCACCACTTCCCATGCCACCAAGTCCGATTCCCCCGATCCGTGGCCTATCATTCTTGGCTGTGTTGGCGAACGCTTTTTCAGACCATGGGAAATAAGCGGTAGTCGCTGTCACAGAAGTTGCAGCAACCGTTTTCGATAGAAATGAGCGGCGGGTTTCATAACGCGGTAGCTCTGACATGACGTTGGCTCATTGAAAGGGTCAGTGGAAATGGGCAAACCGGGAGAGGGCAAATTGGAAAACGGGGTTACTTGCTTCCCACCAGCAGACCAACATTGTAAGCAACTTCCGCGAATGAGGCTGCAACAGGAAACCTCGTGGGATTTGCCTCAATACTTGCCGGAACATCCCCTCAAACAAAAAACAGTCGATTCAGCCCAATGAGGCGGAACCGACCGTTTGAAATTTGCGTCCGTTGAACACGCGACCGACGTGTTAAAGCAGCGAGCTAAGCTAGCGAGATCCTGCATCGCTGCTGCGACGGCTCACGCGGTCACTTTGTGAACTCATGTAGTGGGTTGCCTCTTCTGCAACCAACATCGTATCACCTGAGTGCACCTCAGCTCTGAATCGATGATGTCCAGCTTTCTCAGCTTGAGCGATCACACGCAAGCGTACCTCGGCCCCAGCACCGATTCGGGGGATGGCATTGAACATCACCTGACCGGGTACGACTTCGCCAGTATGCCCCTCGATGCGTTTTGGTTCGATCCCGTGTCCAAACTGTGCCACGGCTCCGACATTTGTCGCTTCCTTGCTGCCACGGTTCCTGATCACGATTTCGTAGGTCACATCGCTTCCGATCGGTGCAGGAGCAGGTGGGTCTGAAACAGTCAACACAAGGTCCGCGATGGATTCAACTCGAGTGGCGATTGAAACATCCGTCATACCAGCTGCTGTGCCGGCACATTCAAAAGCAAATACATGCTCACCGGTTGAAGTCATTTGGCAGCGGAACTGATAGTTCTGCATTTCCCCCGGCTTGAGCGAACTCAACCGCCATTGAAGAATATTTCCTTGGGCAACGACACCTTCCATTCCACCCAAATACTTGACGCCAGCAGGTAGACGAAGCGTGGCAATGACGTTCTCACTCGCAGCCGATCCATTATTCTGCAACTGCAGACCGTACATTGCTTCAGTATTCTGATACTTGAGTTGTGGCCCACTCAGTACAGCTTCAAGCTTGGCCGCAGCAACACGGATAGTCTTGGAAGCCTCAGATCTCAGTTCAAGATCCGCAGATGCCAAACCGTGAATTTTCAAGTCACCAAGATCTTGAGCAGTCAACTCAACATCGAACTGTGCTTCCTTTCCCGCTGGTATATCACCAATCCGCTGAGTCTGCGGAGTAGCTGAATTAGGCGACAGCGTGAAGACCACATTCGGTGCTGTCCCATCACCAGGATTGAGCACACGCACTTTATAAGTCTGTGACATACCGTAGATGACCTGATCCGGACCCTCGATCGATAAATCGAGTCTTGGCTCATGGACACGTACTTTGGCGACACTTTTCTGGGGCTGCATGGTCCAGTCAACATCCAACCCATAACTACCACTACGAGCGGCTATCAAACGGATAAACATTTTCTCGGACGTGCCCGCAGGCAAACGATCAATGGTCCAAACCAGATGCTCAAGTTTGCCGTTGGAATCTGCATTCACATTACCAGTGGTGACGTTCTGCCCCTTCATTTCCGCCCAATCCGGAATCGAAGCTCGAACAATGACGCCTCGGGCATCGATTGCGCCGCGGTTCTCAACCCGAATCTCGTATTCATTGACTTGACGAATTGTGACTTCACTGGGACCGAAAGTCGCAACTCGGATACCGGGCAACTCCGATGTCGAGTTGGTCAAGCCAGTTGCTGCCCCCGGAGTACGCATCATATTACGACCATCAGATGATCGGTCAAAATTGGTGGCGATGCGATTTGGATTCCCGCCAAACGTTTCAGCAGTCGGTATCTCACTGACTGGCTGCCGTATACGAGATGCATTTAACCCAAATGAGGGAACTGACGTTTCGCTACGACCCTTGATCGCATCGTTGCTGAAAGCGGAGCGATCAGACTTTGGATCGGCATCGACTCCGTTGGTGCGAAGCGGCGTTCTTATGCCCGCAGCAATCCCGGATCCAATTGGTGCCGACGCAGCGATTCGGCTGCTCGGTTGTGATACCTCAGCTGGTTGTGATTCCACTGCCGTTGAGTCGAACGCATTGCGTGGTGGACCGGCACGATGTGAGGCTGCGGCGGCAGGTGCCCCAAGGACAGGTGCAGAGGCAGTATTGTTTGTCACTGCAGGCGAAACGGGAACTGTGTACGCTGCCTTTGGACTCACAACTGCACTGGGAGCGAGCACGGGCTCAGGAAAACTGTTTTCTGATTTTGCATCTGTCTTGGCAGTGATTTTTGGAAAGGTGGCGATGCTTGGAACATTCGACACCTTCGGCTTTTCGGGCGAGACTGGGCCACCTGCTACCGAGCTAGGCACCTTTAAAACGGAAGGATTCACCGGTGTCGGAACTGCTGGCAGGCCTTGATTAGTCGATCCGTCCAAACTGGCATCGCCGGACTTGGCAGGTGTCTCGACCAACGGAGCACCAATTGCCGCTACTGCTGTTTGTGACTCACCGGCCTGAACGGGTGCTGCCGTGGGTACACGTGTTGCAATTTCCTGACTAGGAACCTTCGTAATGGTTGCCGGTCGGCGTGGTACGACACGTGGGCTTCCAGACTCGACCACGGATTCTATATCTACCCCAGCAGCCTTGGTTGGCACGGTATCCTGAGCCTCTGGCTTGCTCTGGGGATTACCTTTTACCAAGTCCTTGGAAACAACCTTGCGATTTACCGGCGCAGGTGCTGCCGCTTCGGAACTCGCATTGGTGGCAACACTTTTTTGAGATGTTTTGTTAGCTACACGCGGCACAAGATCATCGGTCGGATGAGCACTCTTTTCCACTTCTGTTTCCGTAGCCACCTTCTGAGGCAGCGAGGCAGTACTTGCTGAATTCTTGTTGCTTTGTTGCGCTAGTGGCTGCAGTGTTCGCCGGTTACTGCGACGACTGCTGGAAGTATTTGAAAAAGATCGCGTAGCCGGAAGAGGCTGAATGTCACGAGGTGGTTGTGGCACATCCATGGTTGCAGAAGATGCACCCGATTCTGATGCTAATGTCTCGCGTTTGGAGGCAGCCTGGGCCGCGATAGTACGCGAACCGCCTCGAATGATTCTCATCCCACCGTCTTCCATTTCAGCAGCAGTGGGGTCTCGTATAGGCTGAGGTTCAGTGTCTTTACGACCTGCTGAGGCCGAGTGGTATGGGATACCATCCCAATTAACTCGATCTGGTTTTGATTTTGAGTTGCTGGTCGTTTTGGCAACAGTGCTGCTGGCACTTGAGGACTTGCTACTGGCAGTTGCCTTTGCCGGACTCTTCTCGATACCAAGTTCGAGCGAGAACAGCGGACTAACGACGCTGAAACCTGTCTCTCGCGAGCGTTCACTCTTGGGCTTGCTAACAGTTTTCCCGGTCGTCCGCGGTTTCTGTGTTCCGTTGCTGGAACTACTTTTCTTGGCGACTGATTTGGAATTTTTACTGAACAACACATCGAGCAACCCTTTCGATTCGCTCTGTGCCATGTTTTCATGCTGGTGGTTCGAATCCCCTCTGGGCTCTGAACCTGCCAGAACCTGAAACAGTCCTGGGCGTGTCTTTCGCGATTCTAGTTGTTTCCCAACCACTTGCTGGATCACGTTCTCTTCAGAATTAAGGCCCCCCACTGCCCGCTGGACGCCTAGCTCGATTGCGTTTTTTTGAATAACCGCATTCTCCAACACTTGGTCGGAATCGGGAGCATCCGCTCGGCAATAAGAGAGAAGGGTAACCATGGCAAAAGCCACTAGGCTGGCAGGAAGTCGTTTCCTACTTTGTTTGACGCGGTCCATGCGTACATCTCTCGGTGAATGCGGAATCGGATTGTCTCATCGGTGAGAATCGGCAGGTCGTATTGTTCCTGTTGACGAAATTTTGACGATTAGGCGGATTCCAAAGACAAATCTAATCAGTAAGCAGATTCCGCCCAGCGATTTTCTTCGGACGCGGTGTAGGCAACCGATGAGGGGCCAAGAGAATGGAGATACAGAATGGTATACTCGGCCGCTGTCCAGCCTGGACGGCCGTAAACAATTCCAGCGTCACATGATTTATCCCATAGTTCAAAACGTGAAACCGAGCCCAACTCACGTGAAACACATTATTTGTGGAAATGCAAAATGAATCGGCGAGAAAAAATTGAAGCGATGCTTAAGGAAGACCCCACAGATATGTTCCTCCGGTACAGCCTTGCGATGGAACTCCGAACAGAAGGCGATCATGCAAGCAGCCTTGCTCAGCTAGACGAATTGATGAAAGAAAAACCAGCTTGCGTCCCGGCATTTTTTATGGCTGGACAACAACTGGTTGATCTTGATCGCATCGACGAGGCTCGAACAATTCTCCGGAATGGGATTGAAGAAGCAAGAAATCAGGGTGATTCCCACGCGGCTGCGGAAATGAGCGATTTCCTAACTTCTCTAGGTGATTTAGGTGAATTGTGATTTACTAGCAAAGATCGATCACGAATGCAGAATTGAACTCTGCTGATGGCCCAGATCAGTCGCTGCTGTGTAGCCTGGGCTGTTTTTCAAAAATCTCACGCGAGTCTTCACTTGGCTGCTGAACAATCCACGGCAATTGTGCTGAGAACCATTGAATTCAGTGAGACCAGCCTGATTGTCACGCTATTGACGCGTGAATTTGGGCGGGTTTCAGCCATGGCAAAGGGGGCTCGCCGCCTCAAGGGTCCGTTTGAAGGCGCGCTTGACCTACTGGCCGTTTGTCGTGTAGTCGTTCTACGTAAGAGTTCCGATTCGCTGGATTTACTGACCGAAGCCAAGCTCCACAGACGGTTTCGTGGCGGCGAACGCTCACTCGAACGTGTTTATGGTGGCTACTACATCGCAGAGATGCTGAGGCTGCTGACGGACGACCATGACCCCCATCCAAACGTGTACGACCTGACAATCCGAACCTTGCAGCAAATCGATGGCATTGGAGAAGTTGCTTCTTCACTGACGTACTTTGACGCGCAAATTCTGAGGATGCTTGGTCATTCCCCAGGAACAGATCGCTGCACTGACTGCGGAAGCGGCGTTACCGGGGCTAGTCGAATTGCATTTTCTTTGTCCAGCGGTGGCATCGTCTGCAATCAGTGCCGCGGCAGGCAGCGCCAGACCATTTCTGTGCGTGGCAGAGTGATTGACGAAATCAAGAGATTGCAATCAACCGACGCAGAACTGCCGACAAAAGTTCCAGCAGAGTTGTATGGCGAACTACGCGCTATTTTAAATCGATATATCCAGACAGTGGTTGGTAGCGTACCCCGCATGCAACCATTTTTACCCTCCGTGACAAGAACGGACACGAACGCATGATGCGAAAAAATCAACGGATTGATTTTAGAAACACCAACGCACGACGCAGCCACCAACAACTGTGTCTATACATCTTGGCAGCCAGTATTTGCTGGACGGGAGGATGTCGTACGCTGCTAGGGCAGAAAGGCGTGACGACACCAGAGAATGCTTCGCCAGAAACGCCGGTCTCCCAAACAGACAGGGTGGCCAATAACGAGACGAGCAACCCCATCGCTCAGGTATCAGCCGAGTCACCGCTCGCCACGCCTCCAACCCTAACAGCCCAACCGGAGAGCGAATCGATCAACGAGAGGGTAACGGAAACAACCAAACAAGTATTGAACATAGTTACCGGTCGCGAACAGGAAAATGGTAGCCGTGCGAAAGAGCTATACATCGAAGCCGACAGTCTGTTCCGTAGCGCAAACTCAAAAGTAGAAGACGAACGGATTGATACGTTCATGGAAGCCGCTGAGTTATTTGGACGGGCTGCAGAAGCGGCGCCAAGAACCGCATTGGAGCAGGATGCACTCTTCATGCAGGCTGAAAGCCAGTTCTTTGCAGAAGATTACCGAAAAGCCACAGAAACGTACCAGACTTTACAGAAGAACTTTCCCCGCAACCGTCACATTGACCGCGTCGCCGCGCGTTTATTCTCAATTAGTGATTACTGGATCAACCGCGTGATCAGTGAGAAAGATTCGTGGATGAACTTCAACTTCACAGATGACAAACGGCCCATCTACGACATGGACGGCCACGCCATCCGGGTTTTGGACCAAATTCGCTTCGATGATCCAACGGGACGTCTTGCAGACGACGCCACCATGCGGGCAGCAAGCGAATACTTGAGGCAGCAAAAATATGCTCAGGCAGATGAATTCCTGACCGATTTGAGAGAGACTTTCCCAGATAGCGAACACCTGTTTTTAGCTCACATGCTTGGCATTCAGTGCAAACTGGCACTTTATGCCGGTCCCGCCTACAGCGGGCTTGTGCTGGAAGATGCCGAAAAACTGGTGCAACAAACTCGAGATCGTTTTCCGGACAAAATGCAGATCCCTGCCAATAGCGAGTCCGTTGCGAAAGCAGCAGCCGAAATCGCATACCACCGTGCAGGCAGGTACGCCTTCCGAGCCAAGTACCGCGAACGTCAAAAGAAGTATGGGGCAGCACGTGTTTATTACAACCTACTGCTGAAGGAGTATCCCAACACACCACAAGCAGAAACTGCTCGCACACGCTTAGCCGCCATCGAACAGTATCCAGACGTTCCTAAACAACGGCTCAGTTGGTTGCAAAAAGTCTTTCCTGATCAAAAGCAAACGACGCCATTGGAACCCAAACAACAATCCACGGATCAGCCTGAGACAAAACTTCGATGAGAGATCCAGTCTCGAATTTTTTGACGCCTTATCGTCATGGGCCACTCTTCCTACTACTGCTGGCAGCATCAACCCTGCTATCCGCAGGTTGCGTGACCTACCGTTTTGGCTCCGCTGCAATATTTCGGACGGGAATACGAACCATTCATGTTCCCATTGTTCGCAACGATACCTTCCGGCATGATCTGGGAATTAGACTAACGGAAGCGATTACGAATGAAATCGAGAATCGAACCCCGTACAAAGTGACCGGCGACCCAAACGCTGACAGCACGCTAACTTGCAGAGTAACTCGGCAAACAAAGCAGGTACTCTCAGAAGCAGATACCGATGACCCTCGAGCTCTCAATGCAGTAATTTCGGTCCGATCCAGTTGGGTCAGCAGGGAAGGGGAGTTGCTGATGCAAAACAGTGTGGTTCCGAGTGATGACATCAGCATCAGCTTCGCTCAGGAAAGTCGTTTTGTGCCTGAAGCTGGCCAATCTGTTGGCCTCGCGACCCAAGCTGCCATTGAGCAACTTGCCAGCTCTATCGTGTCGCAGATGGAACTTCGATGGTAAGTAAAATCTGGCACTTGGGAACGCGGCAACTGTCATTAGAACAGTCACCCTTGGTCATGGGCATCCTGAATGTCACACCAGACAGTTTTTCCGATGGTGGCAAATACGAAACTTCGCAAGCTGCTATCGCGACAGCTTTGCAAATGCAACATGACGGTGCAGACATCATCGACATCGGAGGTGAGAGCACCCGACCTTATAGTAACCCCGTCGGGGTAAACGAGGAAATTGACAGGGTAATTCCAGTCATTGAAGGCTTGTCTGAACTCACGATTCCCATAAGCATTGACACGAGCAAGGCTCGCGTAGCGGAACTTGCGTTGAAAGCAGGTGCGGAAATACTGAATGATGTGACAGGGTTAGAAGGTGATCCTGACATGATTCGTATCGCCATGAATAGCGATGCTGGGTTGTGCCTGATGCACATGCAAGGAAATCCTCAAATCATGCAAGACAAGCCGTCGTATGAAGACGTTGTCGGCGAAATTTTGGATTACCTGATCGCAAGACGAGATTTCTGCGTTGCAGCGGGCATTGATCTGCGCCGTATCTGCCTTGACCCGGGAATCGGATTTGGCAAGACGCATGAGCACAACGTGGCTTTACTGAAGAATGCAACACGATTCCAGGAAACAGGTTGCCCAATCTTGATTGGACACTCTCGAAAGGGATTCATTGGCAAAATTCTTGGAGATAAGTCAGCCGACCGGACCGCGGGCACGCTGGGCGTTTCGCTGGCCATGGCAGCTGCTGGTGCTCACGTTCTCAGGGTTCACGATGTTAAACCAACCGTGGACGGCCTCAAATTGTTTCGAGCTGCAGGTGGACTCGACTGTAGTGATTGATGGGACGTAAGCCACGTCGCTTGCAACGCTACATGCAATCGCACTTTGCCGGTTAGTGTCGACCAGCTGGAACGTGGTCCGCCACCACCCACCTGCGGCGTCACAATGGGTCCGCGTTTTTCTTCATCAACAGACTGCAAGATAACCCGAATTACGTACAGCATCCGTAAACCAAGCAGCTTTCTTCCTTCACTCCAAACGCAGCACCATCGTGTCACGTGTGCCGAAGCGAGTTGAAACTACTTTTCGTAACGACCGCCGCTTGACGAACCCGAAGTCACACCACGATTAAGGTCACAGCCCTGATCCTTGCTAGCATCTGATGCCGCGGTTGGTGTAGGTAACCCGAGTACCAATGTCTGCTTGACGCCGTGAACTGACTCGATGGTGAAAGTCATCGTATTCATTGTTTAGTGCTCAATTTACAGGCAACTGAGATGCGCAAAACTTACTCATTGAAAGTCGACAATTGGCGGTCGTCCCGAGACACCAACTCTCATCTGCTTTGCTAACATCGTCGAGCCGAATCGGTTTACAACGATTATTTCGATCATTATCAGTGAAAACGTAGGATTGTGACCGCTTCACCAAAGGACGCAACAATCGCCTATAACTACATGACCAACCCGAGGTCGCTCGGGCTGGGTTCGCCTCTCCCATTTGATGATGGAAGGAGCAAGTCCTGTGCCAATTCCACTACCGGAGCAATTGACGAATGAGACCATTTGCTTGCATTTTTTTAGTCGCTGGTTGTCTGCCCTGGCTTTCGTTCGTGGATGGCTCGACCACCACCGCAGCGGAACCAACCCAACGAGTGGTGAAGAACATTGAAGGTTGGCAGGTCTCCGTAGACCCTGAGATGCTCGATGGTGAAAATGTGGAAATCGGAAATGAGGCACTTAAAGCACTCGCCAATCACTTACAAAGAGTGAAATACATTGTCCCGGAAGACCGTGTCATGGAACTGCAGACGCTTCGAATCTGGATCGACTGGAACCATAAACTGGGAAATATGCAGTATCACCCGAGTCGAGACTGGCTTGAAAAAAACGGGCACGACCCAGGTTTGGCGAAGCATGTTCATGTTCCGCAAGCAAAACAACTCCTTTCCAGATCGCAGTGGGCCAAGCACCCCTATGTCATCCTGCATGAACTGGCGCATGCGTACCATGACCAGATTATCGGATTTGACGAACCACAAGTCCTTGCCGCTTTTGAGTCAGCCAAAACAGCAGGCCTTTACGAGGAAGTCCTCTTGTTCACCGGTCGCAAGGTCAAACACTATGCACTGACCAATCACAAAGAGTACTTTGCGGAATCGACAGAGGCTTATTTTGGGGTGAATGACTTTTTCCCCTTCGTTCGCGCGGAGCTGAAGGAACACGACCCGAGGACGTATCAATTGATGGAATCTATTTGGGGCAAGATTCGCTAAATCAGGGGATTGCGAATTTCAGGTTGAATGAACAGCCAGCCACTCATGGCGTAATTCGCTGATAGTCTTGTTTTCTTATCCATGGTCATCATTAAAGCCAGGCTAAAATTCGACTCATGAGAATTGACTTTGTCATTACTGAATTGTTCGTGGGTGGTGCAGAGCGTTGCTTGACCGCATTAGCAGTCAGCATGGCAAGTGCTGGAGACGAAATCAGGGTATTTTCACTTGGCAGTCTGCCTGACCATGAGCGTGGTTCACTTGTCAAACGCCTCACAGATTGTGGAATCGAAGTATCTTCGGGCAACGCCAATACAAGCCTGCAAGTCATGTCAGCCTACAGCAAATTGCGAAAATGGCTTTCACACTCGAATGCGGACGTCTGCCAAACGTTTCTGCACCATGCCAATGTCCTCGGAACATTCGCAGCGAAGTCATCAGGTATCCAAACATGTGTTGCCGGAATACGCGTCGCGGAACCGAAAAGACTCCGTTGCCGGATTGAGAAATACGCACTGAAGTCGAGTCAATCAGTCATTTGTGTCAGCGAAGCAGTAGAAAAATTCGCTGCCAGCCATTTGGGCTGCCCCGCATCAAAACTAACAGTGATTCCGAACGGAGTAGATGCAAAATCTTTTTCCACTGCACAGAGCTTCGACTGGGCACACATCGGATGGCCCAGCGATGCAGCAGTGAGTTTATTTGTGGGGCGATTACACCCGCAAAAGGGAATTGAACTACTGCAGTCAAAAATTGACGAACTGGCACCCCGAGGCTCGAATCGGCGTCTGGCCTTGGTCGGAGATGGCCCTCTGCGAGCCGAACTGGAATCTTGGGCCGCGAACTGCGGTCCCGAACAAGTGCAATTATTAGGCTGGCGTCCCGACATTGCCTCCTTGATGACAAGCTGTCGACTCGTCGTCCTACCAAGCCGTTACGAAGGAATGCCCAATGTCATTCTTGAAGCGATGGCAAGCGGAAAACCCGTTGTTTGCAGCCGAGTCGAGGGCAGCCAAGAGTTGCTCCAACATGACTGGCTGCAACAAACATTCGAGGTAGGCGACAGTCAACAGATGACCGTTCTCGCATCGCGTTTCCTGGACAATGAATCAATTGCAACTGCAACGGGTACAGCCAATCAGCAGTACGTGAGCCAACACCACTCTTGGGCCAGCGTGGCCAAGCGGTACCGAGACCACTACGAAGACCTGATCCATGCATGACACTCTTTTTCCCTGTTCGGCTGACGTTTCAATTGTCATTGCGTATTGGCAAAGGAATGAGCGTGGATTTAGATTCTGCCGTGGGGGCAGGAATGGCAAGTCGCGGCGATGAGATCCAAACCCGACCTTTCGACAAGTCCTCCAATGGTCGTTCATTGGGTTCTAACGGATTGGAAAATAGCGGTTTAGGATTGCCGTCTCCGCCAGTGACACCAACGGGGGCGACCATTACGGGGCCGTGACCGGACGTCTGTCTTGCGTTGTCGACTTCATCGTGGCTCACCAACTCGTCTCTGTTTACTGTTTTCGTGTTTTGGGTGAGGATGGCATACTTGGGAAGAAGGTTGCTACCTCGACCGTCTCACGCATCTCAATTAACTAACTCCTCCATCATCATTGCGTCAAACATCATCAGAGGATGATTTCGTCGCAGGGGTTGTGGGGGTGGCAACAGGCAATGCATGCTTCTCTTGAATAAACTGCCTTTTCGTACATGGCCCACATCGTCGTATTTCCGGCAATCACCGTGCTGGGCGACCTGACTACCACCAACACTGTCACCTGACGGGAACAGCCCGAAAGCAACAGCCTCATTCGCTCCGCTTAGGCACAGAAGGCCGAGCATTACCGAAAAAATCAGACGACAATTACCAACTTATAGTAGATTCATCAGATCGTGCTCGAATGTTCAGGGCGGTGACTGGCCCAAGAAGACGAGAGGAGAGGTATCTTCCCGCCATAATTCAGAATGGCCAAGAGAACCGCAAAAGTCCGCAAACTCCCCCTAACTTCTCACGAATGAGGATCGGCCCCGGCAGACAACTAATTATTAGATCGTTACACTGACCTTCGTTTTAGCAGGATTTCAGCACAAATCACGTAGAGAGCAGCCCCGTGACCTTCGACCCCTTCGGCGCCCGAGACCAGTTTGACACCGGACACGGCACCGCAACCCTTTATCGTCTCAGCAAGTTAGAAGAGGCAGGTTTAGGAGAGATCAGCCGCCTTCCATTTTCGATCCGAGTTCTGCTGGAAGCAGTGTTGCGTAATTGCGATGGTTTCCTCGTGACAGAACAGGACGTCAAAAATCTTGCTGCTTGGAATGCCGAGGCTCCTGCCAAGCAGGAAGTACCATTCAAGCCGTACCGCGTTGTGCTGCAAGACTTTACGGGAGTACCCGCTGTGGTCGACCTGGCTGCAATGCGTTCGGCAATGAAGAGGATCGGCGGTGACCCGGAAAAGATCAACCCTTTGATTCCCGTCGATTTGGTCGTCGATCACTCTGTACAAGTCGATTTTTTCGGTAGCGACGGCGCGCTGCATAAGAATGTGGACATCGAGTTTGAGAGAAACAAAGAACGATACGAGTTCCTTAGGTGGGGGCAGCAAGCCTTCAATAACTTCGGAGTCGTGCCACCCAACGTTGGAATTGTTCACCAAGTCAACTTGGAATATTTAGCCCGCGTGGTTGCATTGAAGGAGACCGAGGAAGGACCAGTTGCCCAACCAGACACACTCGTGGGAACCGACAGCCATACCACCATGATCAATGGTTTGGGTGTACTGGGCTGGGGAGTCGGCGGAATCGAAGCAGAAGCCAACATGCTTGGCCAGCCTCTTTACATGTTGATGCCAGAAGTGATTGGGTTTGAATTGACGGGTTCGCTTCCTGCAGGTGCGACTGCGACGGACATGGTGCTTCGCGTCGTCGAAGTGCTCCGTGAAGAAGGAGTTGTCGGTAAGTTTGTCGAATTCTTTGGTGATGGCACCAACCGGATGAGTGTTGCCGATCGTGCCACGATCGCGAACATGGCCCCGGAATACGGCGCGACCATGGGATTCTTCCCGGTCGACGATGTGACACTTGACTACCTACGTCAAACGGGTCGTGATTCCAAGCAGGTCGACCTAGTGGAACGGTACACGAAAGAGCAAGGTCTATTTCGCACTGACGATGGCCCAGAACTGAACTACACCAAGAAGCTTTCGCTTGACCTGGGCACTGTCGTACCAAGCTTGGCTGGCCCCAAACGTCCACAAGACAGAATTTCGTTAAACGACATGAAACAGTCGTTCAACGATTCCCTCACCGCGCCGATTGGCAAGACAGGGTTTGGTCTTGAGAGTAGTGATTTAGATCGGGTTGCCACGGTCAAGGACAACGGGCATAGCAGCCAGATATCACACGGTGCCGTTGTCATAGCGGCAATCACCTCATGCACCAACACCAGCAACCCTTCCGTCATGATCGGTGCTGGGCTATTGGCCAAGAAAGCCGTTGCCCGAGGGCTTACTGTGGCATCACACGTGAAAACAAGCCTCGCACCCGGTTCGCGGGTTGTGAGTGACTACCTGGACAAAGCCGGCTTGACGAATGACTTGAAAGAACTGGGGTTCCACACAGTAGGCTATGGTTGCACCACCTGCATTGGAAACAGCGGTCCACTGCCACCACCGGTGGCCGAAGCCATACGCGAAGGCGACTTGATCGCATCAGCAGTGCTAAGTGGCAATCGCAACTTCGAAGGTCGTGTGAATCCACTGACCAAAGCAAATTACCTTGCCAGCCCACCGCTGGTGGTGGCCTATGCTCTTGCAGGAACGACCGACATCGATTTGGCGTCTGAGCCGATCGGTCAAGATAGCGACGGAAAAGATGTATTCCTGAAAGAACTTTGGCCCACTGCTGAAGAAGTCAGGGACACCATTGCAACGTCAATCCATCCAGAGATGTTCACGGAAGAATACGATGCAGCAGTCAACGGCAATGAATTGTGGAATGCGATTGACGCTGCGGGTGGAGCCATTTACCCCTGGAATGATTCCAGCACCTACATTCAACACCCACCGTTCCTCGACTGTGTTGCCGGAGACGCCATACCGGACATCAAGCCAGTGCACCAAGCACGCGTCCTCGCGTTACTTGGAGATTCCGTCACCACGGATCACATTTCGCCCGCTGGCGCTATCGCTTCGGATGGACCTGCAGGAAAATACCTCCAGGAAAACGGAGTCGAAATCAAAAACTTCAATAGTTTTGGATCGCGTCGCGGAAATGACCGAGTCATGGTACGAGGGACCTTTGCCAACATTCGCATCCGTAATCAATTAGCTCCTGGAACCGAGGGTGGCGTCACACGCCATCTACCCGATGGTGAGGTCATGAGCATCTATGATGCCTCAATGAAATATCAGGCTGAGGGAGTACCGCTGGTAGTTCTGGCTGGCTCAGAATACGGTACGGGAAGTAGTCGTGACTGGGCGGCCAAAGGCACGATGCTGCTGGGCGTCAAAGCAGTCATTGCGGCGAGTTACGAACGCATCCAC
Organism: Rhodopirellula sp.; assembly: GCA_003513555.1. Classification (GTDB taxonomy): domain Bacteria; phylum Planctomycetota; class Planctomycetia; order Pirellulales; family Pirellulaceae; genus Rubripirellula. The sequence goes on along the minus strand of DOPG01000196.1, from coordinate 7,941 downwards.
CGCAGCAATCTGGTTGGTATGGGTGTCTTACCGCTTGAGTTTGCTGATGGTGCCACGTGGCAGTCTCTGGGACTCACAGGGGAAGAATCAATCGACATACCTGAACTCTCGAACGAGCTTCAGCCACGGTCAACGATCACAGTCAACGCCACGTCTGACGACGGTAGCACAACCAGTTTTCCATGCGTGGTAAGAATCGATACTCCTGTCGAAATGCAGTACTATCGCAACGGCGGCATCTTGCCGACCGTACTCAGAAACCTTTCAAATTAGCCGTCGTCCCGGCGGCTAACGTTATACAAATCTCTGTCTCTCCATTCCCAATTGAGAAAACCATGCCCAGCGCCAGCGCACGCCACATCCTTGTGGACTCCGAAGAAAAATGCAACGAACTAAAAGCACTCATTGCCGGTGGGGAAGATTTCGCCGCACTCGCAGCTGAGCACTCCTCGTGCCCCTCCGGACAACAGGGTGGAGCGCTCGGAACGTTTTCCCCAGGACAGATGGTTCCCGAATTCGACCAAGCTGTCTTTGGTGGTGAGGTTGGCGTCGTCCAAGGACCGGTCAAAACCCAATTCGGCTACCATCTGCTCGAAGTAACCGAGCGAAACGAGTAAAGCTGCCGTACATGCGACGATGACGAAGGGTCTGGCAATTGCTGTCAAGCGGTCATCAACACGTCTGGTCCGCATTGAAACGCGGACCTTGGGCAGACATCTTCATCAAGAAAATGCTTTACGAAGCACTGCGAGACTTTTTGGAATAGCGGTCTCGTGCTTCTCCTTGCCTTCGAATTCCAACGAGATGTACCCGCGGTAATCAACACCGCGGAGTATCTCTGCCACGCGATCGTAATCGATGTCCAGCGTGTACCACGTGCCGCCACCAAAGTAAGTCTTTGCCTGAACAAAGACCGCCTCAGGTGCCAGTTCCGCGTATTGCTTGTACTGATTCTCGAGGAAATTGCCCGTATCAAGAGTGGCCCTGAGCCACGGAGACTTCACGGCATTGATCACTCGCAGAACTCCTGCTGCAGTACGACCCAAGCCCCAGTGATTTTCCAACCCGAGGACGACTCCGCATTTCTCAGCCGTGGCAAGACATTTTTGCAATCCATCCTCAACCCACTTGAATCCCTCTTCATCAGTGTAACCTTCCAGACGCGGCTCGATCCCTTTGTTGGCCATTAGCTCATCAAAGTTTTTAGAAGTTCCCCAGCGTCCGGTGTTCACACGAATGGTAGGTATTCCAAGTGCATACGCCAACTCAATGCACTTGATGGTGTGATCAACATTTTTCTGCCGCTCGGCGGGATCAGGACTTACAAAAGATTGATGGGTCGACAACCCACACAAGTCCAAGCCATTCCGAAATGCCCTCTGCTTGATCCTTTGCAGAGCGGCATTGGACTGGTCTTGCATCTGCACATGCAAGATTTCTACACCGTCGAATCCTGCATCAGCAGCAAGGTCAATGCATTCCTCGATTCCAAGCTTGCTGTCGTCCCGGTAACGCCAATATGAGTAGGTAGAAACGGCAATGAAGTTCGGCCTGACGTGTTTTTTTTCAGTATAGGCTGGCTTCGCTTCCTGCCCTGCCAACTTTTCGACAGACAACGCAGCCACCGAAGTTCCAGCAACGCCAGCCATAAAATCACGACGGTTAATTCCAGAAGACATCATCAAAACTCCGAGGTATTGGGAATTCGGTAATATAACGATCTGTTATGACGGTGCACGAAATTTGAGCTGCCCTTGCAGATAAGTTCAGGTACGCAGCCACAAGCAAATGCAATTATTTCAGTAAGCTTGGCGTGAATACCCGCAAACCAACTGAGAAACATGGCACAACCCACGAGACTCCATCGCTCCCATTGCCGCCGCGTCGGCAGTGGCGGCCGATGAGTACCGCAACGCCCTCACCAGCGACGCGATCAGAAATGTATACCTGCTTAGAATTGCCAAACCAAGAGACAGGATTCCATCAAACTGCTGGCGCGTTGGCAGCAAGAGTTGCAAGATCGTCTTTCCCGACACGAGTACAGAATGTGCCAAGTGACTCGCCTTCTTCCCTATTCGCTTTAAAAGCCGCAAAAATCGTGACCAACTCGTCCACGACAACATCATCTGGAACCATATCCTTGTAAATGTAGGCGAGGCGATTTCCCAACCAACCACCACCGGCATAAAGAGTGTATTTACCTTTGGCCTTTCCAACTAAAGCCAGGTCAGCGTTGTAGGGTCGGGCACAACCATTAGGACAACCGGTCATCCGGATCGTGAATCGTTCTTTATCCAATCCCAACTTGGCCAGCGGAGCCTCCAGACCGTCGATGATACTTGGCAGGCGACGTTCACTTTCAGTGATCGCCAGTCCACAGGTCGGTAAAGCAACACACGACATCGACCACCGGCGAACGGTACTCGTCTCCTCTGTGGTGGGAACTTGATGCTGCTTGATAAAGCCGATGAGTTTTTCCTTATCGGCTTCCTCGAGATCAGTAAAAATCAGACTCTGGTGTCCGGTCATCCGCACTTCTGTTTTGAATTCGTTGCAAATGGCACGAATCGTGGCTTTCAACTGCCGGTCTTCATTGTCATAGAGACGTCCATTTTCGACATTCAATCCATAGGACCACTTGCCATCGCCTTGCTCCTGCCAACCCATGTGGTCATCAAATCCATGAACATCATCTTCAGTGCAATCCTCAAGTGATTGACCATAATACTTTTCCACTTCAGCGCGAAACTTTTCGATACCCCAATCGTTGATCAAGTACTTCATTCGGGCTGTCTTGCGATCCTGGCGATTGCCATTGTCACGTTGCACTTTGATGATCGCCTTGGAGATACCCACAGCTTGCTCGGGCTTAATGAATCCCAAGCGTTTTGCTAGTGCCGGAAAGGTCTTCTTTGCAGATGGAGTCGTTCCCATTCCTCCCCCGACAAGCACGTTGTAGCCGATGATAGCCCCATCACGCACCACTGCCAAAAAGCCGAGATCCTGCGTGTAGATATCGATACAATTATCTTCTGGCAAAGCGATGCCCATCTTGAACTTTCGGGGCAGGTAAGTGGGCCCATATAACGGTTCCACAGCACCACCTCCCTCAAGAGTCTTTTCACCCGTTTCTGGGTCAGTCAACCACAATTCATGGTAAGCCGGCGTTTGTGGTGCCAAAGCTTCAGTGAGTTCATCGGTCAATTTTTCCATATCAGCATGGATACTGCCGACCCTTTTCGCTGGGCAGCACATGATATTTCGATTGACGTCGCCACATGCAGCCAAGGTGGATAGAGCGATCTCGTTGATGTACGAGATAGTTTCTCGCAAATCGTCCTTCAAAATGCCGTGTAATTGAAGGGTTTGCCGCGTCGTAATCTTCATAGTCGTGTTGCCTAGGCGCTCACAAAGATCGAGCATTGACAACATTTGATCGGATCGGATCCGGCCACCTGGGATCCGCAGCCTGACCATCATGGAGTATGCCTTGCCGGCCCCTGTCTTCTTGGCGGTCAAGCGTGCATCACGATCATCCTGCTGGTAGGTCCCATGAAATTTCAGAAGCTGTATATTGCTTTTGTCAAAGTGATTAACTGACCCCGCGATCTCTTGGTCGATCGTCCCTTTCAGGTAATCGCTGCCCTCTTTGATGGTTTCAACTGGACTCAATTTTGGCGCGTCGGTAGACATCGGGGCTCAAATCCTGTGTGATTTCGTTTCACGGAGTGGCGGAGTGCGGAATGCAAATCCATTTGACGATAGATTTTCCGCAAACTTGGCGTTTTAGGCAACTATAGCGGCCGGTGGAAAATGTCACTATGGCGATCACCTCGAAACAGGATGAATACAATCGATGACTGCTGATCTACTTGATGGGAAACGAGTTGCGTCAGAAATTCGCGATGAAGTTGCCGACAAAGTGCGGCAATTCGTCCATACAGGCGGCCCCCAACCCTGTCTGACAGCGGTTTTGGTCGGAGAAGATCCAGCCAGCCAAGTTTATGTTCGAAATAAGAGCCGTGCCTGCGAGAAAGCTGGGATCGACGGTCGTACCGTGCGTCTGGATGCTGGAATTTCGCAACAAGAACTGTTGGAAACAGTACAAAAACTCAATGATGATCCGTCGGTCCACGGAATCCTCGTTCAATTGCCCCTGCCAGCCCATGGCAATGCCGGGCAGGGTTTCGACGAGCGTGCTATTCTCGACACCGTGGCACCCCTCAAAGACGTCGACGCATTCTCGCCTGTCAACGTTGGCCTGCTGATGCAGGGCCGCCCCAGATTCTTGCCTTGCACACCGCATGGGATTGTGCAGTTATTGCATCGTTGCAACCTGAGTGTCGCTGGCAAACATGTCGTGGTTGTTGGGCGAAGCGATATCGTGGGCAAGCCAATGGCAATGATGCTTGCCCAAAGAAGTGGCTCATGTGGAAGCAAAGTTGCGAATGCAACGGTCACACTGGCTCATAGCCGTACAGAGGACTTAAAAGCGGTATGCAAAGCAGCAGACTGCCTGATCGCTGCGGTGGGAGTTCCGGAGATGATCCGCGGAGACATGATCCGTGAAGGAGCAATTGTGATCGACGTGGGTATCAACCGCGTCGGAGAAAAACTGGTCGGTGACGTTGCATTCGACGAAGCGATGGAGGTCGCCTCGGCGATCACACCTGTTCCAGGAGGTGTTGGCCCACTTACCATTGCCATGCTATTGCACAACACACTACTTGCAGCGAAACTGCAAGCTCAAGCCTAGCTACGCTCCAACTACTGATTGGGAGCTGAAAATTGCGATCTTCCGCGACGCAGTAGCTCATTTCCAACTAAGAAGCAAAACCGTTCGGGTGCGTTTGGTGCCATTTCCATGCGGTCTCGACGATCGCATCGACACTGTCGTACTTCGGCGTCCAATCCAAGAGCTTTTTCGCAAGGCGATTGTCTGCAACCAATTCACCCGGGTCGCCAGCGCGACGATCGCCCATGATAGTTGGAATAGGATGCCCTGTAATTTTCCGACACGCTTCGACGATTTCCTGAACGCTTGTTCCACGCCCTGTGCCAAGGTTGGCACAGATACCTTTGCCGGGCTCGATTAATTCCAGGGCACGCAGATGCGCGCTAGCAAGATCATCGACGTGGATGTAGTCTCGCAAGCACGTTCCGTCGGGTGTGGCAAAATCATTACCGAAAATGGTGAGATGCTCCCGTTGGCCCAAGGCTACCTGCAGTACAACTGGAATCAAATGCGACTCAGGATCATGATCCTCGCCGATAGAGCCATCTGGGTGAGCACCTGCCGCATTGAAATACCGCAGTGCCGCATAGCCAAAACCGTAAGCTGTTGCATAGTCGGCCAGAGCATGCTCGATGACCAACTTTGTAAATCCATACGGGTTGATAGGCTGCTGCGGAGTCTCCTCACTGATTGGCATGGTATCCGGCTCACCATACGTCGCCGTCGTGCTACTAAACACGATCTTCCTGACATCAGCCTCTTTCATTGCGTCCAATAACTCCAACGCTGCGATCACGTTGTTGCGGTAGTACACACTTGGCTCATTCACAGACTCATTGACCAACGCGAAGGCGGCAAAGTGCATCACTGCATCGATTTGACGTTCTCGAAGTAATGAAACCAATTTGGAACGGTCAGTAAGTTCCCCCTCGACCAACAGCCCATCTGGAACAGCCTCTCGGTGGCCGCGAGACAGATTGTCGTAAACTGTGACTTGATGCCCTGCAGCCAACAAAAATCGCACCGCGTGCGAGCCAATGTAGCCGGCGCCGCCGACGACCAGAATATTCATGGCAAACGTTGTTTCTTTAGCAAGAGGAATAAATGTCAGAGTTTAACAAGAGCTGGAATTCCAGGAATCATTCCGTCGATTCAATATATGGCGTGCATAATCTCACGACTAGACAGATGTGGTTCGCTTAACCGCATCTTACCGAGAAACCTGCTGGTAAAAAGAAATTTGGCTAAACGATTTACCAAACTACAGAAGCTGAAGCAGACTGGTGCACCTGCGAAAAAGAGCCGTGCCACAGAGGCTGTATGCCATGACTACATGGACTACTTGCGTGGTGAATGCCACTTGGCAGATAACACCATTGCTGCTTATCGCCGCGACATGCAACGATTCACGAGTTGGCTCGGTGAGAGGGCTCTGACAGACCTTCGAGTCAATGAACTATCGGATTACGTTGCCAATCTTCATCAGAAAGCACTTGCCCCCTCATCGATCGCCCGAAACGTTGTGGCGATTCGGACGTTCTTCAAGTTTTTACAACTGGAAGGGTTGATTCGCGAGAATCCCGCTGAACTGATAGCAACACAAAAAATGTGGGAACGAATCCCCAGTGTGCTAACGGCTCAGCAAGTCGACGAATTCCTCAACGCGCCAAAAAAATCTGACAGTTTCTGCCTGCGCGACCGCGCCCTTCTGGAAGTTCTTTATGCTACGGGCTGCCGAGCTTCTGAAGTCTGCACACTCAGAATTCGTGACATGTCACTCGAGGAACGCCACATCAGATGCCAAGGCAAAGGTGGCAAACAGCGGCTCGTTCCGATTGGTTCAAGAGCGATTTTTGCAATCCAGAAGTATTGCGAATCCTTGCGTGGCACACTCGCCGCCAAAAACTCTCATCCTCCAGAGGAGCTGTTCCTGTCACGAAGCGGTCGCGGGCTCGACAGGATCCAGCTTTGGCGTCTGGTGAAACTCTACGCAAAACGGGTGGGCATTTCCGACGAGGTGAGCCCACACAGCCTGCGTCACAGTTTTGCCACCCATCTTCTTGCAGGCGGCGCAGATCTAAGGCTTGTCCAAGAAATGCTGGGACACGCAAGCATTCAAACCACACAAATCTATACTCACGTGGAACATTCGCGACTCAAGAGAGTGCACAACCAGTTTCACCCACGTGCATGAGATCCACATGAATTCAAAACTCGCTGATCAACGCAACTCAACCTTCTTGGTGCGTTGATCGGTCATCTTTCCACTCATGATGCCTGTCATGACAGCCTTGCTGGGCCGGTCCTGTCCCACTTTGACCGTATACTTGCCTGACTCATAAATGGCTGGGCGAAAGCGGTCTCCTTGGACTCGAACGCTGTAGAGCACTTCACCATCACGTTCACGAATCACCTTCACTACGGGTGATTTTGCGTCTGAAAATTGCAGTTCTGGCAAGTAACCTTTCACGACCCGACCATCGTTTTGGCTTGCACGTATCGTTACAGGCCACCCAGGAAATTGAGCTTTATCGCCATCATCAACATTGGTAAATCTTGACCAGCACTCAAAGGTAATTGTCTGATCTTTCTTGTTAAATCGGACAATCCCGTGTCCATCTGCGCGCTGGGTCTCATCCTTACGGTCTTCGGGATTCGCATATGCCAGCATACGAATCAGATTCCCCAGCCCATCTTCGTATTCGCCTGTCCATTCCAAAGGACTGTTGGGGACAGGATTCTGCCCTGGTTGCTCGTCTTCTGGGTGCCACCAGCGACCGTAAATGGTGTTAACAATAGCAGGAGACGTGAATGCGTAAGGACCATCGGAAGCCACTTCCAAACCGTGCTGAACCAGCACAGCTAAATGCTGGTCTCCGCACAAATGAGGCGCCCAAACCCTCCGAATTCTTTCCAGTGCCAACTGCCTTCCCGTTTGCGGCCAGCCATTGCAATCTAAATCTGCCAACAGCCGATTTGACGGGCTACCGTGAAGATGCACAGCGCCACAAAAAGCAGTCTGGCTCAGCACTGCTTTCATTGCGGCTCCGGTCCAATCATCAGTCCATTGGTCCAGGAACTGAAGCTGTCGATCGCCTAGCAGTTTAAGTTCAGGAAGATCAACGGATGCACGGTCATAAGCAGGGTCATTGATGTGGTCTGGCCGTGGACCCATTTTTGGAATTTTACCCTGCGGCCCACTCTTG
>DOPG01000176.1 GCA_003513555.1 Rhodopirellula sp. | reverse complement strand
TCACACTGGACATGTTATACAATTTGTATAACATGTCCAGTGTGAAGTGCCGTGGTTTTTTGCATCTCGCCAAACCGATCCCTATCCCCTTTCTGAACATTCGAGACACCGGCATGTCAGCTCCTCAGCCAATCTCGCCCACCGAGGCCGAAACGGCCTTGCTCGAGTTGAATCAGGAACTCAATCGCCTACAGCGAACGATTCGCATGGCGATTCAGGAACAATTGTCCAAGCTGGTGGGTCGCTCATTTGACGACCTGCAGAAGAACCGCGAGCTAGCCGAGTCGATCCACCAACTTCTAGACAGCCACGGTTTGCGTGTCCGCTGCTTGGAATGCGGTCACCCCGCCATCCTCCGTGTTTCACCTCGCGGAGATAGCAGCGGAGTATTTGTGTTTGACCACACCATTGACGGCAAGCGAACCTTTCATGGCGGTCGAAAGACCGTTCCCATCATTCATCTTGTGGCAAAGCCACCGCGAAAGTCACGACAAACGGTAGCCAAGCCATCCACGATTTAACCATCAGGCAAATTCACCAACACTGGACACTTGTTTTTCTGGTTGGCAGACTTTCTGCTTGGCGGAACGTTGCGACTCGCCTGCGGCGAAGCACCTCGAAGTGATTTACCCAAGGCTTATCGGACCGACGTCAACCAATTCAGTGAAGCTTCCTGCGAACCAAGTTGGCATGCTTCACCGTTTTATCTTGATCCCTAGGACCATTGGACCCATGTCAATTCCACGCCACCGTGCCCTAGCACTATTGAACCTCTGTGTAGGTGACGAAATCTGGAACGAGGAGACATGTCACCGTTCAGGAATTCCACCAAACTGGATCAACGAAATGTCGGACGCTATTGAATCCGGCTACAAGACCGACACAGAGACAATCTACGTGGACAACAGGGCAACTAACCAATATCACGGCGTACGTGATTTGGACTTGGCAATTCGACTCGGAAAGGCCTTGGGTGTCGATGTTGAACGAGCAACACAAACAGCGATCAGTCGACGAGCAATGGTTCAAGCCATAAAGCAAGCCGTCTTCGATGGTGATTGAGTGTTGATAGCGAGCGCAAAGATTTTGCTTGCCCAACCCCAGCATTGAAGAACAGATGTTCAGAATTTCCTGAGCATGGATGGCTTAGAGCGCGGACACCTGTACCGCTGCCAGCATTGACTTCACCGCAACTTAGTAATCTGCACCTTCTGTGGCAGAAAACTCACCATACACGGGAAGATGACTGGTCACGGTCTCCGCTTCTGCGAGATTCAGGTTGAAGGTGCCGAGATAATCGAAGACACCACCACGTCCCAAGTACTCGGTTGTTGAGTTTGTATCAAGTAACAGGTTGCTAGTCTGATAGCGTCCGAAAATATCGGTTGGTCGATTCCGAACTGTTGCTTTCACCGACTTGCTGGTCAGCGTTGGAAGCAGGTAAGCGTCATCGGCTTGAAGTAATCCTGCAATCACTAGATCATCTTCCCGTCTGCCATCACCCCGAACGGCCTGAATGATTTTTGGTAGCAGAGCAACCTCACTGGGAGCCCGCGCCAGATCGATTCGGAGATTCACGAACGAGAAAGTCCACGCTTGCCCCGGCCGCCCTTGGGCAGCTCGGAACCATGCAACCAGAGGATCAAAGGTCATTTGGTTATCAGGATCGTCGAGCGTATATGTTTGTCGCCGATCAACCACTACCCGAGTCGTATCAAAGATGAATGCGAGTTGCTCAGGACGATCAACGGGTCCCGTCGGAGGCCCCACGACAAAATCATAGCGATCATTACCTTGATTAATTGCCTCAACCAAACGCGGTATCAGATCTCTTTCGATGGAGGCGATTTGCTGTAAGGCAATCACGTCAAACTGCCGAACCACACGCGCTACATTCTGCCTTGCTGCAAGATTGGCTAGCTTAGTAGGGCCAAACCCATCCAAAGCCCAGGAAGCGATTTTCAAACCACCAATATTGGCTGTGGGGGTTGTGGCCGCGAATGAGTTCAAATTGCCCTGCTCGGCGACAGAAAAATCAGCAGCGGTACTTGGATCAGGCGTCAACTGCGGTGTGGGCTCCGTGGAAAAATTAGATTCCACGAACGAAGGAACATCCGTGTAGGAAATATACTGCTCAGAATTCTCATTCGCTGGTTTTGATGAAACAGAAACCTCGTCGAGTCCATCGATCTGGTAGTGGTGAAGAAAGTACCATCCACCCCCAACCAGCAGCAGCACGACTGCAGTCAGTTGAATCGGATTACCACGATCAGACTCCGCCATCATTTTGCCACTTCAAGACCCACGGGTTTACCAAAACAAGCGGCCGCCACGAACCCGATTTCCCCGACAGACACGTTAGAAAGCATCGAACCGCTGACGGGACGTTCGTGAACCGAGTAGGCCGTTTGGGCGAATTAGCCCCACAGCAGAAGTTGCGATCATCGTGGAAGATGCGACCCTCAAGCTCCACAAAATCGAGCCAGCCTGATTGGATTACCAGATCCGAATAATGGGAACGCTCAGACCTGTTTGATGGCAAGCAGCGGACCAGAATGAATGTAAACGCCGGTTGTGGGCAAAAAGATAGGCTTCAGCATGTCAAAATCGTGGCCCCAATCCTGACTTTTGTGTGTTAGCTCGGTATCCTGTGCAGATAGATAAAGTGTGCAACCTGCACCCGTCTCAGTCTTAAATTTTCGTCTCCAACTTTTACAGACATACCCGTGAGTGAAGCCATCCAAGTCGAAGTCCCAACAGTCGGCGAGTCCATCAGCGAAGTACAAATTGGCCAGTGGTTGAAGGCGGAGGGTGACTGGGTCAATTCGGGTGAGGACTTGGTCGAGATTGAAACCGAAAAAGCGTCGGTACAAATTCCGGCACCCGCATCTGGATTTCTCCGGAACATAAGCAAGCAGGAAGAGGAATTCGCCAATGTTGGTGACGTGATCGCGGCCATTGAACCGGGTGAAAAGCCTGCAGAAACTTCCAGCGGAACGGCAAAGTCTGCCGCAACCGCGGTTAACTCACAAACAAGCAAGCCTGAGGCCAGTGGTTTTGTGATGCCAGCCGCACAACGACTGCTGGATGAACACGGCTTATCAGCCAGTCAGGTTCCAGCTCGCGGTCCCGGCGGACGACTATTGAAGGAAGACGTTCTGGCGTTTGTTCGAGAACAGAAATCAAGCCCGACCCTACCAACGCCACCGGAGTCTCGCAGCGAAACCAGCCTTGTCACCAACGACAGTGTCTTGCGTAGTGAAGAGATCAAACCGCTGAGCATGCTGCGTCGTACTATCGCGGCACGACTCGTGGAAGCCCAGCAAACCGCTGCTTTGCTCACCACGTTCAATGAAATCGACATGGATCCTGTGATGAAGATCCGCAAAAAGTACAAGGATCAATTTTTGGAAAGACACGGTGTCAAACTTGGCTTCATGTCATTCTTTGCAAAGGCAGCGGTCGAAGCACTGCGACGCTATCCTGCCGTAAATGCAGAAATTCGGGGCGATGATGTTGTGTACCGACACTACCAAGACATCGGAGTAGCAATAGGCGGTGGTAAGGGTCTGGTAGTGCCCGTTCTGCGAAATGTCGAACGGATGTCATTTGCTGATGTGGAACAATCCATTGGCAACTTTGCGCGGCAAGCAGGTGAAAATCGGCTGCAGCCTACGGATCTCATTGGGGGCACTTTCACCATCAGCAATGGTGGTGTCTATGGTTCGCTATTGAGCACTCCGATTGTTAATCCACCTCAAAGCGGAATTCTTGGTCTGCACTCCATCCAGCAACGTCCGGTCGCACTCGATGGAAATGTCGTGATACGCCCAATGATGTACGTGGCACTGACCTACGACCACCGGATTGTTGATGGCCGAGAGGCTGTTGGATTCCTGAAGACCATCAAGGATGTGATTGAAGACCCAGCCCGGCTGTTTCTGGAACTATAATCGCATCACGGCAGCCGGCGGCTAGCCAACAAGTGCAAGCGTGCGAAGAACAGCGTGATCATTCAGCGAGGCGGATTGCCGTCTCCCTGCAACAGATCAGAACTGGTCCCTGCACCCCATCCCCCACTCTCAGGAAGATGCGATGCGTTACGTCATGATCCTTGGTGCTCTGCTATTTGTATCCAGCCTGGCATTTGCTGTGGAACCTGCCGTGGGAGATGGCGACCGACTTGCAGAAATCTACTTTGCAAATCAGACGGCTGAAATTACAAATCAAACCTTCACTGAGATCAATTCACTCAGCGACTGGACAGAACGACGTGATCAGTACCAAGATCAACTTCTGGAAATGCTGGGACTTGATCCATTTCCAGAGCGTACTCCACTCAACGCCAAAATCACTGGCTCGGTTGAAAATGACGGAGTGATCGCTGAGCGTATTCATTTCCAGTCACGGCCAGGCCTTTACGTAACCGGTAATTTTTATCGCCCGGTTAAGCAGAACACACCACTCCCGGCGATTCTCTACGTTTGTGGCCACGGTCGAGTTAAACGTGATGGAATCAGCCTTGGAAACAAAACGCACTACCAACATCATGGCGCGTGGTTCGCACGCAACGGTTACGTCTGCTTAACCATTGACACGATCCAACTCGGCGAAATTGAAGGCATCCACCACGGAACCTACCGCGAAAAAATGTGGTGGTGGAATAATCGAGGCTACACACCAGCGGGAGTCGAGGCGTGGAATTGTGTCCGAGCTTTGGACTATCTGCAATCACGCGATGAAGTCGACGGCGACCGCATCGGGGTCACAGGCCGAAGTGGTGGGGGCGCTTATTCATGGTGGATTGCAGCAATCGACGAACGCATCAAAGTGGCTGTTCCGGTCGCGGGAATCACCAGTTTGAAAAATCATGTAGTTGATGGATGCGTCGAGGGGCATTGTGATTGCATGTACATGGTTAACACTTATCGCTGGGACTACCCCATGGTTGCAGCACTCGTCGCGCCACGGCCGTTACTCATTTCCAACACCGACAAAGATCGCATTTTTCCACTTGATGGCGTCGTTGATGTGTACACACGAACGAAGAAGATCTATCAACTCTATGATGCTGACGACAAGCTGGGACTACACATCACTGAAGGCCCTCACAAGGACACGCAAGAGCTTCGTATTCATGCTTTTCGATGGTTCAATCATTACCTGCGAGAGGATGATTCTCTGATCACCTCTGCCGCCGCACCGCTTTTTGATCAAAAAGATTTGAAAGTATTTCCAGTGCTACCCTCTGACGAAAAGGTCACATCCATCCACGAGACATTTGTCCCTGCTGTGAGTATTGATGACTTGCCCACTGAGATTGCACCAGCCAGAGAACTGGACGAAACGACGAGCCAAGTGATACGCCAAAAGTGCTTTGGCGGATGGCCATCAACCGCAGGGAAAACTGATGCAAAACTGGTTGCTGAAGGTACCAAGGCCAACACCAGCGTGCGTGTCATTGATTTCAAAAGCCAAAATCCCTACCGCCTCCGCGTCTATCTGGTCGGTCCCCACGACAGCAAGCCGGAATCCCTAACGTTGCACATTCTGGATAAAACAAAATGGTCGGCCACTATGTCCGGCCTCGCCAATCTTATCCCCGACCACACTGGTGATGTACGCCCAGACGCAAGCGAATGGGAAACCATTGCTGCACTCGCCAAGGCAGCAACCATTGCCTACGTGGCACCCCGGGGCATTGGCCCCACTGAGTGGTCCGAGGAAGTAAAAAAACGCACGCAGATAAGACGACGCTTTATGCAACTTGGGCAAACAGTTGCTGGAATGCAAACCTATGACATTCTTCGTGCGACAATCGCTCTGCAAGAGTTCCTGAAGAATCCTGATCTTCAGTTTTCATTGGAAGCCAACAAAGAGGGTGCCTCTTGGGCCTTGTTTGCGTCTCTCTTCATGAAAAATGTCAACTCGTTGACGCTCACTGACTTGTCAACTCGAAATCGTGATGCCCCCGATTTGTTGAATATCAGTCGGCTCGCGGAGCCCCCACAGATTGTGCTGATGCAAGCTGCTCGAGGCAGGAAATTGCAAATTCGTAATCGTCGTGAATGGAGCCAGCAGTGGATTGACTTGTTGGCAGACAATCAACTTGCGGAACAAGCTGTCAAGCTGCAGACAATTTCACCCGACACAAACTGATCTTGCTAACGGTATTGCAGCGCGAGCTACAACCCCCACCTACCAAGTCCACTAGAGCCGAACTCCGTTAGAGCCAAGATCCTTAGCCCCACATTACATTAGTCTTCCGGCTTGGATTCAAACCAGCGGACTTTGTCGGAGATTGGCTGACGTTTTCCCACTGGCCAGTCCTTTGAGGGATATCCCAGGTAAAACAGACCCAACGCTCGATCGTCACCACTCAGTCCAATGTAGTCACGCATTTGATCGCTGGTAGCTGCAGCGTTGCTGGACCAGAATCCCCCGATACCGTGAGCTGTGGCCGTCAAGTGCATGTTTTGAACAGCACACGCAACTGCCTGAATCTCATCCAACTCTGAAATTTTTCCACTGGGCTGCCGCTTCATCCCAATCACAATCACGACCGGGGCCAGAGTCGCGTTGCGTTTCATTCCCTCGTACTTATTCTGACGAAAGGTGTCTTCTGTGGTAACCGCCTTGTAGGTCGCTGCAAGAAACTCGGCAAGGTCTTGCCGGGCTTCACCCGTGAAGACAGAAAATCTCCACGGCTCTGTGAAGCCATGAGTTGGAGCCCAATTCGCATTTTCCAATATCTCGTCGATGATTTCCTGTGAAATCGTTTGATCTGAAAACTCCTTTGGCTTAACAGTACGTCGACGACGTATGACCTCCGTAATTCCCTCACCACTCACAATAAACACCTTTGCTTCTGAGTAACAACTAGTTTTATTCACCCACCGGATGCCTGGTCTGCGGCGAGCAACTGCAATGGATTCGTAATCATCCATTGATGAATTTGTTCGTCGCTAACACCAACAGGTCCTTTCAAGACTTCGATCATTTGTTGGAATGTGGATGCACAGCCTGCGTAGTGAGTACGACATGCAGCCCAAGCAGCACCATCATCATCGACTTCAACCACCTGGCCTGAGAGCTCGTAGCTCCCCGGCCCAAGTCCAGCCGCACTGATCGCGTCGGTCACGATAACAATATTTTCATCAGGAATCATTGCCAAGTAATTCCGGAGCGCAAATGCTGGGACATGGTGACCATCTGCGATGAATGAAATCTTAAGCTGATCACTGACAGCGAGCACACGCTGAACAATGTTGTCATGCCGCGGCAAAGAAGCCGGGCAGCCATTTCCCAGGTGCGTAAACAATTTCAGTCCTTGATCAATGGACCGCTGCAGATCATCCAAAGATGCATTGCTGTGCCCGGCAGCCACAGCTATTCCATGATTCGTAAGAAGTCGGGTAACGCGGGCATCCGAGTCCCTTTCAGGCGCCAGCGTGACCATTTTGATATGTCCATCCCCTGCTTCCAGCAACTGATGGGCCACACTGATATCAGCAGGTATCGCATCAGCCACCGGATGAGCCCCAATGAATCCATCACGTGGATTCAAAAATGGTCCCTCAACATGAATACCGCGAATACACTCGGCAATTTCTGGGGATCCTTCAATCAACTCAACCAAGCGATCAATGCGCCGAATCATGAGATCAAGTCGAGCTGTGATCACCGTGGCCAAGATCGAATCAGTACCATCAACTTTCAATCGACGACACACCCTGAGCACTTCATCCGTCGCCAGGTGATCTGAATTGAAATCGACTCCGGCATAACCATTGACTTGCAAGTCGATATATCCGCTCATTCGCCACGTTCCAATCTGTTCTTGAATTCATCACCAAGCCTTGTGGCAGCTGCCTCATCGATCACCAGCGTTGCATTGGCATGCTTCCGAAGAATACTGGCAGGAATCGTGGGGGCAATCTCATCTTCGAGCGTAGCCCTCACAGCTTCTGCTTTACGTTCATCAGGAACACTGCAATAAATCTTCGCCGCTTTTAGAATCTGGTGCACCGACATACTGATTGCATGCGTTGGCACGACCTCCAATGATTCGAACCAACCTTCACCGACCTGCTGCATACGGCAGGGCTCATCAAGCTCGACCACCAAATAAGGCTCTTCTGTTTCGAAGTCAGCGGGTGGATCATTGAATGCCAGATGCCCATTCTCACCTATGCCCACCAGTGCCAGATCAATCTTGCTTGTTTTCACCAACTCACCCACTTCACGAATGACCGCCTGTGGATCTGCGTCACCCCGCAGGTAATGGAAGTGAGCCAAATCGACATGGTCGACAAAACGCTCTTTCAAATAGCCACAGAACGATGCGCCATGATCACTTGAAATTCCAACGTATTCATCAAGGTGGAATCCTGTCACCTTTGACCAGTCGATGCCCGGTGCTGCGACCAAATGCTTCAGCACCTCAAATTGGGAAGCTCCCGTGGCGACGACAAGATTCGCACTTCCCTTGTCGGAAATCGCCTGGCGGAGGTCCGAAGCGGCATGCTTTGCGACCCAAGTTCCCATTTCACCCGGATTGGCGGTTAAGATTGTACGCATAGTTCTATCTGTATCACTGGACTGACGGACGTGGACAAACGTGGCAAACATTGTTGGCTTTCTTGCCGGCAAATGCGAGTCCCGATTAGCCAGCCGGGATGTTCTTTCCACTCGTTCGATCGCCGCACGAGGTTCACAGTGCGTGTCCCGCTCTCTATCTTCGTCGCTCTGACTATCGCTTCAGGAATTACTTTGGCCCAGTC
>DOPG01000236.1 GCA_003513555.1 Rhodopirellula sp. | reverse complement strand
TTTCGCTTTGAGGGCCAGCAACAAATCAGCAATCTGTTGCTCATCAGCAACACCTTGCAGCATGGCATCGATCAGACCACTAGTTTGCTCTTCGCTCAGATCATCCCCTTGCTGGGCTTGGGAAATTGCTTGCTGAAAGAGGGATTCATTGGGATAGTTTGAATTCATGGCAGCGTGATTTATGTTTGGATGATTGTGTCAAAACGTGGAAAGTCTGGTTCCCTGCAGATCTGCAGGAAGGAATTCTCAGCGTCTTTCGATTTCGGGGTCGTCGTGCCAAACATGGAAACTTAAACTGTTCGTATGACACGCAAGATTATTATCGACTGTGATCCTGGAATCGACGACGCTGTGGCGATCGCCATGGCTCTATTTGACCCCCGACTGGAGGTACTCGCGATCACGGCTGCCGCTGGCACTGTCGAAGCCTCGCAAGCCACCACGAACGTAACCGGAATCGTCGGACAACTCGACCCACCTCGCTATCCAAGGATTGGAAAAGCAACTGCTGCCGAGAATCCCCCTGTGGTAGATGATAGTATGCTGCACGGCAATGATGGCCTGGGAGGATGCAAATTCGAACCATCAGGCCGACAACACCAAACGCCCAGTGAGAAAGTAATTTCGGAGCTGGTACACCAAAATCCTAACGCTGTCACGCTTGTTTGTCTCGGTCCACTCACCAATCTTGCACGCCTTTGTCGACGTGACCCCACTGCGATTCCACTGATCAACAATCTTGTCATCAGTGGAGGTTCGATCAGCCATCCGGGAAATGCATCCCCCACGGCTGAAAGTAACATGTTTTATGATCCTCAGAGCGCCGACCAGATCTTCGATTCGGCTACCACCAAGAGCCTGGTACCGCTCGATGTGACTGACCAAGTGCAGTTTGGCGTCGAAGTGCTTGAAAAGCTTCCCTCTCGGTTCACGCGTGCTGGATCATTGCTACACAAGATCATGCCCTTTGCTTTTCGAATGGCACACAGGCATCTGGGCCGTGAATTGATTTCACTTTACGATCCCACCACCTTGATGGCGGTGCTGGAGCCAGACCTTTTTCAATGGTCCCGCATGCGTGGCAAGGTGGAACATCGTGGTTCACTAACACGCGGCACCACCGTATTCGACCAGCGACTGCGGCCGGAGTGGCCCGTCAACATGGAAGTTGCAACCAACGTTGATGCATCTGAAGTACAAGCTGCTATTATCAGAAGCCTGCGTTACGCGGGCCAAGAGAGCTAATCATTACCCGTCACGATCAGTGGTTACAGAAAGCAGGGTGACGCAAAGCAGTGACTCAGATCCCGTAGCGATCCCTCAGGCACCGTCGGTGAGTTGCCGCCAACTCGGCACGAGCCGACTGTCCACACTGAGTGGCGGTCTCGTGAACTCGCTCAAGAATTTCGCCGTAGACAGTGATCGGGCCGGCACCTAAATCCCAACCAGCCGCCATATAGCATTCGTATGCATCGGCAATTTCCCCGGCCTCAAGGTGCATGACAGCGCGCTGCTTCCAATAATCTGTAACCGCCGATCTGCGGTCAGCATTTCCTGCCTTCGAGACCGTCGACAAGTACTCTGATTTCTCAATTGTGACTTCATCCAATTGACACATTCGCTCGATGCTAAACTTGGATGCATGATCGGTCGCCCAATGTGTATTGAGACGAACAGACTGATCTGTGAATACTGAACAACGAGCAGCCTTGTCATACGCATCAATCGCCAGATCGGTGTGTCCGGACCGCTCTTCGCAGTAGCCAACGATTTCCCAACCCCAGGCAAGGTGAGGCGCCAGCAATGTAACCGCTCTGGCGTGCGATGCCGCCGAACTCCAATTCTGCTCACCCAACTCCATCCCATGCTTACTCGAAAAAATCTTCTGACGGTACTCATCAGGAATTCTTGAATGATCAAACACCCACTCAGTGAGTTGGTTTCTACTCAACGATTCAGCATCCAAGCCGATAGCCAGTTGCAACGATTCCACATCGGTATGACATAAGGCTTTCAAAATCAACTCGCAATGTATCGCAACCTCTGAGACTTGGGCGTCCAGCAAACAGGCTGCAACTTGCTCTGAATCGCGAGCGTTATTGAGTGAATCGGCCAACCCATCAGCCATGTGACCAAAAGCCCAATTAAGCAGACCATCATCACGTTCCGCGTGCCCCGTCGAACGCGGAGCAATCGCGGGGATTGCATGACGTCGTGAATCAGACGAAATCCGCTCGATAAGACCGTCGAAGACAATCGCTTGAGCAATATCTCGTCCCCACGGAATCCAGTCCCCACCGCCGTGGTACCACTGTACTACTTCACTTGCCTCATTGTTCTCACCAACACGCACACACAGCCAATCCCCGGAAGTATTTCCGATCACCGGAATCAGGTCACAACTCATCAGACCTGGCCAAATTGGCTCGGGAGCATCAGCCAACAACAAAGCTGGATCAACAGCACAGCAATATTCTCCACAACCGTGACTTTGCCAGATCCCGGAATCAAACCAATCGGTCAGTGCAGGAGAAAAAATGCACTGATATCGCACGGCGAGACGTTCCGACCATGAATCAGAACTCATCGATTTTGGTTTTGAAGACCCAGACAAATTACTATGGTCACTGCGTGATGAACTAGAGCAAGAGAAGCGTGATGCCAAAGTGTCATGAAAAGATAAGTAGTCGGTCACCCAACATTAAGCACGACACATGCACAAAAGGCTAGCGAGTTGGAAACAATATCGGCAAGGGGAGAATCGACTTGTTTTTTTCTGAATCAATCAGATTACCGGGCATACCAACACGTTCAGTCAGCTGATCATGCGAATACATTGCCGAATCCGAACCCCGTGCGCAGCCTGTCCTGACGCGAAAATTTTCCTGCCTCGCCATAGCTCCCGTCACACGTGACATGATTGCTACGGGTGAAAATGAAGTCGCATGGCCTCATGCTCAAGGCACTTCAATTGGCTCAAGGTACGACCGAGATGAACCCAGCCTTGCCTCCCCCCCAAAAAAAGGGCAGGCTGCGTAAAATGCCGTTAGTGGAGTTTGACCGTGTAGAGTCTGCTGAAACTTACTGGATTGACGACCCCATGCTGAAACATCCGGCTATTGAGCAGATCGGCTGACTGCCCCGTTTCGCTTTCGTTCAACGCATCTTCTGCCGCAAGCACGTAAGGCAAAAGATTTTGCTGCTCTGCTTGCGTTCGTGCAGAGCGAAGAAACGTTCTGCATTCACTCACACCTTTTTCGCTACCAATGCGGTGACTGACCTGTAACAACGTCAATCCATCGTAATAGTCAGCCAACATCAACGCGAACGGAATACGCTCGCGGCGCAGTGCTGCCGTCATTGACCGGATTCGCTTGAGCCAATCCTCGTCTTGCTCTTGAGCGTATTGATGTATCGCCAGCAACGTTCCCACAGTCAATGCGGAAACTCTTGCAAGCTGTACGGTGGCACGAGGGAACTTTTGCAAGCTGGCCCCCAGTTGCTGGTAAATTTGCCAACCTTCCGAAAATTGCTTCTTGTAGATGCACTCCTGAATCCTCCCCACATAATCAAAGACTACAAAAGGATTAGGGGTTGGAGAATCAGACGCGAAATTTTTACAGCGTTCTTGCAACCGCAACACATCATCAATGCGATCTCGCCCCAACCATGCTCCTCTTCCAAAACCACCAATCATCAGTGCAAGCTGAAAAAAGTCACTACGTCTCAAAGCATCATCCGACATACCCACCGTGGTTTCAAACATCTCGTTCCAATTTCCGAGAAACCAACTGGACCAGACATCAAGCCACAGCATATGAGCTCCCTCGAACCCGCTTACTCCAACGACGTGTTGAATTTCTTCAAAACTGGCACGGACCGGATGGACAACATGAAACCATCGGCAGGAAAGTGCATGGGAATAGGCGATCCCGGACCACCATGCGGCTGATGCCTGATGACTCTTGAGCTGCTCAACCTCAGGTCGGATCAAAGCCAGATTACTCTCCGCCGCATCACGCATCTTTCCAAACTCATAGCAATGGGAAACTGATTCAACAATCAGAGCTTCTAACTCCTCAATTCTGTTTCCACACTTTTTGGCAATTTTTGAATACGCGATGGACAAGTCATAAGCATAAATATGATCAAAGAAAGTCATGGGGCGAATGAGCATCATGCACATGCGTAAACGCTGTCGGTCCAGTTTGATCGATTTGCGAGCACTGAGATCAGGATCAACAAATTCGATATGCCGAAGTGGCTTCACTTTGCTGCGCCAAGGCAAAAAACTGCGTAGGGAGTCAAATATTATTTTTGCCTCAATCACGATCGATCGTCCGATTCCCCTGCCTCCCCAAAACAAACTCTTTCGAGTACGTCGGGGAATAGGGGTGTTAAGCATTACCGCCAATTCGTACAACCGATCGTCAATGGTCTCCAATCGTCCGCATCGCAGCAACAAACTGGTGGCCATTAACATGCACTCAATTGATTCATCGCCGTCAACCAGTGTTGATAATTCCTGATAATACAGTGATGACTCAACAGGTAACGCGGCGTCCGCGTAGCAACGTGCCGCCTTACGAACAAAAACTGCTTTCTCTGAATCAGGAACGTGGGCAATGACTTGCCCGTACCATCGTCCAGCTTCAGTCATTGCGAGTCGCCGCTCAGCATCCTGAGCGGCGGCGATGGCATGAGGAATAGCAGACGTTGGCCTATCTGCGGCAAACAGATGTGAGGCAATACGTCCCGCGAGCAAATCTGCATTCTGTTGCTTGACCAACAGGGTAGCCCAAGCCTGATGAGCCAATTGCACATCTTGCCGCGGAAGATTCGCAATCAATTCACCCGATACGCGGTCGTGAAAGATGGTGATGCACTCGCCGCCGGTTGCCTCATCAATCACGAGGCCCTGCTGCGACAATTCAGAAATGGCCACGTCAACGGTTTCACCTTGGCAAGTCAGTTCACCCAGTTGTTGTGTAGAGACGTAACCACCCGAAGTCACCACATAAGTCAGAATTCCGCGAGCCTCGTCACTGAGGCGTTCTAAACGCCGTTTCCAGATGCGATCGAGACTGGGGAGAGTGTTCAAATCGCCACCAGTCAGATTTGCAACCGCTCCCCCGATGCGTAACTCATCAGTCAACTGCTGCAACCGAAATGGGCTTCCTTGTGCAGACAGTGCTATTTCCTTGAGCATGCCCTCATTGATGTCGACATTCCAACGATCCACTGCCCGCTTGATCATCGCAAGCGACTCCTCAAGATTCATGGGATTCAAATTGATTGTATGGGTTGCCAGTGCTCGCTGTGGATCACTCTCTTCAAGCGAGGCGGTGATGATTCCCAACCCGGCATCACCCACCGCGGACTGCAATTGATCAAGCAGATTCAAGGTATCGCGATCCGCCCACTGAGAATCATCAATGACGAGAAACAGAGGCCCAACTTGCCGCAACGCTTTGGTCAACCGGATCACTGCAATGAACTTGTCGATCTCCACTGAAGATGTCTCGTTCATAGAGATTGAGATATTGGGCTGCAGAACATTTCCAAGTACCGGAAATACGCCTTTTAACAATTCCACGCTGACGCGATCCAACGTCATCACTTCGCGGTCATCCAAGATGTAGCGATTGGCCACGGCATCACAAATCTGGTCAAACGCCTGCAGCGGATGATCCTCCCGCAATCGACATCGGGCCCGAAACACCTGCCCCCATTTTTTCCCTTCAATGTAATCAACGACTTCATTGAGCAAGCGAGTCTTACCAATCCCTGCCGAGCCGGTGATGTGGAAGCGTCCCAATTCACCATTAAAAATAGCTTCAACCCAATTGAATAATTTCCCACATTCGTTGCGTCGGCCAATCAGGGGTTCCTGCTTGTGCCACGAGGCAGAATGTGTTGCTGGCATTCCTAAACGAGACAGGCCCATTGCCGTTGGCCGATCGCACGGTTCCTGTTCCAGCATTTCCCGGCAGGCATCCAGGATGACTTCTGGAACAGAACCGGGCAGTGTGCGGATCGCCGCCTCAATCTGCTCTGCATCAGCACGCTGATTTTTTTGCGATCGCTCTAAACCTGAATACTGTTCTTTTGCTTGCGGTTGCAAATCATAGATGGCCTCGAGCATTGAAATACCAAGGCTAAAAATATCGCCTGCAGGTAAATAGAGTTGCGTACAAATGACTTCAGGGGCGAAGAAGTGGGGTGTTCCCACCAGGAAGTTGCCTCCACTACCAACGCTGCGATTCAAGCCAAACGATTCCACCAGACCATAGTCAATGATCCGCCCTCTTCCCGATTCATCCACCATCAGATTATCCGGCTTGATGTCGCGGTGCAGCAACTCATGAGAATGCATCACATCAAGCCCGGTTGCAAAATCTCTCAGCAAGGAAAGCAACTTCTGGTATGCATTCACTGGGTCAAGTTTGCGATACTGCTTGATAGCCTCGGTAAACGTGACACCTTTCACCTCTTCCATCGAAAGTGCGATGTAAGACCCCAATTGGTAGATACGATCCACCCGCAGTAGGTTGGGGTGAGCAAGTGGCATCATTCGCCGGCATCCCAACTTATTGCGCAGCAGTTCGTCTGGGGAGCAGCTTTTCAGCAGCTTCAGAGCACCCCGTCGTTCAGTTTTGGTATCGAAAACGCGAAAAACGACTCCGCTACTACCACTTCCGAGTTTCTTCTCTAATAGAAAGCCATCCAGATAATCTCCTTCATTCCACGGTGAAGGGCTTGCCTTGGACCGCTCCAGCAGCGTCTCCTTGGCATTCTGGATCCGTAAACTCGTTTCCTTGCTCGGGTCGCGAAAGATTTCATCGTGCATGAAAGACACTAAGCTCGCGTCTGCAAAAAAGCGACAAAGCCGATCTTCCCCGGTGTTACAGCCAACCATTAGGCTTCGCACGATCAGAGAAATCAGCGGCAAACAGTTCGACCCACCGCCGCATCCATGGCAAGTATGGTCGCAAGAACCGGCGTCCCGGCGGATATCTACACACATTCAACAGCCGTCGCTGTCCGATTCAGTATAAATGCGTTCCCCAGTGGAAGCACACAAGATTCAGTGATTGCAGACCGAACCATCTCAGTCGCAATCTCCGGCTCAGAATCATGCGTTAAGTATAGACAACCCCTGATGGGCAGATTTCTAGATCTCTATTTGAACACCACCCGCAGCATCACTACGACGACAAGCATCTAGAATTCTCTGTGTCTTGATTGTCAGCTCGGCATAGCTGGCATCGGGTTTTTTATTCAAGACACAATTGCCAAACGTCCTGACCATATTCACTTCAGAAGAATTTGGCTCTCCAGATGCATATTCGTGAACGGCCTTACGACCACTGTGCTGCCGGAAATTCCAACGACAATTATCAATGTCTAATACGTGTTCGTGTTCTGTCCATGCAGCCTCAGCATCATAAAAGGGCAAGACAAAGTCATCGACCGTCAAGTAGCCATCGCTGCCGGACAGTAAAACAGTCTGTTGATTACTGGTCAAAAATGAGCAATAAAATGCGGCCGACAACCCGTTGGGAAACAACAACTCAGCAGAAAACTCACCCGGTACATCTCCCTCGGAATCCTTGCCCTGCAATGGCGTGATGGTGCGTGCGGTCACGTGAGTTGGCATTTGCAAACCAGCTGCCCACAGTGTCATACGGATACAGTACCAACCCAGATCACCCAAGCATCCATGAGGCTCAAGGACTGAATCTGTACGA
The DNA here is from genome assembly GCA_003513555.1 of Rhodopirellula sp. Taxonomy (GTDB): domain Bacteria; phylum Planctomycetota; class Planctomycetia; order Pirellulales; family Pirellulaceae; genus Rubripirellula. The sequence continues at coordinate 9,207 of DOPG01000236.1, read as the reverse complement.
ATGTTTGATTCTTGAAATGAGCTATCGCCGCTGAAAGAAAAGTGAGTGCTGATCCTTCGCAACTTACCCACCGCACTTTCGGTCTTCAGTAGTTCACAGATGTCGGCCAATCGTTTACTGTGATCAAACATGACGCCGTCCATGAATTGAACGCCCGCCTCTGCGCAAGCGTCCACCATGGCTTGGGCATCTTCCAAGTTGTTCGCAACGGGCTTTTCAACCAGTACATGCTTACCTGCTTTGGCTGCAGCGAGAACCCATTCTTTCCGCAAACCGGTAGGCAGTGGAATGTAGATCGCATCCACATCCTCACGCTCGATCAAATCAGCGTAAGAACCCACAGCAGAAACCTCCTGCTGCTGAGGAACTTCAGCCATGCATTCATCAATGAACGACTGAGCCTTTGCCACCGTGCGACTCGCAACGGCCGAGACCCGCCCGTTTCCGCAAAGATTTACAGCTTTCCAGTTCTTTCTGGCTATCGCAGCCGTACTCAAAAAACCCCAACGACACATAACTCCGGTCATTACTCTCGCCTATGAAAAAAAACTTCTGGAAAGCCATCATTGATCGGCAAAAGGATAGCAAAATTGGAGAGGATTGTCGGGGGCATAAAAGGACAAACAGGCAAGCGAGCGGATCCACCATGCATCCAGTGGAGACACGCTGGAACCCCCAAAGGTGCGAGTCAAGCGAAAGCGAGCCGTATTTAGGAGGGTAACCCGCCGAAACCTTGACTCAGGCGAACTGCACGACTTTAACTCGCTCACCCCCTTCTGCTGCACAAATGATCCCTGCCTACTGCCTCGGCAAGTATGCATAAGTCAGAAAAACAATTCCGTTGCCCATTCTGCTGCAAACCGGTGAGATCTGACTAAACTCACAACGAGAGTTCGGGAAGATCGATAATGATCTAGCCGAAGACGCGGGCTGTTACGTAAAGATAAAGCGTCTGTTCCTCCTCTTTTCGACCGATAAATATGAAAATTTGCTGCATTGGTGCTGGTTACGTTGGCGGCCCCACCATGGCGATGATTGCAAAACAGTGTCCGGATATTCCCGTTCACGTTGTTGATTTAAATCAGGAACGTATTGACGCTTGGAATTCTGACCATCTGCCTATTTATGAGCCAGGTCTCGACGAAGTAGTCAAGGAAGCACGCGGCCGAAATCTGACCTTCTCGACTCGTGTAGATGACGCGATTCAGGAAGCCGACATCATCTTCATCTCGGTCAATACACCGACCAAAACCTTCGGCATTGGTGCGGGGCGGGCCGCCAACCTGGAATTCATTGAAAAATGTGCTCGACAAATCGCCAAGAACGCCAACGGTCATAAAATCGTTGTCGAAAAATCAACACTGCCAGTCCGCACCGCTGAAGCAGTCAAACGCATCCTCAGCAGCGAATGCAGCGGTGCTACCTTCGACGTCTTGAGCAACCCGGAATTCCTGGCGGAAGGGACAGCAATCGATGATCTGCTTAAGCCAGATCGCGTGCTCATTGGAGGTGAGTCCGAGGCAGCAATCGAAACTCTGTGTTCGGTCTACGCGCGTTGGATCCCCCGCGACCAGATTTTGACAACCAATTTGTGGAGCAGCGAACTTTCCAAACTCACTGCCAATGCTTTTCTGGCTCAGCGTGTTTCCTCAATCAATGCCATGTCGGCCTTATGCGAGGCAACGGGTGCTGACATTGATGAAGTAGCAAGAGCAATTGGTAGCGACTCCCGAATCGGCCCCAAATTCTTGAAAGCTTCCATCGGATTTGGGGGCAGTTGTTTTCAGAAAGACATTTTGAATCTTGTTTACCTTTGTGAACACTTTGGCTTACGTGAAGTTGCCAATTACTGGGAACAGGTAGTTGTAATGAACGACTACCAGAAGAGGCGTTTTTCGGAAGACATCGTGAAGACCATGTTCAACACCGTGTCTGACAAAAAAATCGCTATCTGGGGGTTCGCGTTTAAAAAAGACACCAATGATACTCGTGAATCAGCAGCGATTTATGTCTGCCGTGACCTGCTCCGGGAACGAGCACGACTTTGCATCCATGATCCACGTGTGCCTGAAAAACAGATCCGTCAAGAGCTTATGGCAGCGTGCACTGATATGAGTGGACACCTGACAGAGAAAGATCGTTGGCTAGTCGAGAACAATATCAGCATTGCAACAGACTGCTACGAAGCTGCCGATAATGCTCATGCGATCGCTGTACTGACGGAATGGGACGAATTCAAGACAATCGACTTTGAACAAGTCCACGCCTCCATGCATCGCCCTTCATTTCTTTTCGATGGACGAAACTTGCTTGATCAGGCAACGATGGACGCGTTCGGCTTTGAAGTACATTCGATCGGGAAATCATTCAATCGACAAAATAGTCCTAACTAAGAAGCCAGCCTTAAATACTGCCTGACGCGAGGATTCTCTGCTACACCTTGCCAAAATGGTCTCTGGAGGCGAATCTTGATGCATGCCCATCCTGACCATCGAATCGACCTGTGACGAAACTGCCGCAGCCGTGATTTCGGAAACGGGTTCGGTATTAGGTGATTGCATCGCCACACAGGAAGCTCTTCACGAGCAATTTCGCGGCGTGGTACCCGAGGTGGCCGCTCGCGCCCATCTTGAACGCATCCTACCGGTCATCGATTCCGCCTTGAATCAAGCCAACATCACACATCGAGAAATCACTGCGATTGCAGTTGCAGATCGTCCGGGGTTGGCGGGGTCCCTGTTGGTAGGAATGGTAGCAGCGAAAACACTGTCCGTGGCATGGGAAAAGCCTCTCGTCGCCGTGAACCATCTGCATGCTCATTTGTACGCCTGCCAACTTGCAAACGACCACAGCATTTATCCCTGCGTTGGCTTGGTCGTGAGTGGTGGTCACACAAGTCTCTATCATTGCCACGATCCGATAGATTTAGCCTACTTGGGTGGAACCATCGACGACGCCGTGGGCGAAGCGTTCGATAAAGTGGGTGCCATGCTACAACTGGGATTCCCCGGTGGCCCGGCAGTTTCCAAGCTTGCAAAAAGTGGTAATCGAAACGCATTTGATTTCCCGCGCTCACTGATGAAAGCTGACAACTTTGACTTCAGCTTCAGTGGGCTCAAAACTGCAGTTCGATATGCCATCGTAGGGCCAGGACACCAGGACTTTTCAAAAATTGAGATTGCTCCGCAGACGAAAGCAGACCTGTGTGCGTCATTTGAAACGGCAGCGGTCGACGTCTTGGTAGACAAAAGCGCCCGAGCGGTCAAAAAACTAAACTGCAAGCGGCTGATTGTTGGTGGTGGAGTCGCAGCCAATGCTTACCTGCGTGATCAGCTGCAACATCGGGCGACTCTGGATGACTTTGAACTGAACATTGCTCCAATGAATCTATGCACAGACAATGCAGTAATGGGAGCCATAGCGTTGGAAAAAATCAAGCGGAAGGATTTTGCATCTCTGGAGCTTGATATCACGCCGGGGCTGCAGCGTGGTTTTTAATTTCGATTGCGATAGCATAGACACACCAAGCTCAAACTCATCGCTTAACTTGCTACTAACTTGGATTGAATCCACTTGACCAACCTCATTCTCATCCCAACTCCGATGGAAATGGATCAGCTTCAGGAAGTGATTGATCCTCCCAAGCACACTGAGATCGCGATGCAATTGTGTGGTTTGGGTCCGATCGCTGCAGCTGCTCGAGCTGGCAATCTCATTTCACGCTACCAACCTGACCGGGTGCTATTGATTGGAATTGCCGGCACCTTTGACGCGAAACGCTATCCTGTTGGTTCCGCACATCGCTTCTCACAGACGTGCTGCGATGGTATCGGCGTTGGTACAGGCGATTCGTTTATGAGCGCCTCACAACTTGGATGGCATCAGTTCGCAGGAGCCGACGCCCAACCAGAGATTGGTGACACTCTGCCCCTCGACTCCGGATTCGTTCACGGAATTCCGGCATCAGGAACACTACTGACTTGTTGCAGTGCATCAGACTCTGCAACAACTGCCGCTGCTCGTCGCAAAAGATTCCCTGACGCTAATGCCGAGGACATGGAGGGATATGCTGTCGCCATGGCCTGCAACCTTGCGAATGTACCATTGCAGATTGTACGGGGTATCTCCAACGAGGTAGGAGATCGCAATCGGGCTGCTTGGGAAATCGAGAAAGGGATTCACGCGGCTGCTGAACTCGCGACTAAACTCATGCACCGTGTATGGTTGCCTTCGCCTTCCTGATTTCCTGGCAACATCGAGAGTCCTGCTATGTCCGCCATACAAAAATCTGAAAATGTTATCCGGCTGGGTATCTCTACATGTCCCAACGATACCTTTACCTTCCACGCCTTGCTGAATCGGTTGGTGGACTGGCAAGGGCTGGAATTTCAGATTGATTTGCTCGATATCCAACAGTTGAATCAACGTCTTTTCGAAGGCAGTTTTGATGTTGCCAAAACCAGCTTCCATGCCGCTCTCTCGCTGGCTGACCGATTCTGTGTACTCCCATCTGGCTCTGCGCTCGGCTTTGGAGTTGGCCCACTTCTACTCGCAAAAAAATCAGGATTGCAACCAACGAACGACTCCCAGCTCACGCTTTGCCCTGGTGAACATACAACCGCCAAACTGCTGTTTGATCTGTTTCACCCCAAATCGACACAAATCGAACACTGTGTGTTCTCAGATATCATGCCCAGGCTGAAGGCGGGTCAGGCAGACTTTGGGGTATGTATCCACGAAGGACGGTTCACTTGGCAAGACGAAGGACTCGGACTGGTCGAAGATCTGGGAACGCGTTGGGAAGAACTCACAAAGTGCCCATTGCCACTGGGTGGGCTTGTGGCGGACCGAAAGCTAGCTCCTGATGTAATCGACCGTGTGCAAGCAATTGTCCACGAGTCACTCCAGTATGGTTTAGCTAACCGGGAATCAGCACTCCCCACCATGCGGCAATACGCTCAGGAATTCGACGACCAGATCCTCATGCAGCACGTGGAACTCTATGTAAATGAGTGGACGGTGGACTTGGGAGAAGTGGGACGAGGTGCCCTGAGCAAACTGTCCCAACTGGCGAATGAACGAGGCCTGATGGGATCCTCGACACAGCCAATTTCTGTCTGGCGATCTACGTCTTAGCCATCTCACCGCGGATAGACTTCCCAGACACGAGTGTCTTTCCTACTTTCGCCATGAATTGCGTTTAGCCCCTGATTGCCGCTTGCTAATGTCGTAACTTGACGCCTGCGCATAAAAAACCCCGAGGCCAAGAGGACTCGGGGCTCATTGTTTGATCGTGGCGACGGGACCTACTCGCGAGGTCGGATCGCTCCGGTCAGGCCGCTATAATCGACGCGGTCGGTTGTGTGCCACAAAGGCTGTCCCAACTCGACGCGACGGCGGAGCACCTCGATTTTGTCCGCACTACCAGCAGGGGCATCTGTGGCCCTGAACTTCTCATCCTGCTGTGGCACGAAGTCTTCATCGTGACCGTAACGTAAAATGGCCTCAAACACGTTCTTGCATTGGGTCATAACTGCTAATATCCAATTTTCTTCTAACGGCCGAAGGTCCTACCGATTGGCCATTGCTTCTGGTCGTGGTCTGTTTTTCCTTGGTGATCAACTTCCGTGCGTCACAAGTTTCCTACTCTTCATTGATTATTAACTTGTTTACGTATGAGTCAAGAAAATTTGTGTCAACCAGCGGCCTCATTGGCCTAAACCACGCCCCACAACAACTAGAAAAACTGCCACTTTGTCACACCCCAGCACTCAATCGTGAATTGGTCTTAAATCATCTGCAAACGAACCGCCAAGAACCAAGGGGAGAATAAACAACATTGACCGACCACCACGGGAGAAAGAACGACTTGCGAGGTGAAAGCCACAGACCACGCCAGTTCCAATTCACGGTTACCATGCTCCAGAACGCCAGAGAAAACGATAGGTTGTGGATACAGCCGAGAGCACAAAAAAAAATTTTTCTTATGACATTGCACCCTGTTAAACAGTAACAACCATGTGGATTCAGAGAACATTGCGGCTTCCAGCCGCCCGCCGAGGGTTCCATCTTGTGACTCATGAAATCGTCAATTCAGTGCCTGAGCTGGAATTCATCGGGATGGGATGGATGCAAGTTTTCATTCAACACACCAGTGCTTCGTTAACAATTAATGAAAATGCCGACCCAGACGTTCGGATCGACTTTGAGACCGCCATGAACCACGCCGTGCCTGAAACGCTGCCCTACGTACACACACTCGAGGGTAGCGACGACATGCCCGCCCATGTAAAGGCTTCGATGATGGGCGCCAGCTTGATGATCCCAATCAGCAATGGCCGGTTACAACTCGGTACATGGCAGGGGATCTATCTCTGTGAGCACCGCAACCACGCCAGTGGTCGCCAGGTCATTATCACGATTCAGGGCGAAAATGCCTGAATCCGCTGGGTGCGTTTGTGCATGCAACCCAGCACAAGCAAGCAGCCTGATGGGCTGCCGAGCTTTAGGGTCAGACCGCCTTTGGGTTCAGAGCCCAAAGCGGAGTTTGGGGCTGAAAAAGCCGGATTCGGTGCTGAATTGATTACAGGCCGGTTTCGTGAGTGGCAGCAGCATGCTCGCTCGGATCTATTCCAAAATCATGTCATCGACGGTCATTCCACCCGGAATCATCGGCAATACGTGCTCCTGATAGGGAACCTGAACATCCAGCAGATACGGTCCTTTGTGGGTGATCATCTCACGAATGGCTGGCTCCAGATCGGCCTTTTCGCGAATCGTTGCAGCACCACAACCGTAACCCTGAGCGATTTTGACAAAGTCAGGATAGCGATCTTCGGCATAGGTAAAACGATCAGCGTTACTAGGGCCGGCTGCCTCTTCATGATGAATGGGCCCCAAGTAGGTATGGGCACGATTGCGTCCCATGAAGCGATCTTCCCACTGAACGACCATGCCCAGATGCTGATTGTTCAACAGCAGAACCTTCACGGGTAAGTCCTCGCAGAAGCAAGTCGCCAATTCCTGAATATTCATCTGGAAGCTGCCATCACCATCAATATCGATGACAAGTGCGTTGGGGTTCGCCGCTTGGACGCCCATAGCTGCTGGCAAGCCAAAACCCATGGTTCCCAATCCGCTGCTACTGAGCCACGTTCGTGGTCGTTGGAACTTATAAAACTGAGCGGCCCACATTTGATGCTGGCCAACACCTACCGCGATATAGGCGTCCATATCAGCCGTCACATCACTAAGAACCTCAATCGCGTGCTGCTGCAGAATCCCGTCAAATTCTTTGTCGTAAGTCAAAGGAAACTTAACTTTCAATTGCTGACAATGTTCCTGCCAATCGCTGATTTCAGGCTTTTGAATCACTTTGTTGAGCTCGGTCAAAGCCTGCTTCACGTCCGCACGCACCGGAATATGAGCAGTTTTGTTCTTGTTCAGCTCAGATCCATCAATGTCGATGTGGATAATCTTGGCATCTTTGGCAAATGCTTCGACCTTGCCTGTAACACGATCGTCAAAACGGACTCCCAAAGCAATCAGAAGGTCACAGTCTCTGACGGCATAGTTTGCATAGGCAGCACCATGCATCCCGAGCCAGTCCAATGAACGCTCATGGTCAGGCGGTACCGCACCGATTCCCATCAAGGTGGTGGTAACTGGAATGCCTGTTTTATTGATAAATTGGCGGAGTTCCTCACTCGCTTCACCAAGAACCACGCCACCACCAGCATAAATCACTGGGCGACGAGCCAGCTTGATCGCTGCCGCGATCTGGCGAATGGTCTCACTGGGAACCACGGGTGCGGCAGGTTCGTAGCCAGGCAGATCCATTGGAGGATCCATGTCCACGTCATTCAAATCGCCTAGCTGTACGTCTTTGGGCATATCGATCAGAACCGGCCCTGGTCGCCCACTTTGAGCGATATGAAAGGCCTCCTTGATGATCCGTGGCAAATCACTGACTTTTGTTACCAAATAATGATGCTTAGTGATCCCACGGCAGACCTCAACCATCGGCGTCTCTTGGAAAGCATCGCTTCCGATCGCCTTCGTGGGCACTTGCCCGGTAATACAGACCATAGGCACGCTATCGAGCTTGGCATCTGCAATCGCAGTGACCAAATTAGTCGCACCAGGGCCGCTGGTGGCCATCACCACACCCACTTTTCCAGTACTTCGAGAGTACCCCTGTGCAGCGAACGCTCCGCCTTGCTCATGCCGCGGAAGAATCGTGCGAATGGAACTTCCAAAACGCGTCAAAGCCTGATGCATCGGCATGCTACAGCCGCCGGGGTAAGCAAAAAGCACGTCAACACCATGCTCGACCAATGATTTGACCAAGATGTCGGCGCCAGTCATCAGTTGGGGATCGGTAGCAGCTCTCGCAGTACTCATATACTTCTAAATGGTTGAATCTAGGCGAATTAGACAAAACAAACCGGCAAAGAACGCTTATTTGCAAGCTTTAACAAGTGAGGAACAATGTCCGCCAGACACGCTGGCAAGGAAACAGGTTCGCGAATCGGCCCAAACTGACATTTACGCCGTCGGCAGAAACCTCGAATCTATGCGTTAACGTAAGTTCGTGCGGAAACTTAGGCAATGGTGAAAACGGCCTCTCGCAATGACAACTTGGCTCAATTTGTTGGCAGTCGCTACCGGTGGTGCGATTGGTTCGGTCTGCCGCTACCTGATTACGGTTGCATCGATTGCGATTCCGGGGGGTTCGACGTTGCTTGGAACCACCCTCGTCAACCTGATCGGATGCGCTGCGATTGGTGGCTTCGCCGAAGTCATCCTAATCACCAATAGTATCTCAGAACGCACACAATTACTGCTTCGCGTTGGTTTTCTCGGTGGACTGACGACCTTTTCAACTTTTGCTGGTGAATCAGCTGCCTTAGCCGATGAAGGACGTTGGTTAGCCTGTGGGCTGTACGTCGCCGCAAACATGCTTCTTGGTTGGACAGCACTGGTGCTGACCGCAATGCTCGTCAAAGGCTGGCTTACATGATGCGAATCGCCTGGATATTTCTTTGCCTGACCACAACATGCCCAATTTGGGGTCAGCAGCTACAGGGCCCGGAACGCTTGCCGCACTACAGTGCCTCAAGCTCGCTTCGCGAAGATGCCAGTCTTCGCGCGGTTGCATTCGTCACACCCGAAACGGGACTCGCCTGCGGTGATCGTGGGACGATA
>DOPG01000109.1:67876-85353 GCA_003513555.1 Rhodopirellula sp. | reverse complement strand
TACCGATACGGTCTTTCAGCTGAGGGATCACCTTTCCGCTGCGATTGTAGGTCGATGGATTAGCCGAGAATAAAATCATGAGATCCAAATCAAACTGGATCGGGTAACCACGAATCTGAACATCTCGTTCCTCAAGAATATTAAACAATCCGACCTGAACCAGATCATCCAGTTCAGGTAGTTCATTCATCGCGAAAATTCCCCGGTGCAGTCTGGGAATCAAACCAAACGACAACGCCTCCTCGGCACTCATGCTGACACCGCCGGTAAGTTTGGCTGGATCGATTTCACCGATGATATCAGCGAACTTTGTTCCAGGACTGAGACGTTCCGCATACCGTTGCTCACGCCCCCACCACGCAATTTTGACGTCAGCGGGATCCTGCTCGGTAACGAGACGCTTGCCAAGCGATGTGATGGGAGCAGTCGGATCCTCATGAACGGGCAGGTCAGGATGATCAAGATAAGGGATCCACTCATCGAGAAAACGTGTCAACATCCGCATGATCCGACTTTTGGCCTGACCTTTCTCGCCCAGAAACAGCATGTCATGCCCAGCTAGCAGGGCCAAATTGATCTCTGGAATGACCGTGTCATCGTAACCCACAATCCCCGGAAAAAGTTCCTCACCAGCCGCGAGCATCCGAGTGAAGTTATCACGAACCTCCTGTTTCACGGACTTTGATTTCCAACCGCTATCCAGCAGCGCCTGCAATGTGGTTGGTTGGGGAGCTGCCAAAATGGCCTTCATGGGTTTAATCCTCAAGGAATGTCCAAAGTAGTGAGCAGCATTGTAGTGAGATGAACAGATCGAAGACTTGCGAATGTTCCGTGAGTTGGCAAACAAGCCAGAATCAAATCTATTCACATGCTTGGATATGGCCAGCTGCAGACCGCCCCACCAAGAAGTTAACCCACAATGCACTTAATAAATAATCGTACAGCTATTCAGACGGTTCATTCCGTCGCGTCGTGCAGCTGGAAGCCTGTCTTGCGGAGATGCTCAGGCAAATTTTCACTGAGCTCACCTAATTCCACACCGAACTCCAACCGCTGACTTTCGGACGCCTTCCTCAGTGCTTTTCTTGCTAGAAAAACTGCGTGTAATCGCATGGACTCTCGATTTAGCCCCGATGCTCTGTCTGCATTGAGTTCCCAGCGTTTAGCGAGAGCTACCAGATCCTCGAAAGAGGGATTCACTGACAAAGCCAGTTCGCTTGTAGCGGCGGACGCAACGCGTGAATCCGATGCACTCGAGAGCCAAGGCAAACCTGCGTCCCAGCGGCGCAGTACAAAACAATAATAACGCCCAAGAAGCCCACGAGTCGAACGGGACCAGGTCTCAGGATCTTCAGCAAGAAGCAATTTGAACCGTTCCCCCTGCCGCCTTGTTTGGACAATCACTCGCTCATAGTCAGCAACGTGCACCATTGCTTCACTGTCCTCCAACGTAACACTGAGTGACGCAACAGAATCAAGAATCTGCATCGCGAGCTCAACTTGGTCCGCGATCACCAGTTGATCCAATAAAACCAGTCCATTTGCGAGCAGATGCCGCTGTGTTTCGGGCACAGCCGACCGGACATTGGCCGCGAGATAAGTCTCAACCAACAGGGATGCGGGTGCCAACTGATAAACTTGCGTTAGATCGCCTAGTGTTCGGCTCACGTCAGACACCCCTGTTGTCTGCCAACCGTTCTCAATCAACAAGACCGAGACTGCCCAATACTCGGGAGTTCCAAGCCGGAACGAGTCCCTGAGTTCATCCAAAGCCACTACCCGTTGTACGAGATCATCATGATTACCCGCCGCCATCGAGATCGAATCAAGCGACACGATCTTCTTTCTTGCTTTAGCCACGGCTTCACTGTCGGGAACACTTTGCTTTACCGTCTCAGGCACCGCCTCGGTTGCCTCCTCCGACTTGATACCTGTTTCAGGCTTAACATCCATTTTTTCGTCTTGCTTCAAACCCGCAAGAGATGCGGCAGTTAAATCGTCATCAGGACGGACTCCCATATTTTGCAAGTCCGTTGCCGTTGTTCCACTTGGGGCAGCAAACGGATCAGGCAAAAAATCAGAGCCGCTCCTTTCGACCACAGCACTGCCTGCCTCGGTCATTTCATCACTTTTTTTCACCGAACGATCAATGACGGAAATGTCATTAACCGGATTTTCAAGTTCCACAATCGTCTCTGAGATCGAGTCGAGTGAAACGATTGGGTTCGTGCCCTGGATGTCTGATTCCAGCGAGTCCGCGAGGTCAAAGTCTGGTTCACCCAACACTCCCAGACCGCGTTCCAGGTCTACGTTTTGCTCACCAGTGACAGACGGCTCACCAAGGTAATCGTAAGCATCAAAATGATCCTTCACGGAATCAACGGCTCTGGCTCCAACGAAAGGAGCACGATTAACTTCTTTTCTAGCGAGTGGCTTTTCACGACCTGGAAAGACAAACGCGAAAACAAACAGGACAATCAGAATGACGGCCAAGCCTATGGCGTACCAGCGAGTCAACAATACCCGCCTCCACCGATTCCAATGCTTCAAAAAACTCGTACGTCCCAGAATATCAACATCACTAAAGCTTTGAGCCCATGCTGGTTGCCCTGCCAACAAAGGTGTAGAGTCCAATTCCATCAATTCGATCAAATCTGACTCACTGAGGCCTCCACCCTGAAAGGGCGTGTTCGCCTCTGCATTGCCGGCTCCCGACGCGTGAACGCTGGACCTCTTACTTTTACGCCCACCCGCTTGCTGATTCTGAAATTTGGTCTGACCTGCCCACATCAAAACGGTTGGCAGAATCCTACCAACATGAATCCGCTGGTGAACATCTCCGCGCTGACGTGGATCCAGCAACCGGTAAGCAGATATTGTCACTCGTGATAACTGCAAAGCAGCTGTGTCCGATGGGTTCGAAAGCTGATTTTCAGCGAGCGTCCGTGAGGTCTGCATCGCCGCCCGTCGAATGACTGTTAGCCGCATTTCATCAGGACGAACCCCCAGCCGCTCAAAGTCTTCGACCTCAAGGCCTAACGTTGGTTGCGATTTGGGGGGTATTTTGGACACGTCTAGTGATTTACTTGGCAATACGCTGGCTTAACTCGCCTGATATTAGCTGAATTCAGTAGGCAAGCGACTGCAGGAGCAATCGATCCACGTCTTCTGAGACACATCATCCGCACGCCGGGTTCCCTCGATGCGTCAAACATCACAAACATCAAATGCCTCTTGTAATGAGGCTACTGGATCCTTGCTCGTAGGAATGAATTCCTGTGCGATGAACCCTTCATAACCTGTTTCCAAGATTGCACGAATAACAGGTGGATAGTTAATTTCCTGCGAGTCGTCCAGTTCACCGCGACCTGGATTCCCCGCTGTGTGATAATGCCCCACAATATCGCTATAACGGCGAATATTCCGGATCAAGTCTCCGTTCATAATCTGCACGTGGTAGACATCAAATAGCAGCTTGAAGTTGGCCGAACCCACCGCGGACACCAAATCGGCACATCGATGCAAATCATCTCCCCAATAGCCTGGATGTCCTTTCATGGGATGTGAGTCGTCTTTACTATTAAGATGCTCCAACACAATCCCGACCTTCTTTTCCTCTGCATAGGGAATGACACGTTTCCAGCATTCAACGCAATTTTTGCGAGCTGCCGCATCTGAGATACCTGCCTTTTGCATCCCCGTGAAGGTGATAACATTGGGCGCACCGTACTGAACTGCGAGATCGATTCCGGATCGCAATTTCATCTCAACTTCAGCATGATTCTCGGGATCAAGCGGCCCCTTGGCAAAGCCGTGACTGGAGACAAGTGAGATTTTCAGCCCCAAGTCAGTCACGGCACCATATTGATTACTTGGGATACCCTCCATTGCCTCGAGCCCGATCTCTTTGCAGTGCTTCGCTAGCGTGATCGTATCCATGGGCTTGAAACACCAGCCCATGACGGATTGCCTAACCTTACCGCCTGCACTTGTCGCATCGCCGTCCTGAGCAACAACTGTGCGTTGGGTAAGTTGGCTGGCAGCGGAGATGGTGGCACCGGCAAGCACGGCATTGGAAGTCAGAAAGTCACGACGTTTCACGGAAATACCTCGAGAGATTAGGTTGGGGGTAAGGACGACGATGCATTGTAAATGGTTTTGAACGGTTATTACTTAAGATAGTTTGCCAACAACTCGCTTGAGGGAAATGCAGAAGATGCAGCAACTTATGGACATATCCGGACCGTAGGGCGGAGCCAACAGCATTGTGCAGGGCAGGCATCCGCAGCAACTGGAACGGATTCGAAAACAGCCTCACACGCAGGCACGGGACAAAGCCGTTCTTATTTGCCGACCTGCTTCGCGCTACCATGCCCACAATTCTCAGGGAATTACTTCTGACATCCAAAAGGCCCGCTTTCGGTCAGCTCTCTGCCGCACATCTTCCAACATAAACTCAAGCGACCCATCGAACTGAACACGCTTAGACCGACTCCCCTCACGGATCACAACTTCCTGGTTGAGATCGAGCACACCTGGCATCGGTCGCAACAGTAGTCGGAACCTGTCTGCAGGTCCACGTTGCACTCGAATCTGATTGTCTACGCCAATCGCTGCAGATACTTTACCTGCACGAATTCGTTCAGCTTGATGCCACAAAAGGGGGTCAACAGGAACACCTGGCTTAAGATCTCCCAACTCCAACCACCAGAAAAACTGATCACCTTTGCGTATCGTGGCCACCTCAATCTCACGCGGCATCTTCCTACGTTTGTGTGAGTTCAGAGTCATCCACTCAAACAATCGTGGTAGCTCGTCATAAAAATATTCTCTGCCACGACCACGATACATCACCACCATGGCATCATGATTGAACGTCATGTAATCATTAATAATGGCGCCTCCCGCTTTCGCGCCATCCAACTCTCCCATCACCATATAAAGCGGGACATGACGCGAATTGGGTTCGTAGTGAGGGATGGTCTTGGTCGGAGTTCCACTAATGGAGATCATACCTGCCCACAAATCAGGATGCGCAAGAGCCATATCCCAAGCAGCTGTTCCACCCTCACCATGCCCTGCAATAAACACACGGTCAGAATCAATTGAAGCTCGACGCATCGCGTCTCGCGTTGCTGCTAATACACGTTGGTGTTCCTGTGGTGTGTACTCATACGCCCGCTGCCCAGAACGCGACCAGACTGGCGCAACGACGATAAATCCGCTACGAGACCCATACCCCATCCGGCCTTCGAGTTGCTCGCGGTACCCTCCAGACCACCAGTCAAGTTGATTTTCAATCTGCGACTGAGCCTCGTGCAGAGCAACCACACAAGGGTATTCCCGAAGCGGGTTGTATTCAGGGGGTAACTGGATCACATACTGAAACGAATCAGTAGTCACGTTGAACATGCCAGGAATTTGCGAATGCTGAGAATCTTCTGGCCACGGCAAGACAGGGGTCAACAGCGGCAGAATACGATCTACATATTCTGCTTCACTGCCCTCAAGATTACTTAACTCACCGATGATTGCTTTACGCCTCGCAGCATCAGCGGTTGAGAGATACTCAACAACAAGATCCCGCACCTGAATTAGCGAAATGGCAATGCTAAGGTTTTGCTCCCCAGAGCCCGCACCGAGGATCCATCCAGCAATGGCCAATGCAATGCGATTATCGATGGGTATATTATCAACCTCACCTAATCGCTCATAATCACTCAATCGGGGGAGTGTGTCGGCAGATAAACCTGCTTCCATCTCGTCAAGAATTGCAGCCAAGCTCGTCTGCTGATTCGCGGGTAGCTTACTGACCTGCCCTCTTAACTTCTGCATCAGATCAGCTGATTTTTTCACCGGCTCATTGAGTTCCTTCAGGGCATCCTCAACCTGAATCTTTGTGATCCGACTCACCACCTGCAGTGGAAAACCCTGCAGGATCCCTCTGGCAAGTTGATACTGCCCAGCCTCCGCTCGATCGTTTGCCTCATCCAACAACTGTTCGGCTTGGCGTTTCGTAAGTGCAGCCAGTTGTGGCAACAAATCAACCTCGTCAGGAAAATCATCAATCGTTGCTTGCAGTGCTTGCTTTGCTTCACGGTACCGCTCTGCAGCAATGAAGAAACGCACCACTTCCAAACGTGCATTCAAATCCGACTGATCGGTCCGTTTATTGAAAATTCTTGCAAGCGTCGACGAATCTAACGTGCGTGTCGAGATCCTCATGTCCCAATTCAGGCTCGGTTTGCCTTTCAGCGCGACGAGTTTTGCATAGCGAGAATTCACTTCCGCGATACCTTGAATAATTCGCACTTGGCCACCATCTGGGCCTCGCACCGTCAAAATCCGTCTGCCGTAATCGTTGAAAGGTGAGACGCCTTGGATTGTTCCCAATCCGCCGACAATCTTGCCACCCAGTGGCTTTGGCTGCCAAAACTCCAGATTTCTCTCCATCTCACCCACGTCAACGGGCTCAACGGCAACCATCCCCTTACCATGCAGGTAAATTCGTCGCAGACCGTCATCGATTAACCAAATTGGCCGGAGGTGGGTTTCACCTGCCGAGGCAGCTCCGAAGCCATCTTTGAGCGTTGCGATTTTGGCCATGGAACCGCGTATCACCATATTGTTCCGTAAGCGAAACAACTGCTCGGCCGACACCACCGAAAAGGGCACGAGACATGCCACAAAGGCACAAGTAACCAAACGCGCGAGAGGTAACTTGATCATGGGCAAAACTCTGTAGTCAAGAGGCTCGGCCTTCACCGCCGATCGTCAAAATCGTCACAGCGCGCACCAGTGTACGCCCCAACGGAGCAACGCCTTGTCTGACAGACCTTACGGTGGGCAGCGTCTCTTCTACCCAATCCCGATCTTGCACACTACGCCACCAAACGACAGGGTCAAGCTCCCCCGTCGCTTGCGCCAGAGTACCCGAGGGCGCCGATCCATCTCTCAGTATCGGCTTAGAATTCGATTTGGTGGGAGAAATTCCGACGACTGCGATCAAAATCACGACCGCCAGGGCAGCCGTCAGCATCGGTGGAAGGACACTGTACCCCTTCGATGAAGATGCAATTTCAACCTCAGCAAGCTCCCCGCCATCAGATTCAAACAGCGGACCAATCTCGAGCCAGACGCGCATTTCCGACCAACACTTTTCACAATTGGCAGCATGCCGCTCTAGATCCCGGTCTGATCCAAGCGGCAACCGTTGATCCAATCGCTCTTGCAAGTGTTCGCGAAACTCTTCACATCGCATCACTCAACCTCCTCCATTTCGGCGTCCGGTGAGCCAAGTTGTTACACGAAGACAATTCACCAGCACGCTGCGTTTCTTTGCTGACTGGCGTTTTCGCCGTGGCAATGACTTCACGCTGGCAAAGAATACGAACCACGCTGGTGCGGGCCCGGTGGACCCATGTCTTAACGGTCCCAACCGGACATCCCATCTCAGCAGAGATCTGTACGTAACTCATGCCCCGCTCATGGAACAAATCGAATGCCAATCTTTGCTGCTCGGGCACTGCCGCTAATGCCAACTGCAACTCCTCGCGGAGTCCATCAGCTTTCCTAACCGCATTTACCTCGTCAGTGGCTGGCTCCAACATACTGGTCAGTGATTGATGGGCACGACGACGTGCGAGAAATGTCTTGCTACGATTTCCCGCAATGGTCACTAACCATGGCTCAAGTGGTCGACGAACATCCCACTTATCAACATGCTTTGCAAAACGCGAAAAAGTCTCTTGAGTCACATCCTCTGCATCTTGACGATGGCCGAGGATTTTCAAGCAAACGCGAAAAACGAGAGGGTAATGCCTGCTTACGAGCGTTGAAAATGCAGTTTCATCGTTCTCGCGAAATTGCTGGACAAGTAATGCGTTTGAATCCTGCATAGTCCGCTCACAATCAATCGAAACTTGAAAAAAGTCACAGTGCTGCGTGCGTTTACCAAGTCTTTGTTGAGACCACTGGCAACATGATGCCATGGGCCAGACAACGCCAACCGCGACTCACGATTGAAAGACTTTAGCGACCGCTGAAGAAACGCTTTAATGCAGTATCTGCCGCATCACGAGAATTATCCGTGATTGACTTTTGGAAGCCTTTGGGAAGTTTCCCGGGCTTTTTCTTCTCACGTTTCTTCTTATCACTGGAGTCAGTCAACTCGCTCACGGACAAGTCGGTGCTGTCACCGCCTGCCCCCACGCCTTCATCCTCACTGTCGCCTTCTTCGACAACTCCTTCGCCTTCCGCGATGACGCCGGACTTGATTTGAAACTGACGTGTCTCTGGATCTGAGAGCTTCCGCACTCGATCAATTTGATCAGCCTCGTTGAGCCAAGAATCAACATCAACCTCCTCAAATCGACTATCGTGTGAACCGGCTTCGACGGTTCGCGCCGCTGCATCGCTCATGTCGGCAACTTCCGGCTTTTTCGGAGCCTGCAGTCCGTGCTCAATCACAACTTCAAAGTTCAACTTCCCGACACGTAACTGATCTCCACCTGAAAGAACCTTTGCCTTATCGGTTGGCAATCGCTTGTCGTTTACATACGTGCCGTTGCGACTCTTAAGGTCCTGAATCAACACCCGATTATCTTTAAGCACGATAATGCAGTGCTTTCGGCTAACCGATTCACTCTTGGGTCTTAACTGGCATGACTCACTGCGGCCAATAAGAAACTTCTCGCCCGACACACTAAGTTCACGTCCTTCGTGGCTGCCACTAAGGACCTTAAGCATTACCTGCATCAATTACTCCCGATTACTCATCGGTATGATATTAAGGGGTGATTCATCCAACCCGAATGGCTTAACACGCGATAAGCGCACCCATCTACGAAGTAAAGGCATCGTTCTTGAAACTGGTGACCGTGAGAGTAGATAAGCTAGCAAACACATCACTGCAAGAAACTGCCGAACACTGAATCCTTCAGAGTTTGGTTGCGTGGCCGGAATTATAACAGTTGCGCAGGTCGGTTTCGTCTAAAAATCAGTGTCGAGCGATTTTTTGTCCATCAGGCCTGCCGCTGAAGTCACCGAACTGCCCACCTGGCAGCGAAATTTGCCGCGAGGAATTTGTGGCAAGGTATGGCTGTTCCCTCAGCTATTATCGAACCCGCCGACTACAACGGCACCTAACGCCGTGTTGTCCACAGCGGGGAATCAAACCGTTCACGGCGAATTTGTTCCGCATCGTAAACTTCCTCATCAGAAAGCGTCCCCAATTGCCAGTCTACTCCCAGTTTTTCCGAAAGATTTGCAACGATTTGCGGGACCAACTGCTCGACATTGAGTGGCCTCGACAACAAATCACTGACGCCAGGAATTTGCGGCGCGTACAAACTGGTACACAAAAGCAGGCTGCCGTGCTGAAGTACGGCGGTGCGGCTTTTCCGCTGCGCGCTACCGAGAACCTTGTATCCACTCACGATCAAGTCCTCCGCTGTACGTCTCTGAAAACATAAAAATTGGGAGTTCCGACTTTCCGACGGCGGCTCCAAACCGGTGCAACGAAAAGGTACAGCCTGAGCACCAAAATTAGCCAATGCTTCAGCAATGGCTGCATGCGTTTGCTCATACAAAACTGAACGAGGCCCGGCTGAGCCGGGAGGCACAGGAATCGTAACGCTGTAGGTCAGTTCTTGGTCGTGAACGATGGCACCACCACCTGTGGTTCGTCTCACGCAACAGATGGAGTCGCTTTGAACATGCGCAGCCCGTGCAGCAAGTTCCTGAAAATACCCCAGCGACAACGTGGGTTCGGCCCATTGGTAGAACCTAAGCACAGGCACTCCCGTCCGAGTGACAGAATCCAGAATTGCTTGATCAATCGCCATGTTCTCTGCGGCGCCAGCGGTTGCAAGCGAAATCAATCGACCGACTATGGGGCCAAGTGAAGCAGCAGAACCTCTTCGCGTGTTCATCATCCAGCTTCAGCGCACTGCTTTTGGTAGGCGGCATGGTCCAGCAGTGACTCAACGGAGTTTTCCCCACTGATTTCAACTTTCACGATCCAACCAAATTCGTAGGGATCATCATTAAGCTTTTCCAGGCTCTCTGGGAGGTCTTCGTGCACAGCCACGACCTTGCCGCTGACTGGGCTGTAGAGAGGGCTCACTGCCTTGACCGACTCCACTTCACCAAACTCCTCACCCGCGGTGAGTTCGCGACCAAGCTCTGGTAATTCCATATAGACGAGATCATTCAACTGCTCAAGCGCAAAACCTGACAGCCCAATCGTCCCAACAGCTTTTCCATCTTCTTCCGCCAAATCAACCCACTCGTGCGATTCGGCATAGAGCAATTTGGATTCATCACGTGACATCAAAGGAGTCCTTCTTAGAGGGTCATGATTTGGGACGTTTATAAAACGGCAATTTAGCTGACTTTGCATCAACCAGCTTGCCACGGATATCGATTTTGAATTCGCTGTCATCAGCGTTCGCTCTATCAACGTAAGCCATGGCGATCGGATATCCCAGTGTCGGTGAAGGCCCGCCGCTTGTGACTTCACCGATTTTCTGCCCCTCACGATCCAGTACAGGGCATCCTTCCCGGGCAGGGCGTTTTCCTTCCGGCCTCAATCCGACCCTTACAGTCGACGGGCCAGAATCCGCGATCTTCCGCAGGGCTTCACTTCCCAAGAACGATCGGTCCTCCAAAGTACACGCAAAACCGAGACCCGCAGACAACGGATCAATTGACTCGCTTAACTCATGCCCATAAAGCGGCATCCCGGCTTCCAACCGTAAAGTATCACGTGCGCCCAACCCAGCAGCAATGAAACCATCGTTGCGGCCAGCGAGCAACAAATTTTCCCAAATTCGGTTGGCTTCTTCAGCCCTGACAATCAATTCCAAGCCGTCCTCACCCGTGTAGCCCGTTCGGCTCACGATGACTGGCTTAGCGAACTGGTCAGTGATCACGGCACGATAATACTTCAAGCGTGTTGGATCGAAGGAAAACAAACGCTTACATGCCTCCATCGCTGCCGGCCCTTGAACAGCAATCATGGCCGTTAACTGGGTGCGGTCAGACATGGTAACGGTCGGAAAATCGTCCAAAATGGGGGTCAACCACCGAAGTATTTTTTCTCGATTTGATGCATTAACCACCATCAAGTGAAACCGCCTTTGCGAAGGTGTTTCGACGTGAGACACAAGCACATCGTCCAGAATCCCCCCGCCCTCATTGCAAATCAGCCCGTATCGCACACCGCCAACCGGCAAATCTGCGACTTTCCGGGTCAGAACGTGATCCAAAAACTGATCGCTACCATCACCATCAAAACGAAGACGCCCCATGTGGGACACATCAAAAAGTGCTGCAGCACGTCGACAAGCCTGATGTTCGGAGACAATCGATTCGTACTGCACAGGCATCTCATAGCCAGCAAACGGAACCATCTTGCCGCCGTTAGCACGATGCCATGCGTCGAGAGGTGTTTTGGCTAGCTCGATCGTCATGAATTCTTTACCGTCGTTGAAACTGAAATTGCGGGTTGGTAGTGCACAAAGTCTATCGAAGGTGGTGTCGTCGGAAAGACGGGATGCCAAGTTCGTCAGATCGTTTTGCCCCCTAAAATATCGGGAATGGTCAATTCCATTCTGCAGATCGTTGCCAATGGAGCCCCAGCTGGTGACTTCACCGGACGCTGGTGGACGGAATAACCGGATGCAGAATCCTTGGCGATCAGAATCCTTGGCGATCTCTGTCCACGAGCCTGCCGTTTGAAAGCAGGTGAACGAGGACTCTGCTTTATACAGATAAACACTAACTGCAAAATAGTAATGGACACCTGCGAGCGGAGCAGGTGGTTCTGCGTCGATCCGATCGAAAAGAAACCGCTAAACCAATTTTCAAGGAGACCAAACCTCAGTTTTGGTACTCACCTATGAAATCTGTGCTGCAAATCCTTTCAAAACTGGGATATTTCGAAAAGCCGCAAGGTCCCTGAATCAGCAATTTGGCAACGCTGCTTGATGTCGCGTTGACCGGATTGAACGTTGCCCGGATTGAACAAGGGATTCCGGGGGATCACGTTCAACTACAACCCCCTTTGGTACGGGCTGAATACGCTCTTGATACGGTCAGGGCCTGCCACGGTCTCGAACGAAGCGTCATAGCTATCCCAGGGCTAACTGACAGATACAGCCAGATCAGATTTTTTCATTTGTCGATACGGCCAATATCAATCTGAACGGACTGTCCAGAAGATGTCTAGCAGAAGATCACAGGCGGTCATTTGCAACCCGTTCTTGATACGATTTGCGATAAGGTAGAGCAGAACATACGGATTTATACAAAGCAAGAACTCTGGCAACTCTGTGGAAGCCTCTGCCTCGCCAACCACTACTCGTCACCAGCAGTGAAATGAATCACTTCGCTGATGACCGAGGAAAGCAAAGACGAGATCAACTTGTGTTAAAGCAAAACGCTGCATTGGCCCCATCGGGACTGTGGAAAACCTGCAACGATGTGAAGAGGAGCATGGGCGGCTAAATCTCAGATTCATTCGTGCTGATCACACTGAATTCCATTCAGATTACATGCAATTACCCGAAAATTACGTATGCCACCTACGCTGAGGCGACTGGTTACAGCTCAAGCGTGGTTGGCTGCGCAGGTGTAGTTTTTTAAATTGGCACGGGAAGTCATGAAACCGCAGACTTCAGCATCCAACTATACAATATGCTCATTACGTCATATCCGACGCCCCACCCATTCCCACAAACCACCTAGCCCCGAACTGAGAATTTGATGTCTGACAAGGTCCTGATCATTGTAGGCGACGCGAGCGAAACTCTGGATACGATGTACCCTTACTACCGTTTACAGGAAGCAGGCTTCACACCAGTGGTGGCAGCTCCTGAAAAGCGGCTTTATCAAATGGTGATGCACGAAATAAAGCCGGGCTGGACGATTACCAAAGAGTGGGAGGGATACACGATTCAAGCTGATATCGCATTCTCGCAGATCAGTCCCGAAGAATACGCGGGCATCCTTTTCAGTGGTGGCCGGGCTCCCGAATACATTCGATACGACGAGCACCTTGTTCAAGCCACAAAGCATTTTTTTGAGGTCAACAAACCTGTGGCAAGCGTCTGCCACGGCGTGGAGATTCCAGCATTCGCCGATTGCGTTCGCGGACGCCGCATGGCTACCGTTCCCAAATGCAAATTTGACCTCGAAGTTTGTGGCGGGATTTTTGTCGATGAAGCATGCGTCATTGATGGCAACTTAGTAAGTGGCCGCACATTCCATGACAACGGGCACTATGTCGGACCGTGGATCAAACTGCTTGAGCAAGCCCGAGAAGCATAACTGCTGAATTGCTCATGCCCGTAAGCTAACAGGTTCGCTCGCATGAGTAACAGTCCTCACCCTTGGAAGTACGAACCTCAAAGCCACACATTCCCTGCTGCTGACGATCCCTGCCAACCTTTGGGAGACATTTTTGTCATCCTCAGGCGTTCTGATATCTCATCGCCCCAAAGCCCGAACGCATGTCATCCATACTCCCCATCATCGATGCCGGCCTGCCCACTGGAATCGTCGAACCGTTTGCCGGACGGGTAGGCCGGGACGCAGAGCCGTTGACGCGAGATTCATTGACTGAATTGCAAATCAATCTAGGCAAACTCTGCAATCAGACGTGCACTCACTGCCATGTTGATGCCGGTCCGACGAAAACAGCCGAGAACATGACGCCCGAAACCGCGAAACGCATCTGCGAACTGGTTGATGCGAGCGAATCCCTGACCACGATCGACCTCACGGGTGGTGCTCCCGAGCTGAATCCAAGCTTTCGATCCTTGGTAACACATTTCCGCGGCAACGGGCTGAGAGTCATTGACAGATGCAACCTAACAATCCTGTCAGAACCGGGACAGGAAGATTTGAGTGATTTTCTTGCCTCGCACCATGTCGAAATTGTGGCATCGCTCCCATGTTACCTGGAAGACAATGTGGACGCACAACGAGGGTCAGGCGTCTTTGAACGCAGCATCAATGGCCTACAGCAACTCAATGCCCTAGGCTACGGGCAACATGACAGTGCTCTAAAATTAAACCTCGTTTTCAACCCTACTGGACCGACGTTGCCGCCAGACCAGACATCATTGGAAACTGATTACAAAAGAGAACTAAAAAAACGCTACAACATTGAATTCAATCATTTGCTCGCGATTACCAATATTCCAATCAAGAGATACGCAAAATTCTTGAAGAAGCGAGGAGTTTTGGCGGACTACATGCTGATGTTGGAATCAGCTTTCAATCCACAAGCAGCACGTGGAGTCATGTGCAGGGCGATGCTCTCGATCGGTTGGGACGGTCAATTGTACGACTGTGATTTCAACCAGATGCTGGGGATGCCAGTTGCCGGCAAGCCACCTCACACGGTATGGGACATTAAGACGTTTGACGAGTTTATTCACCAGCGTGTTGCTGTCGCTGACCATTGCTACGGTTGCACTGCCGGTGCTGGCAGCAGTTGCGGTGGCTCTGTTACCTAAACCTAAACCTAAACGAAAACACATACATGTCTAACAAGCTCGACACGGAAAACGCTGTACGTGAACGATATTCGGCCGCCGCACAAAAGCGTGAAGTCGAACTCTGCTGTCCAGTGGACTACGACGCGCAGTACTTGAAGATTATCCCCCAGGAAGTCATTGACCGTGACTATGGGTGCGGTGATCCATCCAAATGGATTCGATCGGGCGAAACCGTGCTGGACCTCGGCAGTGGTGGTGGAAAGATCTGCTTCATCGCCACACAGGTGGTGGGGGCAGAGGGAAAGGTCATTGGCGTCGACATGAATGACACGATGCTGGAACTCGCTCGCCAAAGTCAGGTCAAAGTCGCTGACAAAGTTGGCTACGACAATGTGCATTTCCACAAGGGAAAAATCCAAGATATGGCAATCGATCGAGATCGAGTCGATGCCTATTTGGCGGACCATCCTGTGACCAACGAAGCAAGCCTGCAAGAGCTCGAATCGATGATCCACACAATGCGGCGAGAAAGCCCGATGATTGCTGACGATTCCATCGACGTCGTCGTAAGTAATTGTGTCCTGAATCTTGTTGAGGCAGCAGAGAAAGAACAACTATTCCGAGAAATCTTCAGGGTACTCAAGCCCGGTGGACGGGCAGTGATCAGCGACATCGTCAGCGATGAATTTGTGCCTCAACACATGCAGAATGACCCCGAACTTTGGAGTGGATGCATTTCCGGAGCCTTTCAAGAAACCGAGTTTCTGAAAGCATTTGAGCGAGCAGGTTTCTACGGATGTGAAATGCCTATTTTGCAAGAGAAACCTTGGCAAACCGTCGAAGGCATTGAGTTTCGCTCAGCCACCGTTATCGCCTACAAAGGGAAGAAAGGACCGTGCAACGACTACAATGAAGCGGTGATTTATCGAGGCCCATTTACGGAGGTCGTTGATGACAATGGGTATGTTTTCCGCCGTGGCGAGAGAACCGCCGTCTGTCGAAAAACCTTTAGCCTCATGACACGAGCTCCCTACACCGACGACTTCATCCCTGTCCCACCACACCAAGCAGTCAAAGACGCCGACGCAAAGCCTATGACCTGTGACGGGCAAGAAAGATCACCAAAAATTACGAAAGGCAAAAATTACGATTTAACAATCGTCGGCGATGACTGCTGTGAGACGGGCGACTGCTGCTAAACAACGACGCAACAAGAAACGTGGCCATCTACTCTGAAATCGATAGCAATAAAACCGTCAATTACGAAGACGGTTTAGCAAAAAATCAACAAGCAGGCGTTCCGTTTCCGGTGGATACTTCTGCCTGTAACCTTCGTGGTGGATGCAATCACGTGAAGTTTTCAACCACACCAACACCCTGAATGCCTGATTCACGCAGCCGACAGGAAAAGTCGTGAATGGCAAGCGTATCGGTCCGCGTCATATCCCTGACAATGATTGCACTGTCAACTGCCGATGCACACTGATGAATCTCGTTTGATTCTGATGTCGGTCCATCGATAATGATCAGCTCAAACTTGTCTTTCAATAGATCAACCATCTGAACCAGCTCGTAACCGGTTGCTGCATTTTTTCCTTTGGTTGGCATCAGCGGAATGAGCGTCACACCATCCTCTACTGCATGCACGGCGACTTCCTTGATCGGCAAGCCCGCCCGAATGGTATCAACCCAGCCAGACTGCAATTCCAATCGAAGCTCGTCTGCCAACTTGGGCAGTTCGAGATTTGCATCGACTAGAGCAACTCGTTTTCCCGCTGCAGCAGCAGCCAGCGCTAATCCGATAGCGACACTGCTGCGTCCCTCACCGGACTGAGTACTGGTGACAATCACACTATTGAGGCCAGAATTAATTGCATCCGACATGCGTTCGGCAATTTGCTGAAAAAGATGCCCCTCGAAAAAAAGATCCGCGACCGTTGTGGGAACATCCAAAACATCAACCTCCCAGACTGCCTGAAAAGGTTTTAGTTCGACTTGTGGGTTGGCTTGTTCAAAGTCATTGCGAGTCGCGTCAGAAACAAACTCATCGGCCCCAACCGGCTGATCCGAATCTTGTTGTGGAACATAAGAATCTGCACTGCAACCATGATCACCCACCGGTGAATTGATTTCTCCTTGCTCCTCAAGCTTGGCAGCCATGGCAAACGGATTCTCGATGATCAATTCATGCATTTCGGCTTCCGCCTGCACATCCTCCGAACAGGCAGCCGATTCAGAGGATTGCTTGTACGAAGGTGCCTGCTGTGTTGACAAGTAGTTGTCCAAAGTAAAACCGGAAGCCAAGCTGCTAGCATCCGCTTCCCGCATGCCTCTTAGAACATCCGCAGGCCCGACTTTACTAATCTCGTCATTTACGAAACTGTCTGCATCGGTGAATGTCGGAGGATAGGCGTCCTGAATAGGAAGAGTGAAACTATCTGGCTCATCAGGTGCATGTCGATAGGTACTTCTTGGATCAACGGGATCAGTTTCCGATCTGACGCACTGTATATCTGCGTCACTATCACTCAAGCCGAATGCCGGTGTCTGATCACCCGTCAGCATCTCAAGGTGCGGTCTTGGAATTCCATCGTCGGCATAATCTGCGCGTGACCCGCGGTCAGCATGATGATGGTCAACCCACACACGAGCTGTCGACGCAACCGACTGGTCCAATTTCAATCCACCCAAGGCATCACTGTTCGCAGCTGAATCGGTGTTCTGCTGACGCAGGTTCTGGCGTGCTATGTTTTCCGGGACTGGCAGACTTGACAACGACGGTTGGCTTACTGATCCAAGGGCTCCCAATTCAACTCCACCAGACTGACTTGGCTGGTCGCTCGCGGGTCGCCTGCGGGAAAACGCTTTGACAAAGACTTGATCACTCATAACAAACAGAATCAGTTGGAAGGTGATGGATAGGTTGGGTCCACTGTGTTGCCAGGTGGAACACGGTTGCCAGATGGAACA
>DOPG01000109.1:19225-67662 GCA_003513555.1 Rhodopirellula sp. | reverse complement strand
GAACACGGTTGCCAGATGGAACACGTGGAAAATACTTGGACCAATCTGGGATGCCGGAAGGCGTGGCTGTACTCTGATAGGTAGGTGTTTGATAGTGGGGCGTCTGACCAGTAGGCACCGAGATTTGATAAGCAGCTGGCTGTCCGCTTTGCCGTGGCTGCCGACCCAAGTCTTCTTTTCGAGTAGCTGCTGGACTGACCGGTGCGACTATCGAAGCGTGTGGTTGCTGGATCGATTCACTTGTGTTGAGCGAACTGTTATCGGCAACGGCAGATTGCAAATTGGAGTATTCATCCAATTCCCATGGCTGACTCAACAAGGCACTGCTAGTCGATGAATCCTTCTCAAGCGGGTTCTCCGCTGATGCGACTTCAGCATCAACATCGAGACCACTCTGGAGATTGGGTTGATAAGCATCGTGCAGGACGCGTTCGGGCTCTTCGATGGGAGATCTCGTAGAGCTATCCGCGACAGCAGCTCTCGGCAAGCTAATATCGTCTTCAGTACCATATTCAAGCCAATCACGACCATCTGCTAAGGATGCAGCATCGGAGTCATCCTTACTTACCCGGCCGGTGTACAACGCAGCGGCAACAACGACAAGAAGTAGCGTAACGACGATTCCGTGCGAGCCGATGGAGTCCATCCACGACCTTCCGGCCGGCCTATCGACTGGTGCCAAAGGCATCGTTTTCTTGTTTTCTGGTGATAGATTACTTGCACCGTAACACGAGATTGATTTGCGGTTGACGCCATCAGCGGGAGCCGTCGCTGATGTTTCGTCCCCCCCCAAAACAGCGGGCATTGTAGAAAAACGCGGTTCATCAGCCTTTCCGTGACCAAGTTGCTCGGAATTTGCAGGTGGCCGAGTCTTGGGTACCTGAACCGCCTGCGTCCCCTCAAGCTCCACACTTTCAAAAGGCATCCTGGCGACCTGATGGGCGAAATCTGGTCCTGCGGGCGTTGATAGGGAGTCCGAAATTTCGGTTCGCTCCGCAGCAGGCTGACGGGCAACATGCAAGTTTGGCAACTGAAACAGGGTGGGTGGTAAGGCGTTAGGAGGCCCGGTCGGCTTTGCTAAGTCGGGATTTCCTTCCTGGAATTGCGGTTTTTTCCGCTCATCTGGCCATTTTGGCGAGACGGTCATGCGATCTTCCTGGATGGGTGAGGATCTAAATGGTCAATAGCGAGGTTTGCAATGATTAACGATTGCGCGGCCGCCAAGCTCTCGAGACTCGAAAAGCACTTGCGCGATCTTTCTATATCTGCGAAATAGCCAAACTAAGACGCTGAGGCAAGATTGAATCTGAATCTCTCTCAGTTCGGGTTGTGAATCAGGTGATTGGCGAGGAAACTATGTTCGAATTCTTTGACACTTTTGCGTGAAACTGGCTCCCAGAATGCTCCAAGCCGATACCAAGTCCTCCCTCATTTCTGATCTGATTCGCGAACGAATCCTGCTATTAGATGGTGCCATGGGCACCATGATCCAGCGTCTTAAGCTGGACGAGACTGCAGTGCGTGGGGAACGATTTGCTGAGCACCACAAAGACCTGAAAAACTTCTCGGACATCTTATGCCTGACACACCCTGAGAAGATCACAGGTATCCACCACGCCTACTACGAGGCGGGCAGTGACATCGTCGAAACCAACTCATTCGGGGCATCCCCAGTCGGCATGCTAGAGTTTGATTTACCTTTGGAATTGGTTGACGAAATCAACCTTGCTGCGGTCAGGTGCGCGCGGAAAGCGGCTGATGAGTGGACAGAGCGAACGCCAGACAAACCCCGTTTCGTTGCTGGATCGATCGGCCCCACAACCAAACAAACCGCGATTAGCACCAATGTCGATGATCCTGCACACCGTGACACCACTTTTGAAGAAATGCGAGCCAGTTACCTGATGCAGGTTGCTTCTCTGGTCAACGCGGGTGTGGACATTCTGCTGCCCGAGACCGCCATTGATACCCTGAACCTTAAGGCCTGCCTCTTCGCGATTCAGGATTTTTTCGATACTGGCGGAAAACGTGTCCCTGTGATGGTCAGCGGCACCTTTGACCAAGGTGGCCGAACCTTTGTGAGCGGCCAGAGCGTTGAAGCGTTCGTGACCTCGCTGACACACTTCCCGATGCTGTCAATCGGCATGAACTGTGCTCTTGGCCCCGATGTTATGCGTTCACATATCGAGGAGATGTCACAGTCAACTGCCATCCCGATCAGTTGTCACCCGAACGCCGGGTTGCCCAATGACATGGGTGAATTCGATCTAGGGCCAAAAGCCATGGCTGATATCGTCGGCGAATATGCGGACAACGGGTGGATCAATATCCTTGGTGGCTGTTGTGGAACAACGCCTGACCACATTAGGGCGATGGACGCTCGAATCGGCGGGTTGAAGCCAAAGCAGGAAATGGCCGGCCCAGTGTGGACACGGTTGTCTGGTCAATTGCCAATGGTGATGCGACCCGAAATTCCCTTCACCATGGTAGGTGAACGGACCAACGTTACCGGCAGTCGAAAATTCGCACGTTTGATTCGCGAAGAACTTTACGAAGAGGCAGTTGAGGTTGCCCGCGAACAGGTTCAGAACGGCGCTACGGTCATCGATATCAATTTCGACGACGCATTACTGGATGGGACCGAAGCGATGACGCGGTTTTTGCGTCTGATATCTGGCGACGATATCGTTGCCGCGGTACCTGTTATGATCGACAGTAGTAAATGGGAAGTGATCGAAGCTGGCCTCCAAAACACACAGGGCAAAGCGATCGTTAACTCGATCTCGCTAAAAGATGGCGAAGAAACTTTTCTGGAACGTGCCCGCCTGGTCAGACAGTATGGTGCAGCGGCAGTGGTAATGGCGTTTGATGAGAACGGCCAGGCAGCCGACGAGGACAGCAAAGTACGCATCTGCAAACGCGCCTATGACTTGCTGGTTAACGAAGTCAATTTCCCACCCGAGGACATCATCTTCGATCCAAACATTCTGACGGTAGCTACTGGCATTGAAGAGCATGACAACTACGCAGTTGACTTCATCAATGCAGTGCGACGCATCAAACAAGAATGTCCCAACGCCAAAACCAGCGGCGGTGTTAGCAATATCAGCTTTAGCTTCCGTGGCAATGACCGTGTGCGAGAAGCAATGCACAGCTCGTTTCTGTTTCATGCTGTCAAAGCCGGCCTTGACATGGGCATTGTCAACGCGGGCCAGCTTGAGGTTTACGAAGAGATTCCCAAGGAATTGCTGGAATGCGTCGAGGACGTCTTACTGAATCGGCGGCCCGACGCAACAGACCGATTACTGGATCTATCCGAAACGGTGAAGGGCAGTGGGAAGAAAAAGAGCGGTGAAGACCTGTCGTGGCGGGAAACTGCCGTCGCAGAACGCATGCGACACGCACTAATCAAGGGCATCGATAAATACATCGTTGAAGACACGGAAGAGGCTCGGCAGGAATTTGATCGTTGCCTGCAAGTCATCGAAGGCCCGTTAATGGATGGTATGCAAATCGTTGGCGATCTTTTTGGCGAGGGAAAAATGTTCCTTCCTCAGGTGGTCAAATCTGCGAGAGTGATGAAGAAAGCCGTTGCCTACCTCGAGCCCTTCATGGAGGAGGAAAAACGAGCAGCAGGCATTGAGTCTGACTCATCACGAGGCAAGTTCCTGATTGCTACTGTGAAGGGTGACGTGCATGACATCGGTAAAAACATTGTGGGTGTCGTGCTGCAGTGTAATAACTACGAAGTCATCGACATGGGCGTCATGGTCTCGACCGACGCAATCATCGAAGAAGCCGAAAAGAAAAATGTTGACATGGTGGGTCTGAGTGGACTGATCACCCCGAGCCTGGATGAGATGGTCCATGTTGCCAGAGAAATGAAACGCAAGAAGCTGGAAATTCCGTTGCTTGTGGGTGGCGCGACGACAAGTGCCAAGCACACCGCAGTCAAAATTGCACCCGTTTATCCCGGACCAATCATTCACGTCCTTGATGCCAGCCGCAGTGTAAATGTCGTTGAGAAACTACTTAACAAAGAAACTCGCGGCGACTTCATTGAAACCAACGCGGAAGAACAGAGAAAGCTTGTCGCCGGTTACGAGGGCCGAAAACAGAAACTCGTCACCTATGCCGATGCGGTGAAGAACCGATTTGCAACCGACTGGGACAACATCAACATCAGCAAACCCCGTTTCACCGGCACGCAGGTGTTAGAGAATTTCCCGCTGTCCGAAATCAGATCCTACATCGATTGGTCGCCCTTCTTCATGACATGGGAATTGCGAGGTAAATATCCCAAGATTTTTGACGACCGAGTCGTCGGTCAACAAGCAAAAGAACTCTATCAAGACGCTAACGCACTGCTGGATCAAATCATCGCTGACGAATCACTAACGGCGAATGCTGCGTATGGTTTCTGGCCAGCAGCCAGCGTTCAGGATGACATCATCTTATTCACTGACGAATCCCGAACCGAAGAATTGACGCGTTTTCACATGTTGCGTCAACAGTGGGAACGCCGTGGTCAAAAAGATTATCGCTCCCTCGCCGACTATGTCGCACCAATCGATTGTGGACGAGAAGATTACATCGGTGGTTTTGTGGTCACAACCGGCATTGGTGCAGACACCCTTGCCGATAAGTTCAAGGCAGAGCTTGATGATTATAAAGCCATCATGGTTCAAGCTGTCGCTGACCGACTTGCCGAAGCGTTTGCCGAACTGATGCACGAGAAAGCAAGACAAGAATGGGGATTTGGTGCCGGAGAAGCTCTAAAAAAAGAAGACCTGATCGCTGAGAAATACCGGGGTATTCGCCCAGCTGCTGGTTACCCCGCGTGTCCAGATCACACCGAAAAGAGAACGCTGTTTGACATCTTGCAAGCGGAGAAAAACACATCGGTGGAACTCACTACAAGTTTTGCAATGGCACCAGGCGCAAGCGTCAGTGGCTTATATTTCGGCCACCCCGAGGCACGCTACTTTGCTGTTGACCGTGTCACACGAGACCAGATTGAATCTTACGCAAAGCGAAAAGGAATTCCGATTGAAGAGGCTGAACGCTGGCTGGGTCCCAACCTTGCCTACGATCCTGACTGACGCGTGAACCTGCCGGTCTTTGTCACGTCACGATACACACAGCGAAGTAACGAAGCACAATTCACGTTGCTACGTGTACGTGAGAGTGCGTGGCCGATGGCATAGGCACCCCACCAGAAAATGTTCCTCCGAAAGCAAGCAGGGAAGGGTAGGGGAGCCCTGATATGGTGGTTTTCGTGCTTCGGCCGAAATTCATGGTTCACCCAAAGCGAAGACTATTCATAAAGTCGCAGCTACTATACTTGCCCCAATTCACAATGGGCCAAGTCTTTGTGAAGCCAAACACCCCTCCGGCTAAACGCTTGACTCGCTGCATCGACGCTGGCAACTCAATGCATGAGCAAGTCATACTGTGCATAAAATCACATGTATTCGTAACTTGTGTGAACCCCAGGACCGGATCCCGTGTCTGGTCTGCTGGCGAGTGATCAGCGAACGTTGCTGATACCCCAACATG
The DNA here is from genome assembly GCA_003513555.1 of Rhodopirellula sp. Lineage (GTDB taxonomy): Bacteria > Planctomycetota > Planctomycetia > Pirellulales > Pirellulaceae > Rubripirellula. The sequence continues at coordinate 62,103 of DOPG01000109.1, read as the reverse complement.
GGCCTGCCGAACGGCCCCATCTCTCCATCATCAATTGGTGGTCTTCTCAATTTGCCCATCCTCTTCCTGACGCGAACGCATTGTTCGCGCAAACTTCGGAAGAGTCAGAGAGGTTAAGGATCAATGAAATGCCTGTTTCCACGCCATTTTGGCGAGCAGCGGAGACAAGACATAGCGTTCCCGGTCCAAAATTGAGCCAAATCGGCTATGTTTTCATCATGGATATATCAACAGAACTGGCCGATCGCGTGATGCGACTGGTCGTCTCGGCCGACTACCGACCCAGCAAGCCCAAGCAAATTGCAACCGCTCTGAAGCTTGGCCTCGACGAGTACCGGGAACTGCGTCGTGTCATCAAACAACTCGTTCTTGAGGGCCGTTTACTTTATGGTTCCAACCATTTGGTGATTAGCGTGGGCGCAATTGGAGGTCCCGATGATTCGCTGCGTGGAACATTTCGGCGAGCCATGGGTGGTGATTTTGGTTTTGTGCGACCCAACCACGCGGAAGATGACTCTGATGTACCGGATGACGTATTCATACCAGCTGGTCGCACAGCCGGTGCGATGGAGGGAGATCTTGTAAATGTTGAAGTCCGCCCAAGTCGCCGAGGTGGCAATGAAGGACGTGTGACGGAAGTCCTGCAACGAGCCCGCCGACAATTCACTGGCACGTTCAGAACCATCGATGGCGAGGCAGCTGTCTTTCTAGATGGCACGCACTATGAGGCCCCTTTGAGCGTTGGTGACATCCGAGGCTTACCGCTGACCAACAACGACAAAGTCTTTGTCGAAATTGTTGACTACCCAGACGAGAATGGTGTTGGCGGCGAGGCCGTGATTCTGGAACGCTTGGGAAGCAACAAGAACCCAGCGATCGACACATTGTCAATTATCCGACAATACGCGCTTCCAGATGCCTTTCCAGAGACTGTTCTGGATGCAGCAAGGCAGCAAGCAGATGCCTTCAGCGATGCAGAAGTTCCAGAAGCACGCACAGATCTCACAGACATGCTCACGATCACCATCGATCCTTTCGACGCCCGTGATTTTGATGATGCAATCTCACTGCAGCGTGAAGAAGGACGATGGCGTCTCTGGGTACACATCGCCGACGTGAGTCACTTCGTGCCCGCGGGCAGCCCGATTGATGAAGAAGCTCGTAAACGGGCTACCAGCGTTTACCTTCCTGATCGTGTGATCCCGATGATCCCCGAGATCATCAGTAATCATTTGGCAAGTCTTCAACCGGACCGCATGCGACTGGTGAAAACAGTTGAAATTGAGATTCAGGATGACCTGACAATCACGCACACAGAGGTACACAACGGCGCGATCCACAGTGACTTACGTTTGAATTACGAACAGGTCGATCAATTCCTTTCAAACCCTGAATCGCGAGTGGAGGCGTGGGGAGCCCCCATCTGTGAGTTGTTGAAAGAGATGCACACTCTGGCCATGAAGATGCGGAAAGCAAGGTTCAAAGGCGGAGCTCTCTCCATGGACATGCCCGACATCAAACTGGATCTGGACAAGAGTGGAAAAGTACGTGGTGCCCATCGTGTTGAGCACACAGAGAGCCATCAAATTATTGAAGAGTTCATGCTAGCCGGAAATCAAGCGGTTTCCACGTGGCTGGATGACCTGGGGCTGAATCATCTTCACCGCATCCACCCTCCACCAGAACGTCGCAAGCTTCGCCAGCTCTCCAACTTTGTGAAAGACCTTGGCATCGATACCGGTACCGTCGAAAGTCGATTTGATATTCAAAAGGTTCTCGACTCCGTAGCTGAAACCCCACTGGAAGACGCCGTTAATTTTGCAGTCCTGAAGAGTATGAACAAGGCGATTTATGCGCCACAACTCGAAGGCCACTACGCTCTGGACATGGAACACTACTGCCACTTCACCAGCCCCATACGCAGATACCCCGACCTCACAGTTCATCGTCTGGTACAAAAGATTCTGGATAAAAAATCAACAGCTGATGATCCTTTTGCATCACTTGTGAAGTTGGGGCATCACTGCAGCGACATGGAACGCAATGCTGCGGCTGCCGAGCGTGAACTTGTCCAGCTGAAACTTCTTCACTTTCTGAACAAGCATGTGGGTGAAACCATGGAGGCAGTTATCAGCAGAGTCTTTGCTGATGGCATCCATGCCCGCTGTGTCAAATTGCCTGTCGATGGATTCATTCCAATCACGACACTTCCCAACGACCAATATCGTTTCGAACGCCGCGGGCAAATGATCAGTGGATTTCGACAAGGCAACCGGTTTCGTCTTGGTGATCTGTTGACCGTCAAAGTTTCGAAAGTTGATCTACAGGATCGGCAACTTTATCTGGTTGTTGTAAAAAACCATACCGTGCACGACGAAGCGGAATCCCATCAGCCCAAATCAAGCAAGCTCAAATACAAGTCCAAACGTCAGAAAGACCGGCGGGACAAACGAAAGAAAAAGAAACGTAAGCGATAGACAAGGCCGCCTATCTAGGGGCATCCGAATGTCGGCGTTGGTGTCAGAACCACTTTCTCTCAGTCCGCAGCGATACAACACCACACCGCAACACCACGCGCTGTCACTCAGAAGCCTGCTGGTGAACTAGACTGTAATAGAGTAAGTCTCCTCATTCCGCAGGCGGTATCCAGAAAGATGAGAAAATTCCTCGTCCTCATACTTCTGCTGCTAATTACAACCAAAACGGCCGCTGTTCTGTTGGAGGGCCCCGTCCCGATTCAACGGGATGCATTCGGCTACTGGAAACTGAGTGCGGTGGTCATGCAGGGAGATCTCCTGATGTTGCAAGATCCCATCGCTTATCGAACCCCAATTTACCCTTGGTTCTTGGCTTTTCTACGATTTTTATGCGGAACGCACACCCTTAAGATTCTGGCAATCGTTCAGGGAATATTTTCCTTGGGCTCGTTGATCATCGCAGCCTCTATCGCAGCGAGAATTACCAAGCTGCCCAAAGCTTTCGCACTGACGCTGGTTGCATCGCTACCTATCGTTTCAAGCCTTGTGTTTGATGCTGCCGTTCTCTCTGAATCCATGTTTATCTTCCTGTTCATGCTGAACCTGCTCGCAATCTTGGACTATGCCAAGTACGGCACAGCCACACGAGCCTCGTGGGCTGGCTTTACATTTGCCATGACCCTACTGACGCGTCCCATCGTGATTTTGATCTGGATTCCACACCTCTTTTTTCTTTTACTAATTCACAAACGCAAAAATGATCGACTTCGTAGGCTAACGATGAAGCCGATTACATATCGACTTCGAACCTACCACCTGTTGCTTGCCGGTCTAATCGTCACTGCCTGTTCCGCGCCATGGATGCTGCGCAACCAACTGCTATTTGGAAAACCGTTCCTGACCGAATTTGTTGGACGAAACATTTGGATTGTCACATTTCGAGATGGCTCGGGTGCCGGACTGGAAATACCACTTGGCAGCAGTGCTGACCAACTACGTGAACGCCTCAATCAGGTTGATGCCGCCGATCAATGGCAAGACACATGGCAGGTATCAAACGCCCTGGTTCGGTCTGGACTCGATGATGCCGCCGCAGATCAACTGATGAAGAAGGTCGCGTTGCAAGCTGCGCAGCAAAATAAAACAACTTTCGCCTACAAAGCGTTTCGCAGAGTCATCAATTTTTGGCGTTGCCCGGCCAGTGAACTTCCCTCGCAAGGAAATTCGAATGGTCCATTTTATGGTCAGCAAACCTGGGACTATTCCAGTTCAATCGTCAACGTTGCACTCCAAAACCGTTTTAGCCAGTCGGTGACCTTGAATACTGGGCTTCTCTGCGGGCTGGTATTCTGCGTCGTGCTATTGATGGTGAATTACCCAACGCGGGCGTATGGAATTTGGATATTCACCATGCTGGCCTACTTTTCGTTGGTCACCGGCATACTGGAAATTCCAGATTATCGCTACCGAATCGTAGTTGAACCTCTGGTAGTCCTTTCCTTTGGTGCAGGTTTGGCAATACTGTTGTCACGGCTCCGAAAAACAGCAATAGTCGTAAACAGCGTCTGATGCAGCGAACTGATCGCTGAAGCATGCGTAGAAGCCGAAAACAATTGCATCGAGAGAGAAGTCTGGCTCAAGCCTGAGGCACACACTTGCTCTCTCCAACGTCCTCCTCCCAGCATTGAAGCTGACGACAGCATGACTGAACCGCCTGAGTTATCCGTTGTCATGCCCTGCTTGAATGAAGCAGATACAGTAGGAATCTGCGTTGAAAAGGCAGTCCGAGCTATGCGGGAACACGGGGTCAATGGTGAAGTTGTGCTAGCTGACAACGGTAGCAGCGACCATTCAAAGGAGATTGCGGTATCCAAGGGTGCCAGGACAGTCGATGTTGCTGAACCGGGATACGGTGCGGCGTTGATGGGTGGCATTGAAGCAAGTCGTGGCAAGTACGTCATCATGGGTGACTGTGATGACAGCTATGATTTCCTCGAGATTCCAGCGTTCGTTGATCAGCTTCGTAAAGGCTCGGACTTGGTACAAGGATGTCGTCTGCCGCGTGGTGGAGGACAAGTGCTACCCGGTGCGATGCCCTTCCTTCACCGCTGGTTTGGGAACCCTGTTCTGTCATGGCTGGTGCGATGCATGTTTCGAATACCAATCCATGATGTTTACTGTGGCATGCGTGGATTCACCAAGAACCTGTATGACAATCTGGATCTGCGATCTCCCGGCATGGAATTCGCCACAGAGATGATCATCAAGAGCGGGCTCCACAAGGCAAATATGTCGCAGGTCCCCATTACTCTGCACCCCGACGGGAGGCAGGAACACGGTCCGCATCTGAGAACGTTCCGTGATGGTTGGAGAACCCTTCGGCTGTTTCTTGTGTTCAGCCCGAAGTGGACTTTTTTTCGTCCCGGTTTATTACTGATCCTGATGGGGCTACTCGGTTACGCGCTCGCATTACCGCAGATTCGTATCTTTAATGCAGCCTTGGATGTGCACACACTTCTGATTGCAAGCCTGGCCATTCTGTTAGGCTGGCAGTGCATTCTTCTAGCGACACTGGCACAAATATTTGCTGCCCGCGAAGGGATGATGCCTGCTCTACCCAAGCTAGAAAAAATCACAGTGGAACATGGCATCGGATCTGGTCTGATCATGTCCATGGCCGGCTTAGGGCTGATCACCATGGTAATTTTCACTTGGTGGCAAGGCGATTTCGGAAAGTTAGATTATCCTCAAACCATGCGGTTGGTCGTGCCAGGTGTCACCCTCGTAGCCGTGGGCTTTCAGACCGCGATGGCATCCTTAATGGCTGGCGTGCTAAGGATGCAGCGGCGAAACCACGCCTGACGACTTATCACCAGTGTTTTAGCCGACATATCATTCCTGCAGAGTACCCTGTGTGCATCTCTGCCACAGCAAACCAATCCGTTTCGACACGAATACGCTTTTATTCAAAGCATCATGAACACTGCCGATACTGCCAACGAAAGCACGCCAGTGATCAACCGTCATGTTCATTCGGGAACGGTTTGTTGCGATCCAGCTTGGGAAGATGCATACAAACGGTTTGAAAGTCCAGAAGAAGAGATCTCAAAATTCATCAAACGGCTACATCTGTTGGGACTCGAGAATCGACCACGTGACATCCGAGTTGCTGAACTGTTTTGTGGTCGAGGGGGAGGCCTGACCGCCTTGAAACGGCTTGGTTTCACGCGTATCGAAGGAGTGGATCTCTCTGAAACATTACTACTTCAGAACCAAACGGGGGCAACACTGCATCTCGCTGACTGCCGAGATCTGCCCTTTGAAGATGCAAGCTTGGACGCGGTAATCATCCACGGTGGGTTACATCACCTACCCAACCTACCAAAGGATCTGGAGCAGGTCCTATCTGAAATCCATCGTGTCCTCAATACAGATGGGACATTTCATGCTGTCGAACCATGGTTAACGCCATTTCTGCGCTTTGTTCACGCAGTGATTGAAATTCCAGCGGTTCGCAGGTGCTACGCCAAAGGGGATGCACTCGCCGTGATGATCCAACACGAACGTGAAACTTACGAACAGTGGTTGAGCCAACCCGCCCCCATCCGTGAATTACTTGGCAAATACTTCACTGCCAAAATGAACCGTACTGCTTGGGGAAAGATACAGTTCACAGGGCTAAAAAGACGCGTCCTTCATTGAACGTGAAGCCTTTTAGAGACGGACCCATTTCATCAAGATTCACTTCAATGAAATGAACGGCAGGCCGAAAGCTTCTGCAACTGCAGCATTCGTCGCTTGATGCTCATGGATATTGATCGCGTCCACAAGCGGCAGACATTCAGCCAAGGCCTTCTCAAGTCCAAGATCAGCCAAACGCGTAATCCAGCTCAACGTCGCGTTACACAAAGCAAATGTGCTAGTGCGTCCAACTGCCCCTGGCATATTGGCAACACAGTAATGCACAACCTCATCAATCACGTACGTGGGATCGCTGTGCGTGGTCGGACGACTGGTTTCAACACATCCACCCTGATCGACAGCAACATCAATTACCACGCTGCCAGCCTTCATCATACTCAGGTCATCGGCGCGGACTAACTGCGGAGCCTTGGCACCCGGAATCAACACTGACCCAATGACCAAGTCAGCTCTGCGTAATTGTTCAATAATATTATGGCGATCGCTGTAGAGCGTATTCACGTTGGCTGGCATGACGTCGTCCAGATAACGCAGGCGATCCAAATCAACGTCCAAAATTGCTACGTCTGCTTGAAAACCGGCGGCAATGCGTGCCGCATTGGCCCCAACCACACCGCCTCCAAGAATCGTAATATGTGCGGGCGCGACACCGGGCACCCCACCCAATAAGATTCCACGCCCCATTTGTGGCCGTTCAAGATATTTCGCACCCTCTTGAATGCTCATTCGGCCAGCCACTTCACTCATCGGAGTCAGTAAAGGCAACCGCCCCTGTGAATCCTTCAGTGTCTCATAAGCAAGACAGGTAGCACCCGAATCAATCATCGCCTCAGTCAATTCACGACTGGCCGCGAAATGAAAATAGGTAAACAGTAATTGTCCCCGACGCAGAAGCTTAAACTCGGCAACTTGAGGTTCTTTGACTTTGATGACCAGATCTGCGCGATTGAAAAGCTCTTCTGCATTGTTGACTAAAGTCGCTCCTGCCCGCAAATAATCATGATCTGCGATACCCGACCCAAGACCTGCTCCGGCTTGCACCAATACCTGGTGTCCGCGACCGACTAAGTCTTCCACGCCAAACGGCAACATCGAGACACGGTACTCATCCGTTTTTACTTCTGTTGGCACACCGACAATCATGCATCACACCATTTCATTGGGGTACTTTCAAACTCTAACAGCAACAGCCCGCAATATCATCAAAAGTCAGCAAACGGCCGTGCCTCGCAAGCCAACTGCGTCAGCATTCCATCTAACTGGGTTTTCAACTCAAGCATCAACGGATCAACTTCACCACGGGGTGCTTTCTCAGCTTGGACATTGATCGCGTCGCCTATTTGGATCACTGCTCGTAAGGGAACACCACAGTCAGCTTTCCCACAAATCGATTCTTCCATGCGCTGAATGGTTTCTACAATTCTTGAGTCTGTAACTTCATCAGAATCGAGATAGGATTCTGGGTAGGAGATCATGTCCTGCACCATGTCCACCGCGATGACATCCTGCCGAAACTGGATTTCTGACTTCTGGTCGACATTCTGCTGAAAAAATTGCGATGCGATTTCTGTGCGAATTGCCCTCACTCGCTCTCGACTATTTTCCTGGCCGGGCTGCATTGCCAATCTGGTTTCAATGCGTTGAAGAATGCTTGTGATTAACGCCTCAAGCCTTTGTTTTTTCGTTCCAGATCCTGTTGTTCCAAGGTACTCTACTTCTCGTAAGGCAAAAGCACCATCAACTATCCTTCTCGTCCGCTGCGCAATCGACAAGCCGGACGGTGTTCGCCAACCAAACCCTTGCTCGATCTGCAACAGTCTTTGCCGAGCCCAATCACAGATATCATCCACACAAAGATATTTGATCGCAATTGGATGAATCACGACATTACCATTCGATTTTTTTTTACGTCTTCGCGCTGCCGAGCGTGCGATGAATGACACTCCATCAAGAAGTGGCTTCAAGACATCATTACTTCGATTGGTCGTTCCTTCGGGAAACAAAACCAAGGGTCTCTCTGCCGTTGCCAAGCTTGCGATCGCGGTTTCAAGAGCTTGGCGGTCGACTCCTTCACGATGAATGCTGAATCCTCCCATCTTCTGAATAGCAAAACCATCGAATTTTCCCTGATTGAACAAATGCCACGAGGCCATCGCATAGACATTTGTCTTGAGCAACCGAGCAGGCCAACCCAGCACAAGCGGATCGGCATAGCGGCAGTGATTTGGGGCAAGCAAAATCCCATCACCGCGTTCGAGCGACCGTTTGAGGTGTTCGAGTCCGCGGCACTCCCAAGAAACGATGCCTTCCTTGCGTCTCAAATACCAGTCAACTAATCGCAGCTTTTGAATGAAGAGTGGCCAAAGCACGCCCCGGTGCGGCGGCACAAACTGGTAAGGCCGGTCAAATACGACAGTCATTGGTGATTCGCCCGATCCCTACGATAGCCACGGGACATTTCATCACCCGAAGAATTCACCCGCCAGAAACCCTATAAACAACGAAACCAAGATGCAGGCGATCAGTAAGGCGACCGCCAACAATGGATCGATCCCCTGCGAACGGCCCCCCAAACTGCGGCCACTGATACTGCTGGCAACCTTCGAATTGCTGCCATGCTGAGAATCAGCGATGCCCACGTCAGATGCACCCGACTTGGAAACTGGGCGTACCTTTTCGGGAGTGGATTGTTTCTCACCGACGTGCGAATTCGGCCGATAACCAGACTCGGACTGAAGATCAAGAAAACTTCCTCCCACAAGATCTGGACGCGGCTTCACATCGACCAGACGACCACTGTCGCTAGCGCTGAGACCTTTCTTGCGTACAATTGCGGATCGATTGTTTGCCAAGGTATCATCGTTCTTGGCGCTGATGGTATCACCATAACGCGACGAAGAGTCATCATCGTCGAGAGAAATGGAAGATGATTCATCAGTGTCAAACTCGGGCATGTCTCCAAGCCCAGCTGTAACTTTCGTTCCCTTGGGGACCTTGCTGGTGAATTTTTCAAGCACCTCCGCAACATCAGCAGCAGATTGGTAACGGTAGCGTGGATCCTTCTGAATCATCTTCACACAAATGCCCTCCAACTCGCCTGGGCAGTCAGGTCGCAGTTGTCGGATCGCTGTTGGCATTTCCGTTTGATGCTTGGCAATTCGCTGTGCCAAAGTTCCGTCACTAAATGGTGGCTTCCCTGTCAACAAGAAGTACATCGTGCAACCGAGCCCATAGATATCAGCACGGTGATCAACCTCGTGACTGTTCAATGCCTGTTCGGGTGCGAGGTAATCTGCTGTGCCAAGAACATTTTCATTATTGGCAACCGTTAATGACTCATCATCCGTCGCACTAACAAGTGCAAGCCCCATGTCGAGCAAACGAACCACACCATCAACATCAATCAGCAAGTTCGCGGGTTTCACGTCACGATGAATCACGCCCTTCTTGTGAGCGTGAGCCAGTCCTCGAGCTGCCTGAGCGATGAGGTCCGCGGCTGTCGATGGGTCGACAGCACCATCACGCTTTACCAATTGCTGCAAATCCAAACCATTGACATACTCCATCACGATGTAGTGCACATCGTCTTCGTTGTCGATATCGTAGGCCAAAACAATGTTTGGATGGTTGAGGGAAGCAATCGCCTTGGCTTCGAGCATGAATCGAGCCAAGTAGGTTGCATCATTCACTCGACTCTTGGGCAACACTTTGATGGCGCGTTTGTCGCCCATCTTGATGTGCTCGGCGAGATAGACACTGCTCATACCGCCAGTGCCAATATGTCCCAGCAGCTTATACTTGCCGAGAAAAAACCCCTTGTATTTTCCGGCCAGCAATTTCTCCACGTGCCATTCAGTCAGAAGTTCTTCTTTGACATAGAGCGCAGCAAGCTTTCGGGGACTCCCAGGGAGTCCACCATCCAACTTTTTGCGCACCTTCTCCTCCAAGCGATCCGAGGCTTTCGCATCGACAATGCCGCTTTTGGCGACCATCTGGAGGAAGCGTTCTGATGTCAGCTTTTGCGTCATGGACTGCCAGCCGTGACCCCATGGAAATCGGTGTAGCGAAGTGAGAAGATAACAGGTTTTGTTAAGCTGGTTAAGCGACGAGACATGAACTTACGACACTTTCATAGTGACAAGCGAGTATCCGAATCCACATCCGCAGAACTTCTGTTCCAGTGATGAACTTTAATTCTAGCATAGGTCTGGTGCGACGATATTTCCGCTCTTGAGGTCCAGTCAGCCCTCCTCAGACGACGGATATACCGGTTAGCATCACAAAAGCAGGTTTCGGCATCCCTACCGTTCTGCCTCGACCGCGTCCTCTGTCTTCCCGAGTGCCCGAAACCACGGAATTTCAGTGCAAAATCAGCCAAAGCACTCTGTCACCCTCGGCATCATGACAAAATACTGGGTCGCCGGAACTGTCAAAACCCGCTTGGGCAACACAATTGGCATGGTAAAGGCCGCAAAGTTGCATCGGCTTTTTATCTCAAAGTTATGTGACTCGCTATCCGACGCAGCAGATCAACATTATCTGTGCATCACACCACGGGAATATTTACCCAGCGCGCAGCGTGCACTTGATCAATGGCAACTGTCGCGAGAATGGCGGGTGGTTTTACAGGAGCCGGGAGACTTAGGAGCAAAAATGAGCGGCTGGTTCCAGCAAACCCTTGGAACTAACAAAAACAGCTCTGCTATCCTCATCGGGGGGGATTGCCCACTGTTGTCCAAAGATGACATCACTCAAGCGGCAAATTGCCTGCGTCAATTTGACGTCGTTCTCGGGCCTGCATGCGATGGCGGCTATTATTTGATTGGAATCGCCGGACCATGGCGTCCTGAATTAGAGACAATCTTCCAGGAAATCCCATGGAGTACCGACGAGGTACTCTCAATCACACGGCAGAAACTGTCGCACGCGAGCCAATCAATGATAGAACTCGAGCCTCGTGAGGACATCGACACCGAACGGGAGCTTACCCAACTGCTGCAATCCCAGAAGCAGGACCAAGAAATGACAGAAGACGAGCACGCGGATTTCTTTTCGGCCATTAAATCCATCCTCGAAGAATCCGCGTCGTCTGATTGGAGCAACGGATGAACAAATCCACGACAGTCGTCGGTGCAGGTGCGATCGGGCTTAGCACCGCATGGGAACTCTCTCAAAGAGGATTCGATGTTACCGTCATCGACAAGAGCCTGACTGGCAGAGGTACGTCGTGGGCTGGGGCCGGCATTTTGCCGCCAGCGAATCTGAGAAATTCATTTGACCCGATCGATCGTTTGCGTGGGCTGAGCCACCAGCTATTCCCCGAATGGGCAGAAAAGCTGAAAACCGACACTGGAGTCGACCCCGGCCTACAACGTTGTGGTGGTCTTTATTTGGCGGAAACACCCGGGGAAATCGCGGCCATGTCCGGGATGACCGAATATTGGCAAGAGATGGAGATTGATTGCAAGCAGCTCACATCTGATGAAATCATGGGCCAAGAAGCGGCCCTCGCTGGCTGGTGGCGAAACACCGCCAACGCAGCAGCTTGGCATGTACCTGATGAATATCAATTGCGATCGCCAAAGTACCTCGCTGCTCTCAAAATCGCATGCAAACAGTCGGGCGTGATTCTTCTTGAAAACACCGATGTGACCGACATCCGCTGCTCAGGTGGAAGAGCCGAAATTCAATACGAAGGTGATTGGCAGACCACTGACGCTATCGTTCTTACGACCGGAGTTTGGACAGGCCAGCTTGCGGCATCACTCAACTTGGAACTGAGCATTGTGCCCATCCGTGGTCAAATTTTGCTGCTTAAAACGTCAAAGCCTCTAATTCGTAATATCATCAACATGGGTCAACGGTACGTTCTTGCCCGAAAAGATGGCCACACACTGATTGGCTCAAACGAGGAAGAAAGTGGTTTTGAGTTGGGAACGACAGAATCTGTACTTAAATCTCTGCTGGACTTTGCCACCCATTTGCTGCCAGATTTAAAAACAGCCGAACATGTCAAATCATGGTCCGGACTGCGTCCCATGACATTCGATGGATTTCCGATGATTGGCCCTGTGCCAGGTGTCGAAAATCTTTATGTTGCTGCGGGTCACCACCGCAGTGGCTTGCACCTTTCACCAGGCACCGCTGTACTGATCGCAGATATGTTGAGCCAAGAAAAACCACACATCCCGATCGAAGCATTCCAAATTCGCAAAAACAAAAGTAACCACGACGGTCAAACCCACACCACGACATGAATAACAATGCCAAAACAGACATGGAGATGACATTGGATCCTCCGGGATCCATTGCGATTGTGGGTGCTGGCACGCACGGCATCGAAGCTGGTCTCTATGGGCGTTTTCTTGGCTACGACGTGAAGATCCTAGAACGTGGTGCGATCGGAAACAACATGCGAAATGAGAGCGATGCTGATTTGGTTATTCTACCTGATCAATGCCTTTCACCACTCGCCTTGTCTGCCGTAGCGACTCAGCATTCAGCAGAGAATCCTGGCAGTGCACCACTGGTGCACCCAACTACAGTTTCCGAATGGATTGACGATGGGTTGATTCCTTTATCTGAATCAGACTTATTACGTGGACGCATCAAAACGCACCATTTGGTTACCAGCATTGAGGCTGTACCAATTGAGCTTGAAAACGAGTCAGAGGATGAATCAGATTACCCTGCGGATTTTCAAATCCGCTTTACCGATCCAGATGGAACCGAAGACACCATACGTGTGGAAGCTGTTCTGATTGCGACCGGCGCCCAATGCGACATCGAATTCATGTTTCCGTTGCCGTATCCCTACATACAGCGTATTAAATCCACCTCACCTCATGACGCTGCAGGGCTGCTTGGCGGCCGACGTAGAATTGTAGACGTCTACTCACAATTGGCAGGCCGGGAAGATCTGGATTTATACCGCCCGCCGAGAGTATGAATACTGACGGTTATACCGATCCTATTGGCTGTGTTTATCAAGTCACGCCGGTAAGCTAGTGATTCTTTTCCGCCTGCCGCGACGATGCGCCCAATGTGTCCTAGCATTTACGTGACGCAGGTCGGACCAGTCCACGTGGAATGGCCAACCCACGTCATGCGTCTCCGACTTTTGGGACTGTCGTCCCTACGGAAGTGCATTCACGCGGCTCGGGGGTAATTTCATGATCAAACTGACTCGATTGGACGGCGAACCATTTGTCCTCAACGCGGACTTGATTCGTTACATCGAACGCCGGCCTGACACCTTCATCACGCTCACCAGCGGCGAGCGACTCGTTGTTGGTGAAACAATGGAAGTGGTAATTGAGCGTGCTGTGCAGTACCAGCAGCAGAAGCACTTCATGCCAATGCCGACCGCAAGCTTTAAGACAGCCACGGTTCCTACGCCCGCCACGACCTGATCATCGCAGATTCAAAACATGGACATTGCCAGTATCGTCGGCCTGATTTTAGCGGTCGGCCTCATTATCGCCTCCATCATGCTGGGTGAAGCTCCCTTCACTGCCTTCTTGGATCTTCCTTCCATGTTGGTTGTGTTCGGTGGTGCTGTTGCCGCAGCCATGATCTGCTTTCCGCTTCAAAGTATGCTGAAAGCACCTCTGATCGCACTCAAAGTGCTGATGAATAAAAATGAAGATCGAATTGGGCTGATCAGCCAAATCGTCGAACTGGCCGAAACAGCTCGACGTGATGGACTTCTGGCACTGGAATCGAAAGTGTTGGAAATTGATAACCCGTTGGTTAAGACCGGTATCCAAATGGCGGTGGACGGCAGCACTCCTGAGGTTGTCGAAGAAGTGCTGAGAACGGAAATCGAGGCGATTGCCAGCCGCCATCGTGAAGGCAAGAGCATCATGGATCAGCTGGGACGATTTGCACCAGCTTACGGAATGATCGGAACCCTGATTGGGTTGATCATGATGCTGCAAGACATGAGCGATCCCTCTGGAATAGGCAAGGGCATGGCTGTTGCTCTGATCACAACTTTATACGGAGCGATCATTGCGAACGTTTTCTTCAGCCCCTTTGCGGAAAAACTGGGCCTGATGAGCCGTAATGAAATGGTCAGTTTCGAAATTGCAATACGTGGCGTCATGGCAATTCAATCGGGTGAAAGCCCACGTGCCATCGACCAAAAACTAAGAACGTTTCTACCTCCAAAACAGCGTGATCCGGAGTAGATAATGAACGACGAACCTGAAGAAATGGGAATTCCGGAATGGGTGGTCACCTTCGGTGACATGATGAGCCTGCTACTGACATTCTTCATCATGCTTGTTTCGCTTAGCGAGATCAAAGACGACGAAACCTATCAGAAGCTGGTGGACTCCGTTCAACGTGAGTTCGGCTATTCACGTTCATCCGAGTCCCTGTCCCCGGGTAAAAACAAACCACGCAAAACTGAGTTCACGCCACTGGCAACGACTGGTCGAGCGAAACGCGAGGACACCACGAAAGGCGGCGTCCCAGTCAAAGCTCCAGTCGGGGAAGAACCCCGCGTACGCATTGTGCGTCCAGGGCAGATAACGGCCGTAGGTTCCGTCATCTTCTTTCAGGTCGGGAAAGCATCACTTTCACCAGCAGCACGCGATGAGATCAAGAAACTCGCGGACAAACTGCGTGGCAAGCCGCAGAAAATTGAGATCCGGGGGCATGTATCTCCCGCGTACGCCAACCGCGTCGATGACACCAAACTAACCATCCAACTCGGCTTTGAACGTGCACTGAATGTAAGACAAGCATTGGTCAACGAAGAAGGTATCAACCCTGCGAGGTGTCGTGTTGCATCCGTGGGAGACAGCGAACCGGTTGATACTTCAGCATCGGGTGACTCGAGCATTCCTAATCCGAGAGTCGAAGTATTCATGCTTAATGAATCTTTTGCAGATCCAAATGAGCGTGATTCCCAGAGACCCCCTACGACGGCTAATGACGCAGCCAAGGAGAAGAAACAATGACTGATGACGAGCAACCAGTAGAAGAAACCACTTCCGTTGTCAGTGGCTTGGGTGGCCGCGGCATGATCGTCGCGTTCGTTTCCGTCGTGGTTCTTATGGAAACAGCAATGTTCTTTTTTTTCATCCCCAGCGCAGATGAAGTCAGCGCACTGGCGGAAGAGCGTTTAGTCGCATCAATCCAAAAGGGTGAGAATGACGCCGAAAAGAAAATCAGAAATGAAAATCAGATCAAGGAATGCACAATCGGGAAGTTCGGCGAGACCTTCAGTCCGCAGGACACAGAACTGACATATCGGGTCGAAATTGAGGTCTACGGACTGGTAAAGGAAAAATTTGCAGATGCCTTCCAAATGGAATTCGACGCAAAACAGGGACGTCTGAGAACGGCAATTCGCCAAAAAATCCGCAATAGTGACCTGGAAGAGCTCAGCAAGAACAATTTGGGCTTGCTAGAACGACGTATTTTGACGGAATGTAACCATCTATTGAACGACGATCTGCTGATGGGTGTTGGCTTTACGAGTTATCAACTCATCGAACAATAACACCATCACGCACCGGATTCCGTGAAACAGGTGCGTGGGAAACATTCCTGCATCAATTCTAGTCCATGGAAGGACAACGCTGTGGCTGATCCAAACGACGAATCGACACCAGCCGATGTGACCGATGGAGTCGCTTCCCAAGGTAGCACGACCACTCCGGACGATGTTGGCTCCGACGTTTCAGCAGAAGGGGGCAGTGCTGTGCAGACGGAAGACATCGAGAAATTGCTTGATCAGGCTACCGAGTCTCTTGAAAAAGCGACGGGTGAAACAGCTACGGTGAAAACCACCCCAGCCCCCTTCGATCTCAATGATCTCTCACCCACAGAGGAAGCATCGGATCGACAGCCCATCGATTTGCTTGGGGAAGTCGAAATGGATCTCCGAATTGAATTGGGGCGAACTCAAATGTGTCTTGATGAAGTCCTGCAACTCCGTGGCGGATCGGTTGTAGCACTCGACAAACTAGCAGGGGATCCGGTAGACGTTTTCGTCAATGGCCGGCTGATTGCGCGAGGAGAAGTCTTGGTCATGAATGACAATTTCTGTATACGAGTGACAGAACTGGTGGGCGGCTAGGCTCACCGGCCGGCATTTTACAAGATTATCTGGCTGCATCCCCACCTTGCGGAATTGAGTGTCATGAAGAAGCTGATTTACCCTGCCTTGGCTGCAGCATTATTTTCCAGCGTTTCTTCAAGCCATTTGCAAGGACAGGAAGGTACCAATCTGATCCGCGAGCGAGGAATCGTGAAGGCGGTCACTACAGATTCGATGCGTGCACCGGTAACAAGCCAAACGCCGGCGGCAACAGCACCGAAGAACAGGCTGGAAAAAGACACTGCTTTTACGAGCTCGGAGCAGTCAGCAGCACGAGCATTCCCAAGCCTCATGCCAAGCACAGATCCCAATGACGGATCCAATTCCGAAAGCAAATCTGAATCAGGTTCCACCAGTCCACTGATTACCGTCAGCTCAAGCTTGGCAGTTGTACTAGGTTTGTTCGCGGCCTTGATTTGGGCCACGCGGAAATTTGGTTCACGAGGGGCGGGCAATAGAAACATTCCCAAGGAAATTTTCCAGACACTGGGTAGCACCTCGATTGATCCGCGTACGCAAGTTTCGCTGCTACGCTGTGGTCAAAGAATTCTCATCATTGCACGAACCAACAATGGCGTGCATCCGCTGGGAGAAATCACAGACAAGGATGAGGTCAGTCACCTGATTGCAACCTGCACTGGTGACTCAAAGCAGGAATTCCATAATGCACTGGCATCTATCGAATCAGAGCCCGCGGGATCCGGTTACATCGGTAGTCAAGCCAATACAGCAGCCGTTCGCCCACGCGGTCGGCTTTTTGCGAGTGCGTGAGCGCTCACCACCACGTAGAACACTCGACATCCCTGCCAGGCCAAGCTACGACTTGGGTAGCATTCCAAGTCGGCTCAGCCACTGCCGGCACAGCTCAGGCCACTGCGATGCACCGGGCAATTGTCGGGCCAACCCCACACCGTGTCTTCCCTTCGGAAAGACATGCAATTCCGAAGGGACACTATTGCTCTGTAACGCCAGGTAGTACTGCAAGCTGTTCTCGACCGGCACCACTTGATCCTCGGCCGTGTGGAAAATAAATGTTGGAGGCGTTTCGTTTGTTACTTGACGTTCATTTGATAGTTCCGCAATTAATTTTGGATCAGGTTTTGGGCCAATCAGATTCTGCTGGCTTCCACGATGGGTATAGGGTTTTCCAAAGGCAATGACTGGATAACAGAGAATGGAGAAATCCGGACGTGATGAAACTCTCGCAACGGGATCCGCGTCTGTCGCTTTGGCATCTAAGAAATGGGTCGAAACGGTCGAGCACAAATGCCCACCCGCTGAGAAACCAATCACCCCCACACGCTCAGGATCGATATTCAATTCTTTTGCCCTTGCTCGCAGCGTCTGGATGGCACGCTGGGCGTCCTGCATGGGGCGCGGATGCCCATATCCCTTACCGTCATTTCCCTTCCCACGAAGCCGATACGTACAGATAGCGGTCTGAATTCCCATCGCAGCAAACCAATCAGCAAATTGGTAACCCTCATGCTCCATTGCATGCCCGTGGTAACCTCCTCCAGGCAAGATCACAACGGCAGCCGTGGGAAACTCCGATGCAACTTGCGTAATGATCAGTTGCGGAAGGTCTCCCTCTTCCTTGCCCCCGGCGCCCGGTGGTCCATCTGGCCACAATAACTCCGTTATGCGGTGAGTGGTTTCGGCGTTCGAATCCTGCGCCCAAAGAGGTACCTCAATCAGCACGGCCAGCGATAGGAAAACAAGAATGGCTAAGGACTTTCGGTTCATTTCAAACAACCTCTCCAGGGTATCAAACAACAACTTGGTGATCGCTGAAGTTTAAACGATAAACCGGTAACTATGATGTACAGCGGTTACAGGCATCTGTTTTCAAACTCAATGGATGACTACGAATAAATCACGAACCACCTTGCTGCCGTACCGGATCTGGCACTACCCAAGAAACAAGCTGGACATTCACTGAGATTTGATCCCACCTGACAAAAATGCAGCGAAAAGCTTAGGCTGCTTGTCGAGATTACACCGCAAGAGATTGCAAAGCACATGTTCCTGTGGATTTAAGCCGTCTTGTCAAGCTCCGTGTTCAGCACTGAAACTCCTACTCAGACCACTGGCCAAAGGCTGAGTTGGAAGCTGTCTCTGTGGCGTGCCATTTTGAGCACTGCCCTCGGCGAACGTCTCGTTTATCGAGGCGATTTCGCTTTGGGAACATTGATGCGTTTTCTACCCATCGTGACACAGATATTCCTGTGGTATGCAATTTTCGACTCCATTGAGTCGACCCAAGGTGGCAATCTTGAAAGCACTGAGATTCGCGGTTTCCATTTCACCGACATTGTTGCCTACTATCTGCTTACGATGATCGCAAGAGCCTTCTCTAGCATGCCAGGCCTCGCTTCCGGCATCGCCCGAGAGATTAGAGATGGAGAAATCAAACGCTATTTGATTCAACCAATTGACCTGATTAGCTTTCTGCTGCTCACCAGGATCGCGCACAAAATGGCGTATTACGCCATTGCCATTTTACCTTTTGCGTTGGTATTTTTCCTATGCCGAGACTACTTCGCCTCAGGTTGGCCTCCCTGGTCCGTACTGTTAGCCTTCGCAGGTTCGCTTGTCATGGGATTTCTCATTGGCTTCTTTCTTGAAGCCGCGATCGGCATGATCGGGTTCTGGTTTCTCGAAGTTTCATCGCTTCTTTTTGTATACATGCTGTTCAGTTTTTTCCTATCCGGACATATGTTTCCCCTGACCATGTTGCCAGATAATGTGGCAACGGTTGTGAATTTCCTTCCCTTCAAATATTTAGCGTACTTTCCTGCGGCTATTTTTCTTGGAAAGATTCCAGAAGAGGATTTGCCAATGGAACTTGCCATCGAAGCTTGCTGGCTGACCTTCTTTATCATCGTCTGCCGAATCGCCTATGCTCGTGGCGTGCGACGTTACAGCGGTTTCGGGGGTTAAAAATGGAACTAGATCGCCGATCCGAGCGAACAAAGTACTGGAAGGTTTTCTTAACTTTTGCTCACAACAGTCTCGTTCGAGACATGACATTCCGCACCAACTTTGTGCTGCAATGCATCAGTAGCCTTGGCTGGACCCTAATGAACGTGGGGTTTTATCTCATCATTTTCCAGTACACCACATCGATTGGCGCTGACAGTGGTTGGGATCGCGACAAGTTTTTTCTGTTCATTGCAACAACATGGTTCATCAACAGCCTTGTGCAGGCCTTCTTCATGCCCAATGCAGAAGAATTCAGTGAGTTGATCCGCACGGGTGGGCTCGACTTCGCTCTCCTGAAACCCATTGATACTCAGTTCCTGATCTCTTTCCGGAGAGTTGACTGGAGTGCGCTCTCGAACTTTGCTGCAGGCTTCATCATTGCCTTAGTCGCTTTATACTCTCTCGCAACTCGACAAATTGAGCCAATGACACCTAGCATTCTGTCCATTTTGCTTTACGTCTTTTTCGTGGCATGCGGTGTTGCCATCATGTATTCGTTGATGATTTGCCTGAGTGCCACCAGCATCTGGCTGGGGAGAAATCAAACGCTTTACAACTTCTGGTTCTATATAACGAATTTCAGTCGTTATCCGATGGAAATCTACAATCGTGGTTGGGGCAGACCGATGTACGGATTCTTCACTTTTATCATCCCAGTTCTCTTGGTGGTAAACATTCCAGCACGTATTCTTGCCAAACCAATAAGCCCTCAAACATGGGAGGATCAACTGCTCATTGTTTGGGGCTTGGCAGCAACGCTCTTGAGTCTTTGGATTAGCCGCTGGGTATTCAAATGCGCGCTTCGCAGTTACCGAAGCGCCAGTTCATGATGGGCTATCGGCAGCACTACCTCACAGCAAGCTCATCCAGAGTCGCGGCAAAACCGCAATGCCATCGAACACGCAAGTCATAGCTAGGACTTCGGCGTACTCGCTCACTTACCGCCGGGGGCATTCCATTCAAGTAACGCTGCCGCCGACTCCAATCCAGCAGAGTTGATGGAAAAAACACGGTACTCACAGGGCATAATCGCCATAGGTTTTCGATCAGTAAATTGCATGCTGGCAAGAGGCTGAGACGGCGTGTCTGAGTAGCCCATCACCTGAAATAGAGGACGTCCATAGCGGGACTTCGGCTTTTCTGGCAATTGTGCAAGCGTTTCACCATTTCGCTCAATTCGAAATCCACGCAAGCCACTTTCGAAATCTGCATCCGCTTTCCAGGTAAGTACTATGCTGCCGCCATCTTTTCTCGCCACCAAGGAATACGGAGCTACTGGCTCTGACGAATCCGGTAAATTCCCACGACGCAAGAAGGTGGCCCAACGGGAGGCGAATAATTCGTCAGGTAACCAGGAAGCGTTTCGTTTTTCACCCGGGTAATCATCTGAAGAAAAAACTTCACCCGACTCCGAACCAAACCATGAACGCGACATATCAATGGCACGCAATTCCGTTAACGCTGCGCTGTCATCAGATAGCCGCAGTCTCAGGCAACTATCGAAAAATGGGATCGCCAAGTAACGTGAATCTCCACATTCATGACCTGTATTTGGATCTGGAGCGATCCCAAACGGCGCACCGGAGAGCCGATACGCAGTCTTCATTAAGTGCAAACCATCCCAGGCGCGATGAAACCTTTCGTGTGTGCGTTCTTTAGCTCCCGGGCACGCCATGACTGGCACATGATAAATGTTTGATTTCAAATCTGGTGCTTCCACGTCTCCTTCTGTCCAATAACCAAATGCCGTGCCTGATTGCAGCCAAATCGCAACAATGCGTTCGGGATGCATGGTCTGCATTAAGCTTGCCCAAAATCCTCCGCCAGAATGTCCCCACAGGCACCATGGCACCTGACTCAATTCGGCATGTCCCGTCTGCTCGGCAAATTGACTCAATGCTTGCAGAAATCGCACACCCGATCCTTTTCTTGGATCACACCACAACCGGCAACTGCTACCAGCTCGCCCCTCATAGGACGACCCAAGTAGAGCGCAATCCCATTTCTTTGCCAATTCCCGCCAATGCAAGTCACAAACTGCCGTCAGACCAGCATTGGATGCGCCGGGACCACAGCCGTGTTGATGGACGATCACTCCTCGAATTTGGTCAACTCCGGGTGGCAGCCACAAATCAAAGTCCACAAACAACTGCAATTCACCTGGCACGCTAGACGCTGGGAAATAACAACGATAGACATCTTCATACTCAGTTTTCGACGCATCCTGATGACGCAATACACGTGCAGCAATCTGGTTCTCAATATCGGCCGCGATCTTCTTAGCTTCCACCATCGGTAAGCCCGGTTTCATACCTGGGCGCTCATGTCCCACATGACTTAACCAAGCTGCATGCATGATTTTTTGTCGCCGATCAATTAAGTCTTTGAGAGATTCATCCGGTTCAATCTGTCCAGCAATACCCCAAGCTTTTAGTACAGCGTCGGCGATAACCGTGTGTCCTTCATGATTCACGTGAACACCATCAGGAGAGATGGAGAACAGGGGATTTGTTTTTCGCTTTGCTGCAACGTAATTCGAAACCGCGGAATGAAGATCAACGACGAGTCCCACGTCATCTTTCTGCTTAAGAATCCACTTGGCATAACTCGCCATCACAGCGTCGTAGTCCTCATAAATTTCTTTCCATGAGTACTGTTTTTCACCAAGTGGTACCAGTTTGCCTTGCTGCTTCAGCGGCAGGGAATCAAATGCCGGTGGGGTCATCAAAACCAGCTGTGCATCAGCATTCTTTACTTTGGAGATGATCTGCTGAATGCCCGTCTTGTAGGCCGCAAATCGCTCTTCTGAAAAGGGATAGTAAATCCCATCGTTCATTCCGTAGCACGCCACCACAACGTCCGGTCGCGTCTTCTTCAAAGCAGCATCTATTCTTGAGTGAACATTTGGGCGAGGAAACGGATGTTCCGGCTCTGACAAACCACTACATGTTTCACTGGGCAACCCTAGGTTGATCAATGTGCAATCGTGACCATGAAGACGCAACTGCGTCTCAAGCAGAGAAATATAATCACCAGCATGCGTGATTGAATCGCCCAAGAAAAGAATGCGATTCGCTGCAACGGGAAATTCGTCTTGGGCAGCGGAGTGATGTGCAGATACGCCAAACACTACCAGAAATCCGAGCATCCCGGGAATACCAAGGACCACCTTCATTAAAACTCGCATTTTTATTCCCAATCGCAATAACAAAATTCCATCGTATAAAATTTGAATCCCGATCACGCGCCGATACCAGCCAACCACAACAGTAAGCCAATGACTAAAGCACACACAACGCACGAAATCAAAAATCCAGTCACATCCATCTTGGTTGGATGAACAAATTCCCAATCAGAATTCGGAAACAGCTTGCGGCTTATCGTTGAAGAAGGATCCTGATAAGCAGCTTCCAGTGCTTTGTTATCGGCCGTGGGATCAGACTGCACAGGGGTCTTCATCTTGGCAAAGTACCTGTTCAGCACAGCCTCACTACCACGAGGTGTGACAAGGCTGAGAAAGAAAAGGACGGCAAACGGCAGCAACAATCGAATTGGTAACCGAAGTGTCTCAAGGGTTGCCTTGTTTGCATTGGAAAGATCAATGCCCATCAGACCATAAAGAAGGAAATCAATTTTCAGAGACCCTTCACCTTTCTGCTTCCCAACCCATCGTTCGGTCTTGATCAACATGCCCGCCTCTTTCGTGTCACTTACTAACTCCTTTGAAAGTGCATCGACTGGAACGAGCTTTGACCAATAGATTGGTTGCCCCCCACTCTTCATGACAATTTCAATTGGCTCACCAACCTTGGCAACCGGCGGCGCTGGACCTAAATCATCAAGTTGTTTCTTGATTCGATCTCTCACGTCACCCTTTTCGCTGTTAGCTATCTGTTCCTCCAATTCGCTTTCAGCAGCAAGC
The DNA here is from genome assembly GCA_003513555.1 of Rhodopirellula sp. Lineage (GTDB taxonomy): Bacteria > Planctomycetota > Planctomycetia > Pirellulales > Pirellulaceae > Rubripirellula. The sequence goes on along the minus strand of DOPG01000109.1, from coordinate 38,903 downwards.
CAGGCCTCGTGCCTGGCGATATCAGATTCCGTAGCTGGACGTACGAGTGTTTTTGTCACCAAATTCGTTGTGGTTGCAAGATTCTGATTGGTGCTCAAATCTGCCAACCTCGGCACCATTACTGGAAGAACGAAAAACAACATCAAGGATATAGCAATCGTCCCCCACACGGCGAATCGATTCACTCGCCTCCAGTACATTCCCAACCAGAACGGTGCTGCAAACAGAATGGGTAATTCGATCGCCATTTTGAATTGACCAAAAACATCGGCATAGGTCAGCGAGATAAACGCGGCACCGACAATGATCACCAATCCAGTCATCCTGCCAACTTGGACGTATTTTCGTTCGTCTGCATTTGAGTTGATGTACGGGGCATAGACATTTCGAACCACCAAGGCGGAGGTCACGATCATGTAGGTATCTGCCGAGCTCATCATGGCTGCCAACAGACATGCCAACATCAACCCTACCAATCCGAGGTTCATAGGCCCCAATATCTCGCGTGCCGCGACCCCCCAGACCCGATCCGGGTCGGCAGCAATTTCCGCACTCCCCGCCAACAGTGCCAGCGCAATCAATGCCGTCAATGCCCAACCCACGGTACACAGTCGCTTGAGAAAGTTACCGACAACCAATCCGATACGCGCCTCTTTCTCTGTCTTAGCCGACCCCCCGCCTGTCGCGATGAAGTGTGGTTGCACAACAACGCCAACGATACTGATCAGAGAAAGCGAAATAATGAATGGCAGTGGAAACTCACCACTGCTTGGCCCCGAAAACAAGCTAAAACAATCTGCAGAGACACGTTCATGCATGATTCGAAAACCATCCATCAGCCCCTGCTCGCCGGGGCCACCAAACGTGTCTGCGATCGACCACAAACCGTAGGGGATCAACAGGACTGAAAGAATGATAATGAACAGGCCCTGAATGAGATCAGTCCAATACGCTGCAGCCAACCCACCCAGAACACCATACAAAATGACAACGCCAGCAATCACAGGTATCAGCGTGTACTTCAATTCATATCCGAATAGTCCCTGCTCAAAGCCCAGCAGTGGTGCTGAGAATTTCGCGACAGCTGAGAACATCGTCGACAGGTAAAACATGTAGAAGACAATGGCAAACAGCGTATACGCGACTCCCATCGAGCGTGATTCATAGCGTTCAACGAACCAATCACCCAATGTCAGGTGGCGCATCCGTCGGTACCAAACTGCAGTGATCCAGTAAACTGGAGTCACAAACAACCACATCAATGCTGACCAAACACCACTCAGACCGCTTGTCCAAGCGGTCTTACCCACCATCACCGGTTCATGAGCACCCGTGCCCGCTCCAAACGCCGCGAAGGTCTGTAGCAGCTTTCCAAAGCCACGCCCCCCCATGAAGTAGTCTTCCTGATCCTTTACACGTTTCATCGCCCAAAATCCGATGGCAATCATTCCCACGAAATACAGGACCAAGACGATATAATCGATCAGTTGCATGGCGAATCTGCTGGCTGGACCCCATCGAAAGGGGCGAGAGGTGGAAGTACGAGGCTGGTCAAACGGCGTGTATTTTAATGACAAATGGTCCGCAGATGCGACGTTGCAGCAGATTTACCAGCGAAACAGCCCGTAGTCCAAGACCTCAAAACGTCAGAAAAACCATGGGTTCGTAAAGGTCTGATACGTCAGTGGTTGTAGGAACAGTTGCTCCCCACTAACAATTAAGCATGCCAACCCAACCTAGCCGCCACCGCTTTTCTGAATATCGCCAAACTGTTCGTGACCGAAACGCGAGCGGCCAGCGACCGCAAAGTCATGGCCACAGCGAACGCAACCCAAAGAAACTCGGCGAACGAGATCGCAAATTCTGGGAACTTTTTTCGCAGTTCCTGACCCTCACTGCGAAACACCGCGGACAGATTTTCGTCGCACTGGCTTTGCTGACAATCGGGATTGGACTCCGCTTGATTCCCCCCCTTGGAACCAAACTTGCGATTGACTCAGCATTAACCACGCCACCTAAGGCACTGCCCACTTGGTTACAAACGCTGCCACTGCCCACCGACCCCATGAACCTGCTGCTCGCGATTGCAGGACTAGTAGTTGTCGTCACTGTCATTTCCACCATTGTTCATCTCTGCAGCCGATGGATTGCGACCAAAGCGGTCAACCAAACCCAGGTTCATATCCGACGTCGTGTCTTTGAACATGCGGTCAAACTGCCGCTGAACAACGTCTACGACATGAAGAGCGGCGGGGTTGCGAGCTTGATACGCGAAGACGCTGGCGGAGTTGCAGATCTAATTTTCAGCATGCTCTATAACCCATGGCGAGCCATCATCCAATTTGTCGGAAGCCTCGTCATACTGATGCTTGTCGACTGGAAACTAATGGTTGGTGGTCTGCTTCTGTTACCCATTGTCTGGGTGACCCACCGCACATGGATCAATCGTATCCGTCCACTCTATCGCGACATTCGAAAGCAACGTCAGCGGATTGATGGCAACGCAACCGAAACATTCAGCGGCATTCGTGTTGTTCGAACTTTTTCCCAAAGTCGCAATGAATCATCTCGCTTTGTACGCGAGGGTGACTTTCTTGTACGGCAACAGCTTTTTACGTGGTGGTGGACTCGGATCATTGAGACCATCTGGGAAGTCGTCGTTCCTCTCGCATCAACTGGATTATTACTTTATGGCGGCTACCAGATCATTTATAATGAATTGACACTTGGCGACCTGATGATGTTTCTTGTTTACTTGACCATGCTTTTGGATCCATTGGCGACCATCGCAGCAAGTGCGGTCTCTTTCCAGAACAATCTTGCAGGTCTCGACCGAGTGCTGGACGTCTTAGAGATCGAAGACGAACTTGAAACTCACCCCAATGCGATATCCCTACCACGTGAAAATGTGGGCGGTGCACTATCGATACGCGATGTATCTTTTTCGTATCCCGAATCTGACACGATGGTGCTGCAGGACATTAATCTGGAAATCCAAGCTGGAGAAACCGTTGCGTTGGTTGGTCGTAGTGGCGCAGGAAAAACCACCTTGACCAATCTGATCGCCAGATTCTACGACGCAAGCTCGGGCAACATCTGCCTCGATGGTCAAGATCTTCGCGGCATCAAACTGAATAACTATCGAAGTTTGCTTGGTATTGTCGAACAGGATGTCTTTCTTTTTGATGGAACCATCCGCGAAAACATTGCCTACGCGAAACGCAACACCCTTGATTCACAAGTGATCGAAGCGGCAAAAACTGCCGCTGCTGATGAGTTCATCATGCAACTACCCGATGGCTACGATTCATTCATTGGTGAACGTGGCGTCAAATTATCAGGAGGACAACGACAGCGCATCGCGATTGCACGAGCGATATTGGCGGATCCGAAAATTCTTGTATTGGATGAAGCAACCAGCAATCTGGACAGCGAAAGTGAGCGGCTAATTCAGAACAGTTTGGCTGACTTGCTTCAGGACAGAACTGCATTCGTTATCGCCCACCGACTCAGCACCATTGCCGGAGCAGACAAAATCGTCGTCCTTGAGGATGGCCGTATCGTTGAAGTCGGTAGTCACAACCAACTACTGAAAGATGGCGGAAGATACCGAGACATGGTCATGTTGCAAATGAGTGACTCAGCTAACGATGCGACCGGCCGCTAATAGTTTGGCAAGTTGCCAGTACTTTCGACTGCGACCTGGTACCAGAACGCTTGCTATACTGCCTCGCACAAAATCCGTTCCAACCCCTTTCCTGCTGACACTCCCTTTTCGCTTTCTCGCGGACAGAGACCGAATATGAAACCTATCTTGCTTGTGTTGCTGTTGGCATTCTGCGGTCAGTACAATCCTCCGGCTACTCTTGCGGGTGAGGAGGATTGGCCGCAGTGGCGAGGCCCAGCTCGCGATGGTCACTCCCCTGCAAAAAAGCTGCTGAAAACTTGGCCTGAAAAGGGGCCAAAACTCAGGTGGACCTTCACCGATGCCGGGATCGGTTACTCCACCATCGCAATTGTCGATGACTGCGTCTATACCCTTGGCTCGAACGATAGTAGCTGCTTTGCGTTGTGCCTGAATCTACAAAACGGCTCCATCAAGTGGAAAACCGACTTCAGCAGAGCGGGGACCAGCGAAGATTACAATCAAGGTTGGGGAGGCGGGCCAAGAAGTACGCCCACGGTTAATCAAGATCAGGTTTTTGTTCTCAGCGATATCGGAGTGTTGGCATCACTCGAGAAAGAAACTGGCAAGGTCCAATGGAAAACGGACACCGTAAAGGATCACAACGGCAGAATTCCAACTTGGGGCTACAGCGACTCACCCTTGGTTGATGGCGACCGTGTTGTAGTAACGCCGGGGGAAGAGAATTTCTTGCTGGCTGTGGATCGGTGGACCGGCAAGGAGGTGTGGAAAAGCCTAGGATACGAGGAGGGGGCTCAATACGTGTCCATCATGAAGGACAATGTGGGTGACATCAGCTTCTACCTTTCAGCCAGCAAAGCAGGGATTGTGGCTTTCGATACCCAAAGTGGTAACAAGCTATTTTCGGACACCGCAACGGGTAATCCAACCGCTGTCATTCCAACCCCCATTGTTTTTCAGGATCAGATTTACCACACCAGCGCATACCGTGCTGGCAACACGTTGCTCAATCTCGCCGGGGAAGGGCAGGGTAGTGTGGCTGTGCAGACTGCCTATCATTTGACCGGCAAAACCATGGAGAACCACCATGGTGGCGTCGTACTGGTCAACGGGACAATCTTTGGCTTCAGTAAAGCCAATGGTGGCGTGTGGATGGCTCAGGATCTTGAATCTGGCAAGACGCTTTGGGAGGAAAAAATCCGCCCCAACAAGAGTGGGTCAATCTGCTATGCCGATGAGCGTCTATATTGCTACAACGACAAAGACGGAACGGTCTTTCTAGTGGAGCCAAGCAGATATGGCTGGCAACAAAAAGGGATGCTCAAGCTACCCAGGCAAACTGAGATACCGCGTGAAAAGGGGGCAATCTGGGCCCATCCCGTGGTAGCCAGCCAGACCTTAGTCATCCGCGATCAAGATCTGATTTATGCCTACGATCTTGCCGAGTAGCTCAGGAACTTTGCCGCGAAACAATCAGATCATTCGTAGCAAAGCCTGCGGGTGTGAGTTCCCTGATCTTAAGTCTCGACTACCTTGGCAGATGCCCACGCGCCGTGACTTAGCACGACGGCCGCTACAGTTGGTGGGAGTCGTTTTCCCCTAGCGTTGATAGATAGGCAGATAACCCTTGTCCAACTGCAGCATGATCAAGTTGCAAGCTGTGACATAAACGGGATGCACTTGGCCTTCCCAAAAGCCATCTGGACGCTGTTGACCAACAATTTTGTCATACAGTCGATCTCTGAAAGGCTTCCAAAGGTCATCACCTTGACGATAGACGACTTGACTGTAATAGAGATAGGTATAGTGCCAATGTCCAAAAGATGGCCCTCCTAAACTGTGGAGTGTTTTCTTGCTGTATTCCAACATCTCCGGGACGTGCTCGCCTTCGTAATCACCTGCATTATAAAGTGCAGCAAGTGCTGCAGCCGTAATCGCAGGCCTACTCGTTCCTTTCTGCTTGCTGCTGTAACTGATGCCCCCGTCAGGGTTTTTACAGCCGTAGATATACTCCTTTGCATTGTCGATCACTTTACCGCTAACTGGTATGCCTGCATTGCGGCATCCTCGTAGTCCCTGCACCTGTGTGATCGTTGTTGATCCCTCATCGAAATTATTCCCAGCCGCGGCGGAAACGTACCCCCAGCCACCGGCCTCTGTCTGCGCGTTGCCGCTGAACTGAACCGCGCGTGTCAGGACGTCGACTAGTTCTTCTCGTCGGTCAATTAAGCCTTCCTCGCCTAGCACTTGGGACATCAACAACATGGCGAAGCCGTGCCCATAGGTGTACCGTGAATCTGTCTTTGGATCACCAATCAACCCGTTGTCACGACTCTTGCTAATGAGGTAATCCGTCGCTCGTGCAATTTGCTTCGCATAGGGTCCTTGAGTGGTCGTACTGCCACTTGCAATCAGCGCAGTCGCTGCTAGCGATGCCATTGCAGTGGGATACTGGTTGGTGTTCCACTTCCCGCGTGAGGACTGCGTTCGGCTGAGCCACCGAAGACCTTTTTCGATGGATTCATCCCACGCGACTTTGGAATCAGCGGCATCTGCGGATCCCACAACCCCACCGGCAGCCGTCAAGACTGCCGCATTTCGAAGCCAATCTCGGCGTGTTTGACTATTTTTCATGACCCTGTTCTCGTTCGTCACGCAATTCGGATTCGGGGCATTGTCCCCGCAGTGAGCGAATTCACCACCATATCGTTCCCATCACCAGCTTATTGTACTAAGGGGTGTCAACGTAATGGGACTTCAATTTGTTCGAACAGTATGATGCAAACCTCTTCGCTGCTGGCACTTAGGGCAAAAGAAAGTACTACGCTGGGCCTGTACGATCCGCCTTACACGACCTTTTTTGCAACGACTGCATGGCTCATCGACCCGGTCATAAACCCGGTGATAATTCTGGTATCCGCCTTCGCCATTGAGTGCATTTCGGTAGGTCCCGTCGCTCAGAGTACTTCCCTCATGCTCAATCGCCTCGTGCAAAACGGCAAGGGTTGCCTGCTGTATGCGTTTCCACTGCGGCCTCGTCAGGGAGTCACAGCGCGTTCGCGGATCGATTCCCGAGAGAAACAGAATTTCCGCTGCGTAGAGATTTCCGATACCTGCGACCACCGCCTGATCAAGCAGGGCGACCTTAATCTCGCGCCGACTCGCTTTCAACTTCTCCCTCAATTCATTGTGACACATGCTCAATGCATCAGGTCCCAACTTGTCGTCAACTTTGATTTTTAATTCAGCAGGCGAGAGAAGTCTTACCGTTCCAAGACCGCGTCGATCCCAAAACAGGAGTTGGTCATTCGGGCCGCCTGCTAAAGTTAAACGTAACCTCAGATGGGCTAGGCCTGGTGGATCAGCCAACAATACCAAGCCTGTCATCCTTGGCTCAATCACGATGACGTCATGGCTACCAAGGTGAATCATGACCCGCTTGCCACGTCGTCCCACATCAACGATTTCCTGGCCACGCACTCTCCGGTCAAAGGTGCGAATATTTGGCTCAAATAAGATTGGCCTCAAACGGCAAACTGGTCGTTCAGCCTTAGTGATGCGACTGCCCACTACCGGCAATACTCCACGACGCATGGTTTCGACTTCCGGCAGTTCAGGCAAGAGATGATCCAAATTCAAGAGCTGGCATGCCCCACCAACAGAGACGTTCTCTAGTTAATGGAACAAGAATCACTGACAATCACAACTATCCGATCGACACGGATAAATTACGAATAAACTCGACCTTCCAGGCAATAACGTGTATCACGCAACACATCAGCATGATTCGTGCAGTGAAATGCTCGCCAACCACCCAAACCAGCAAGTACTGCGTCGAGAGCGTCTCCACCGGAATCCTGCATGATCACGCGTCTACGATGACGAGACATTCCCAACGCACAAGGAACCTCCTGATCTTCAGCCTTGCTCGAAAAATCAGATTTTTTCCTTGATTTTTGATTGCAGGATCCGTCTTTGGCTGGGCGGATTGTTGGCAGATCATTAATACCTCGAAGTATTTCCAATCGTTTTGATCTATGTACAGTGGTCGGTGGTTTCCCTCCAGATTGCTTGTAGCGAGAATGGGGCAAATTCCAACGTTTTAAAAAACTCGCCGGACAGGACTCGACCACAATTCGTCTCGCGGATGACAGGCGATGGTACTGGAACGGTATCACAGCAGTCTCACCGCTCTTGGATATAGGCAACAACACATCTCTCATTCCGTGAAAGGTTTGGTAGATAATGCGATAGTGATAACTATCAAAAGGGGTGGAAGTTTCAACGTCTGTTTTTCGGCGAAGGCGGCCACTCGGGATGATCTGGCGCGCGGTCACGGAGAGCTGTCTACCGAACACTGCAGCGAGGTTCCCACCTCCATCCTGTGATTCAAAATTCGCAATCATCTCAAGTTGTGAGTTCCAGTCCTCGCCCCCCAGTTCAAGGGGAAGCCCAAAGGGGAAATCCATCGCCCAAAGAGTGGCTCGACTACTGGAAATTTGCTCAGCTAAATAGCGACAAACTTCAGTTCGTTCGTCTGAGCCAGCTAATTTTCCAAGAGATGCCAACTGGACCAGCTGCAGAGTGCCCGACGACCAATCAGCTTCTAATTCCGCCAACCAGGCAGTTTTTCCAGAATTTATTGCACCACTAAAATCAACGCCACATACACGTTGCAATCTCGGGGTTTTCATAGGCTTGCCAGCGGTCGCGTTGACGTCATCGTCAACTAAAGTGAGAATCGGGGTCGGTGATGTCGGCACGTGTTCTGCGGTCTTTAAGGCCTGCGGGGTGGTCTGTCGACGGCCCTTCCAGTTGTCCAGCCAGAGAATTGCTCCCATGAGTACCGTACCCAACACGTCGAGTGCCACCGCTTCTGTCCCTGACGCCCGCGGTCGTTTCGGTGATTTCGGTGGCCGATTCGTGCCCGAGACTCTCACTCAGGCACTGGACCAGCTTTCTGAAGAATACGAAAAAGCAAAACTCGACGCCGATTTTCAGCGTGAACTGAAGGTTCTCCTGAAAACTTTCGTTGGCCGCCCCAGTCCGCTGTACTTTGCTCGGAGACTGACCGAAGCAGTAGGCGGAGCACAAATCTGGCTCAAACGCGAAGATGTGAACCACACCGGGGCACATAAAATCAACAACACCGTCGGACAAGCTTTGCTCACACTGAGAATGGGTAAGACTCGTGTGATCGCCGAGACCGGGGCAGGTCAGCATGGAGTGGCCAGTGCAACGGCTTGCGCCCACTTCGGGCTACCTTGTACTGTTTACATGGGTAGCGAGGACATCCGACGTCAGAAGCCCAACGTATTCAGCATGAAATTGATGGGTGCAGAAATCTGCCCTGTTGAAAGCGGATCGAAGACGCTGCGCGACGCAGTGAACGAGGCAATGCGGGACTGGATGTCTTCCGTCGAGCACACGCATTACATCATCGGCAGCGCGATTGGTCCCCACCCATTCCCGATGATGGTTCGAGATTTTCAATCAGTCATTGGACGTGAAACACGGGAACAATGCCGCGATTCGTTCGGCAGATTGCCAGATTGTGTTGTGGCCTGTGTCGGTGGGGGCAGCAATGCAGCCGGAATGTTTTACCCGTTTGTCGAGGACGAGAAAGTGAAGCTGGTCGGCGTTGAAGCAGGAGGACGAGGCAGCGCTCCGGGGCAACACGCATCGCCACTCTCGTTCGGGAATCCCGGCGTTCTGCATGGCAGCTACAGCTATGTGATGCAGGATGACGATGGGCAAACATGTGACGTGCACTCCATGAGTGCCGGACTGGACTATCCAGGGGTTGGCCCCGAACACAGCTACTGGAAAGATACCGGCCGTGTAACTTACTCAGACTGTGGCGATGCAGCTGCGATGGATGCGTTTGACAAGCTCGCTCGGACTGAAGGTATCATAGCGGCATTGGAAACCAGTCATGCGATAGCCAAGGCGATGGAACTGGCGAAAGATATGCCTAGCGACTCGCATTTGGTCGTCTGCCTCTCTGGACGCGGCGATAAAGACGCAATGGAGATCGCCAGACTACGCGGCGAAAACTGGTAAGATCCGAGGCGGCAGTTCCTGCAATGGGTCTGTCGGTGAACGTGTTGGGTCCTTATCTTCTCCCAAGGTAACGGACGCCACTAACGCATCATCAGCGGATTTTACCACCCAACAAAGACGATGATCATATGACGAAATTGACTTGGCTCAGCCATGGCGGCTGGATGATCGAACACGACAACCACCGACTGCTGATAGATCCCTTCCTGACCGACAACCCAGCAGCGGTTACTTCTGCTGACCAACTTGAAGATGTCGCTCACATTCTTATCTCGCATGGACACTTTGATCACGTCGCAGATGCTGCATTGATTGCAAACGAAAACAACGCAACCATTGTCGCAATTTATGAAATTGCCGAATGGTTTGCCAAAACTCAGAACGTGCAATCAACTGTGGGAATGAATATCGGGGGTCAACTCGAACTACCTTGGGGTTCAGTGAAGATGACCCCCGCACTTCACAGTAGTCAACTGCCGGATGGCTCTTATGGTGGTGAGCCCGCTGGCTTCGTCGTCAAAATCGATCGAACACGCATCTACTTTGCTTGCGACACCGCACTATTCAGCGATATGAAACTCTATGCTGACGATGTCGACATTGCTGTATTGCCCATCGGCGACCTGTTCACGATGGGCATTGAGGACAGCGTAAAAGCAACCAAGCTCATCAACCCCAAGAAGGTTTTACCAGCGCATTACGGGACATGGCCCCCCATCGCCCAGGATGCAAATCATTGGGCAGACCGAATTAGAAAGGAAACGGCTGCCGATCCAGTTATTCTTGAAGTCGGTGAGTCGATCAGTTTTTAAACTGCAATTTACGCAACATGATGGTCAACCCAGCTGGGCATTGCCGTAAGCTTCAATTCTGTTTGTGGCTGCAGCCTTGGGGCATTTCCCCAGCAAGGGACGTTGATTACGTCAGGATTTCATGAATCACCTTGGCTTCTTCGACTCCTGTAAGACGCATCTTTAAACCTTGGAATTTGACACTGAATTTTTCATGATCAATACCGAGGGAGTGCAGAATGGTGGCGTGCAAATCCCTCACGTGAACAGGATTTTCCGTCACAGAGAGCCCCAGCTCATCAGTGGCCCCGTAACTGACCCCAGGCTTGACGCCACCACCAGCCATCCAAAGAGTATAAGCGTCAATAAAATGGTCACGACCGCCCACTTTTCGATTTCGTGTCTCACCCATGGGAGTGCGACCAAATTCCCCGGTCCATACCACCAGTGTTTCATCTAATAATCCACGATCCTCCAAATCCTGAATCAATGCAGCAGACGCACGATCAACTTGGCTGCAACACTTTTCAAGATCTTTACCGAGCGTCTGCCCCGGTCCACCGTGATGATCCCAATCGGTGTGGTAGAGCTGTACAAATCTGACACCACGTTCTACCAGTCGCCGTGCCAAAAGACAGTTGTTCGCGTACGAGGCACCGCCAACCTTAGCTCCATAGCTGTCCATGGTTTGCTGAGACTCGTCACTAATATCCATCAACTCGGGCGCACTTGACTGCATCCTGTATGCCATCTCATACGCCGCGATACGGGTTTCGATTTCACTGTCCCCGGTTGCCTGCAGTCGCTTCCGGTTCAATTCAGCCACTGCATCATGAAAGTCCCGACTCAGTTCACCACGAAAATCGGCCGGACTTGCCAGATTAACAATCGGATCACCTGAGCTACGAAAAGGTACTCCTTGATACTTCGAAGGCAAGAAGCCACTTGACCAGAGTGCGGCACCTGCCCGCGGCCCACGGGGCCCTGACTGTAGCACGACAAAACCCGGAAGATTTTGACACTCGCTGCCAATTCCGTAGGTCACCCACGATCCCATACTGGGACGACCAGGTTGTGGATTACCCGAGTTCATGAAAATCTTTGCCGGCCCATGATTAAACACATCTGTATTCATGCTATGGATAAAACAAAGTTTATCTGCAATCTTCTGGTGGAACGGTAACAATTCGCTTATTTCAATACCTGACTCGCCGCACGACTTAAACTTCCTATTACTTCCCAACAGTTTTGCATCTTTACCGAGGAACGAAAATCGCTTTCCCTCGATAAACTCTTTTGGGGTTTCTTTACCATGCAACCCATTGAGCTTCGGCTTGTGCGAAAAAAGCTCCAACTGGCTTGGACCACCAGCCATGAAAAGCACAATCACATTCTTTGCTTTAGCGGGATGATGCAAGACACCGACATTCTCGCCCGCACCATCTGCCTGAGCCCGGTTTCCCTCGAGGAGGCTCGACAGCGCAATGCCTCCTAAACCAACACCACAATCGCGAAAGAGCTGACGTCGCGTAGCGAGCCGTGATAGCTTGTCTTCATAATTCATCTTATTCTCTCGTTATGAATTCATCGAGATTCATCAACACACGTGCAACTGCAACCCACGCATACTGCACCGCCTTCGCTTCCGCACCGTCCATACTGCTAATTAACTTCCTTCTCTGGGTCCTTAAGAAAGTCTGTAAGAATTCGAGTTCCTGCGGGGATGGATATCGGCACAAAGCAAGGCGAAACATATACTTCAATTGCGATTCCTCGCTACTCTCGCCAGAGACGACACGATCAGCAAGAGCCTCAGCCAACTCGAACAAACCCGGATCATTGGCAACCATCAACGATTGCAGAGGAGTATTCGAGCGTCCGCGCCGAGTACACGTAACATTGAATCGTGGAGCATCAAAGGCGGTAAGCATCGGATGAGGGGAACTGCGATAAAAGAATGTGTACATCGTCCGGCGAAACCGATCCGGCCCCTCACTTGTTGGCCAGTTCTTTTTCTTTTGGGTAAACGCATAAACTCCTGCTGGCTGAGGGGGATAGACAGATGGTCCACCGATGGTAGGTACCAACTTACCCGACGCAGAAAGCGCGAGGTCCCGCACAATTTCTGCATCCACTCGCAATCGGTTCTGCCTCCCTAAGAGGTGATTCAGTGGATCTTCTTGCTGAAGATCCCTTCGTGCATCGGAGGACTGTCGATAAGTAGCTGATGTAACAATCAAACGCTGAATTTGCTTCTGTGACCAACCACGATCAACAAACTCAGCTGACAACCAATCCAACAAATCTGGATGGGATGGTACCGAACCCTGTGCACCAAAATCCTCAACGGTTTGGACTAATCCAACCCCAAATAGTTTTTCCCACATTCGATTGACAACGACGCGAGGTGTCAGCGGGTTGCGAGAATCGACCAACCAGCGAGCTAAGTCAAGCCGATTCAGGGGTTGATCAGACTTTGGCCACTGATAAAGATTCCTGAGAATAGCGGGCTCAACAGTCTCAGCCGGCCTTAGAAAATCTCCACGAGTAAGCAAATGAGTAGCTCGAGGTTTTTCGAGCTCACGCATCACCATGGACTTGACTACCTCCGACTCAAGCTTTCGTTTTCTTGCCTCCAAAGCCGCACGACGCAAGGGAACCAAGTCCACCATAGGACGACTCCGAGAACTCGACAACCGAAACCGGCCGAGGTTGTAAGGTTGCTTTCCCTGATTGAATCGCAATCGCAAACGCAAGTTCGTGGGTTTCTCAAATATGACCGGCTCAGCCAACAAAAACTTTGCCCAATGTGCCACGTTACCTTTCTGATTCGTATTGATTGCCCAACCACTTTTCAGGTCATCATCAACAGCAAGTGAAACGTCATATTGACTCTGCGAGTAGTCTGCGATGGCTACTGGCTCAAGTTGCAACTCATTTCCGTTTGCATCTTCGACATGAACATCTACCATGACAAAGTTGCCATTATTGGCTCGCCCAGGCCCGCCCATGGGCAATGCTTCGTGCGGCAAGACATCAAGCTGAAAAGCTGCAATCTTTCCTTTTCCTGCACGATAGACAACTTCGTAAGTTTCCTCAATTGGATTGGGACCGCTCACCAACAGCGACTGGTCCTGCAGCGTTTCAAAACTGGCCTTTGATGCAGCCTGTGCCTTGATTGGCTTAAGAACAGTCCATGCTTCGGGCGTTCCCCCACCTGCTAACGCATGTTCTTTTTCTTCAATCTTCAGCGCAGCCAACTGCCGCTCTAAATCTGCAATTTTCTTCGCATGCGGGTTACGAAAAATCACCTCCGGTCCGCGATTATTCCTATCGACAGTGCTGTTAAAAAAGGCGAAGAGGCTGTAGTAATCATGTTGGCTTACAGGGTCGAATTTATGATTGTGGCACTGAGCACAACCCACTGTCAGGGCCAACCAAACGGTGCCGGTCGTGTTTGTTCTGTCGATTACGGACTCAACTCTGAATTGCTCGGCATCGGTCCCGCCCTCTTCATTAATTAGTGTGTTTCTGTGAAATCCGGTCGCAGTAAGCTGTTCCACTGTTGGCTCAGACAATAAATCACCGGCCAATTGCTGGATCGTAAATTCGTCGAACGGCATGTCTTCATTGATCGCATCAATCACCCAATTTCGATACGGCCACATCACACGTGCGTTGTCAAAGGTATAGCCATTTGAATCAGCGTACCTCGCCTGATCCAGCCAGTGGCGTCCCCACCGCTCGCCATAATGTTTGGAATGCAACAGTTCATCAACGAGTGATTCGTAGGCAGTTGCCGAATTATCAGCCAAGAATGCATCCACCTGGCTTGGAGTCGGCAATAAGCCGATCAAATCAACGTACAAACGCTTGATCAAGATCGCCCGACTTGCTTGCACCGAAGGCTTGAGGCCCTCGCTCTCAAGTCGCTTGAGAATGAAGTGGTCAATCGGATTCACGCACCACGACTGATCAACAATGTGAGGTGGATCGACTTTAACGACGGGCTCAAATGCCCAATGCTTCTGATACTCGGCACCACGGTCAATCCACTCCGCCAAAACCTTTTTTTCATCCCGACTCAACACACCCGTTTCAGGCGGAGGCATCACCTCGTCAGGATCTAACGAGTTCAACCGCTTCACTAATTCCGATTCGCTAGAATGGCCCGGTTTGATCGCTCCTGCCGAGATCACATTGTCTCGAGAATCCAATCGCAAATCGGCCTCGCGGTGCTCATCATCTGGCCCGTGACAGGCGAAGCAGTGCTCTGCGAGTATGGGTCGCACATCTCGATTATAAACAACAGTTGCATCGGTCGTACGAACCTCCTCGCCATACGCATGCATTGCGATGCCGAGAGTGATCAAGGTCCAAGAGAACAAGTTACAACAAGCTGTAAAATTAAACACCATACTGCTCGTACTTATCGAATCGTGAACTTGCTGAATGATCAAAGACAGAGCCGTCAAGGAGCATCAGCGATGAAAGAGGAGATGAAGCCCTGACCGCAAAACAGAATATCGACAACCCCATCATAGTCTCAGGAAGGCAGTTGCCTGCTCCTCCTCTACCTGATGGCGAGTGTCACCTTTAGAACTTGCTCCTGAATATTTTACGAAGAGTATAAGGCAGTTGATATCGTTTTACACCATAACCTTGCATGGTATTTCACCGAGAAATAGTAACAGCGCGTACATGTGACCTGCGACGAATCGATCAGCTTGCTATTTCGATTACAAAATGTGTTGTAACAACCATTCTTTCATGCTTTTCCGAAAAACGTGTCAACTGCGAGGTCTTACGATAAACTTGGGAGCAATCCCATGCTTGTGAAACAACCTGTTCGTCAGAATGATGGTTGGTGCTCCAACCCGATAGCAAACTGCACTCCCACAACCAAACCTACTGCAATCATGTTTATGACTTTCCCCCGAATCATCATCGCGTTGCTCATAATTTCATCCTTACCTGTTTCTGCTGATGAAGGCAGTGGTGAGAGCAAATGGAAATTAAGTCCGCTTGCCTACAACAACCCTGGGCTCAAGGTTGACCTTGGCGTTGGCTTATGGGCTTGGCCGTTGCCGATGGACTATGACGATGACGGAGATATGGATCTGCTTGTCGCCTGTCCCGACAAACCCTCGAACGGTGTCTTTTTTTTCGAAAATGCAACTCAGAATCCAAAAGACGCCAAGCCAGTCTTTAAGCCAGCAGTTCGATTGGGCAAAACAACTCACAATTTTCAAGTCAGCTTCGTCGATGGGAAACCTCGCATCCTCAAACCGGGATACGAATTCTCCAGAGATTCGACTACCGGCCAATTTGATTTTTCAAACCCCGTTAAAATCTATCCCCGTACGAATATTCATGACGGCAGCGTTCGTGCCAACATGTGGCGGTACGTTGATTACGATGGTGACGGCGATCATGACTTGATTGTTGGAGTGGGAGACTGGTCAGATTATGGCTGGGACGCTGCCTTTGACAGAAACGGTGACTGGAAAAATGGCCCACTGCATGGTTACATCTACCTGATTAGTAACCAAGGCTCTGATAAAAAGCCTGTCTATGCAGAACAACCGGTCAGAATCACAGCGGGTGGAAGCGTGATCGACGTGTATGGTTGGCCATCACCGAACTTCGCAGACTTCGATGGTGATGGTGATCTTGATCTGCTCTGCGGTGAATTCCTCGATGGTTTCACCTACTTTCAAAATACAGGCACCAGAACAAGACCCAAATATTCTGCGGGCCAAAAACTACTCAATCGACAACTCATGCCGTTGACAATGGATCTGCAGATGATCACGCCAACTGCAATTGACTGGGACAGAGACGGTGACATCGACCTGATCACTGGTGACGAGGATGGGCGAGTTGCGTTGCTTGAGAATACAGGTGAACTGCTTTCCGGCGCACCTCTGTTTAAAACGCCGTTCTACTTTCAGCAGGAGGCCGATTCGCTCAAGTTTGGTGCATTAGCAACACCATTCGCGTTTGACTGGGATAAGGATGGCGATGAAGACATTCTTTGTGGAAACACAGCGGGTTATATCGGCATTTTTGAAAATCTCGGGCAGGGGAAGAATGGTTTGCCAAAATGGTCCGCTCCGAGAAAACTCAAAGCCAAAGCTTCCGGATCAGACCATGCCACCACATTCCGTGTAATGGCGGGACCGAGTGGATCCATCCAAGGTCCATGTGAAGCCAAATGGGGTTACACCACACTTTCAGTCGCAGACTGGAACGGTGACAACCATCCCGACATCATTTACAACTCGATATTGTCACGCATTGCGATTCTGGCTGGTACGCCGAGTGGCTTGCAAACTACCGAACTGAATCTTAACAAACCTGAAATGCCACCAAGGTGGTACTGGTGGGATCAGCCATCAACCGCAGCACTTACGCAGTGGCGAACCACACCCGTCGCAATTGATTTCACTGGCGATAAAAAGCTTGATCTTGTCGCCTTGGACCAGCAGGGATTTCTTGCTTTGCGTTCTCATGGAAAAGCACCCGAACGCATCTTTATTGATGAGGACAACCACCCGATACAACTCAATCCGAGATCATGTGGTAGTTCCGGCCGAATCAAACTGGCCGTTGTTGATTGGGATAGCGACGAGCGACTGGACATTCTTGTGAATTCGGAAAATGCAACGTGGTATCGCAATTGCGCCGATCGAGAAGGCAAGATTGTTCTAAAGAAAATTGGTAACCTCGCCCACCGTAACGTTGCCGGCCACACATCCAGCCCCGCGGTATGTGATTTTGACAATGATCAAAAACCTGACCTGCTCGTCGGGTCGGAAAATGGTCGGATCTACCATATCAAACACGATGATTGCGTTGTCTATGAGCCGAAGGAACTAATCCCTCGCCAGCCAAAACTCGATAAGCAAGCCCGATTCCCTGGATTAGTGATGGAGGAGTTTGTGTTTACCGAGGCCAAATTTCCCCAGTGCCACGCTTCAACGATTTGCGAGACCAGCCGGGGACTTGTAGTTGCGTGGTTCGGAGGCACGCGAGAAAAGGACAAGGATGTTGGCATCTGGACTTCCTATCACGACGGCAATCGCTGGACCAGTCCCAAGGAATGGGCAACTGGTATTCAGCACGAAAGTTTGCGTTATCCATGCTGGAACCCGGTTCTGTTTCAAGCCGAGGATGGCGGCCCCACCTCGTTATTTTTCAAAGTGGGTCCGGACCCACGTTCGTGGTGGGGCGAGATGATGTTCAGTTACGATCAGGGCCGTACCTTCCGCGACCGCCGTCGATTGCCCGAAGGAATCGATGGCCCTGTCCGCTGCAAACCAATGTTGCTCGCCAATAATACCCTGCTGTGTGGTTCATCCACAGAATATGACGGCTGGCGAGTGCATTTTGAAAAAGTTGCACTCGAACAAGGAAAACCAACAGGCACATGGAAACGAATTGGACCGATCAACGAATCCAAAGAATTCAATGCAATTCAACCCACTTTCCTGAAGCATGCTGATGGCCGCATTCAAGTTCTGTGCAGAACAAAAGAGAGTGTGATCAGCACCAGTCTTTCTGCCGATAATGGCGAGACCTGGTCACCCATGCAAGCCACAAACCTACCCAACCCCAATTCGGGCATCGAGGTGGTTACACTTCAGGATGGACGACACCTGATGATTTACAACCACCTCGGGTCCGGATCCACAGGCTGGGGGCGTAGGGGACTTTTGAATCTCGCCATTTCTGACGATGGCCTGCAATGGAAAAAAGTTGCAGTTCTGGAACAGGAAGAAAAACAGGAATTCAGCTATCCCGCAATCATTCAAACCAAGGACGGGATGGTACACATGACGTACACATGGAAGCGGCAACGCATCAAGCATGTCGTTATTGATCCGAGCCAAATCGATACAGGCGAGGTTTTAAGTCTCGAGAACTGGCATAAAAAAGGGAACGATTGATTTCATGCGTTCACCCGCATCACCACCTGTCATCCAACATCTAAATTCACTGTCTTCTGCATTGGCAAGGCTTAGAAAGTTCGCCCACTTCAACAAAATTGGACCATGGCAAATGCCAAGATGCTTCAATGCACGGCAACACAAAACACCTGTGACATCAAACTTAAAAAGGCTGTCCGTGAAGCTGTTCATTGACCTTGTTTTTCTGCACTCGATTAGTTGTTAGTCATGATTTTTCCATCACGATGGTTGTACCGAGGTTTGTTTGTCGTCGCGCTGGCCGTGATGGAATTGATCGGCGGGTCTCACACAACCGGCGACGAACCGGAGCACGCGCCCCTTGAGGAAAGCAAAATACGCGAAGCAATCGCGTCAGCCTTGCCTTTGCTGGAAAAATCATCAAAGGGTTCGGCCGAAGAACGCAAATGCTTTACCTGCCATAGCCAAGCACTTCCGGTCATGGCCCTAAGTGAGGCGATGTTGCGGAATTTTGAGATTGATACCGAAAACTACGAAAGACAAGTCAGGCACACGGTCACTCACCTCCGAAAAGGCAAAAAAAACTACGCCGAGGGAAAAGGGCAGGGCGGTGGCGTGGATACAGCTGGCTACGCCTTATGGACCCTTGAAGTGGGCGATTACCCTGTCGATCCCATTGTTGATGCTGTCACGCACTTCCTGTTGGTGGCGTCAGGGGACTCCGATCACTGGCAATGCAGTAGCAATCGGCCACCGTCCGAATCGAGTGATTTTACAACCACGTATCTTGCAATCCGTGCATTGAAATATTATAGCAATGAAAATCAGCAAGTTGATGCACAGAAGCGGTACAACTCCACTCTAAGATGGCTTCTCGCTGCCACGCCAAAAACAACTGAGGATAAAGTATTTCATTTACGAACACTCGATTATCTCAACGCCCCCTCTGAATCAATGAAGCGATTCTCCGCTGACTTGCTCAAAGCTCAGCGAGCTGATGGCGGCTGGAGCCAGCTCGATGGGATGGAAAGTGACCCCTACGCGACAGCAACCGTACTGGTAGGACTGATTCGAAGCGACCAGATAGATCGCCAAGAGGTAGCCTATACCAACGGTATTTCCTATCTCATAAAACACCAGACAGTGCACGGATCATGGCATGTAAGGTCGAGGAGCAAACCTTTCCAGAAATACTTTGAAACAGGTTTTCCCCACGAGAAAGATCAATTCATCTCGACCAGCGCCAC
>DOPG01000109.1:0-18948 GCA_003513555.1 Rhodopirellula sp. | reverse complement strand
CATTAAAAAAAATAAAAAGTCAAAACTGATTCATACAAGACCGATTGAGAGCATATCATGCTTCTTCCGAGGTCGTTTTTTCCCGAACCAATACATCGTCGCCTTCAACTTTTACTTCAAAGCAGTCAACGCGTGTTTTAGGGTTATCCTCCCACGTTCCATCACGAATACAAAACCGCCAGGCATGCCATGGGCAGGTGACCATTTTTCCCTCAACGTATCCTTCGGCAAGTGAGGCCCCCATGTGAGGGCAAAGATCATCGATCGCAAACCATTCGTCAGCCGTTCGAAAAACTGCGACCATTCGCCCATCGACAGGGACGGCACGGCCTTGTCCTTCCTCAAAATCGCTGATTTTTCCCACTATTTCGAAATCACTCACAATCGTATTCTCTTTTCCATGCTGGTTTGCGTTGTACAAATAGCCCTTTCTGAGACACACTTTAGCGTGTCTGGCAAGGAAATGCCGACCCCATTCAACCGAGCAACTCTGGTCCATTGCTGGCCTCAGTGCCTCCACCTTCACTTACCGTCACGTTTTTACCGTTACGACAGAATACCATGATCAACCATGAACGCCGCCGCAAACTCGAATCCCGCGTTTGGCCGCACGTGCAGACACCTGCCCAATATGTGGGTGGAGAACGCAATATCATCGTCAAGGATCATGCCAAAGTTCATGGAAAACTTTGCCTTGGTTTTCCCGACGCCTACACCATTGGCATGAGCCATCATGGATTACAGGTCCTGTATTCACTGATGAATCGTCGCGAAGATTGGTGTGCCGAGCGTGTTTTCACACCATGGCCCGACATGGAAAAACTGCTTCGAGAGCACGAAATCCCTCTGTACACTTTGGAAACATTTACTGCGTTGAGCGAGTTTGATGTCATCGGCCTGTCGTTGCAGTATGAGATCAGTTCTCCCAATGTTCTGACCATGATTGATCTGGGAGGCGTTCCGTTAAAAGCAATTAATCGGACCATGGCCGACCCACTGGTGCTGGCCGGTGGGCCCTGCTGCCAAAATCCAGAACCGATGGCTGACTACTTCGATGTCATGATTACTGGCGACGGGGAACCTGCTCTGCCGACGGTGTGTGACCTGTGGCTGAAACTTAAAAATGAGAGACGACTGCCAGATGGTTCTTTCGCAACAGGCGAGGAAGGGCGCAAACAGCGAGAAGAAGCGCTTGTAATTGTGGCACAGGCAATCGAGTCAGCTTATGTCCCGCGGTTTTACACACCGGAGTATGGTGATGGTCGCATCGCCACTCTTCACCGCACCCGCAGTGATGTTCCAGAAACCATTGCTCCAAGCGTCATCAGCGATCTGGATGGCATACCGCTACCAACTAGTCCCATCGTTCCCTATATCGAGTGTGTTCACGATAGGATTGCGGTAGAGATCATGCGTGGCTGTCCACATCTGTGTCGTTTTTGCCAAAGCACCGTCATCAAGCGGCCGTTGAGAGTGCGTGAAGTCGACACAATCGTTGACGCAACTCTCGAAAGCTATAAGAACACCGGTTACAACGAGATCAGCATCCTTTCGTTGTCCAGTAGTGACTACCCACACTTTGAGCCACTGGTTACGAAACTACATGAGGTATTCAAACCCTTGGGTGTTAATATCAGTGTGCCAAGTTTACGAGTCAACGAGCAACTGCGCACCCTGCCTGTTCTACTAGGAAGCGAACGAAGACGCAGTATGACTCTTGCACCCGAGGTAGCTCGTGATGACATGCGAGAACAAATCCGAAAAAAAATCAAGAACAGTGATCTGATTGAAGGTTGCCGAGTCGCCTTCCAAAATGGATTTGAGAGTATCAAACTGTACTTCATGTGCGGCCTCCCGGGTGAACGGCCCGTAGACTTAGATGGGATCGTCGACTTGGCGGAAAAAATTGCAACGGTTGGTAAAGAAGTCAACGGCCGTTACGCCCGCGTCACGGCCAGCGTTTCCAATTTTGTGCCGAAGGCACACACTCCATACCAATGGAATGGAATGCAACGACGCGAGTACTTCCAATGGGCCCACAAATATCTTTGGAGTCGACGTCGCATCCGCAGCGTGAACATCAAATGCCACGATGTCGAAACGAGCCTACTGGAAGGTGTTCTGAGTCGCGGTGATCGCCGAACTGGAGAAGCAATTCGTCTCGCTTGGGAACGTGGCGCGAGGATGGATGGCTGGCATGAGTACCTTGATGCCCAGCGTTGGTGGGATGCCATCGCTGACGCCGGCATTGACGTAGAAAAACAAGTTCACGAAAAATACGAGTTAATGGACAAGCTGCCGTGGGATCATGTGAACGTTAAATTCGGACGTGCTTATCTTGAGAAAGAGCAGGGCAGGGCGACTGTGCAGCTCGCCGAAATGGCCAATGCAACTTAGGCAGGTGCCAGGTCTACAGATGGCTGGCTTGCCAGTCTTCAGTAACTCGAGTTTTGCAAGCAAACGGTTCGATATGCACATGCACATCTCGAACTCTCGGCAAACTGACCAATAGCTGGTCTTTGACTTGGTGGGCAATTCGATGTCCGGCATCCACCGTCATCATGCCCTCAACCTGCACATGAATTTCAATGAAGTATTCAAGTCCACTCTTTCGAACACGAAGCTTCTCGACAGCTTGAACACCGCCCACTGCCCCCGCAATTTCCCGAACCTGCTGTACCGTTTCTTCATCTGCTTGCTGGTCCATCAACTCGGCTGCAGTTGAAAGAAAAATCTTTCCTGCGGTGTAAATCAAGGCAGCACAAACACAAAGCGCAGCGATGGGGTCAATGTACCGCCCCCAATCACCCACATAGGGTGCCGCAATTAACGACACTGCAACCAAGCCTGATCCAATTGCGTCGCTACGATGATCCCACGCCACAGCAGTAAGTGAAGAGGAATTAAGACGTTTGGCGACTTGCATTGTGTATCGATAAATCACTTCCTTGATGACCGCGCAGACACCGGCGATCAAACCGGCTGCTATACCTGGCACCTCTAACTCGCCGCCGAAACGCTTGATTGTCTCCAGTGCCAGCAACCCTGCACTAAATGCGACCAACAGCGAAACACTGAGACCTGCGATGGACTCAGCTTTGGTATGCCCATAGGGATGATCATCGTCCTCCTCAACCTGAGCCATGCTGAGGGCTCCACGGACAGCCATGGAACTTGCAACATCACCGATCGAATTAACGGCATCGGCAATAAGCGCCGCCGAACCCGCGGCAATCCCTCCCGCCAATTTGCTCAGCACCAGCAGAAAATTAACCCCTATACCCCACACCGCCGCACGTTTGGCATCCACGTAAAGACGCTGACGCACGGCAACCGAGGCTTCGTCACGGGGAGGAGTAATTGACAAGCAAAGATCTCTTCAAAGGGAAACTCCAGTTTTCAACTTACCTAACAGTAACTCACTTCGTTGACCCTTCAAAGTCCAATGATCTCCGCCAAAGTCGACCCCAAACTAGAAATAAGGAAGTCTCAGACATGGACAAACGGAATCCAAGGATCGTGATTCAGCTTGGCAAGGATTCACTGATATTGCTTGGCCTCGGTGAAAGAGCAGTCACTTCCATGATTTTGCGACGTATCCTTCAGCAGGCTGGGAAGAGAGAGGGGTAGAGAACACTGGAACAGGCAGCTAAGGGCTACGAAAACAACGAATGGACCAAATCGGCAAGTCGCAACCGTCTGTCATCCGCCACTGAATCGAAGGCATCACTACCTTGATTTGCGGCCACAATGCTGCTTGGTGCTTTTCTCGTATTTCAAGTACAAGCGGTCATTAGCAAATGTGTCTTAGCGTGGTTTGGTGGTACACCTGCCGTATGGACCACTTGCACATGCTCGAAATCAACCCCTGCCGTAATCAGCATCACCAACACCCACTCTTCATTGCTCTGTGACAGCAGGGCCAACATCAGCACCCATGTGGGTGACGGAAGATTGGTCCTTGAAAGGATGAATCGTGAAGAATTTGCTGTGCTGGTACTCGACGCCTTCAGTAGTGATGCTATCCCCGCACATGTACTGACGAGAGAGCCTTTGCAGCTCTACTAAAAACGATTGAGTCACAACAGCGTCTTAGCGGTCCACCTCTCGAATAACCACTTGGATCTGGTCGCCTTGGTTCATAGGATCAGCGACGATGCAGGGTTTTCTAGGCCGGTAATTGTCAGCAAGGGTGATCAAGACCTTTGGAACGCACGCCGCCACTTGGGCACTGATCATGCGAACTGATCGTCCGCCTTGGCAGGCAACCGAACTCGAAAAGGCAATCCCACCGAAAAAGATGGAATGGGAGGCAGGTCCCGTTTGGAAGGAACAGCGATAGAACCTGATGAGTTGGCTGAATTTGTGGTGAAAGCAAACTGCCTTCAAACAGGGAAAAACACTGAATAAACGGTCATCCGTGGTAAGCTAGGTCGTCTGCGGCAAGAAATCTGGTTGGATTTTGATCAAATTTCAGTCGTCGTGAGTTTGATCTTGCTGCTTGTTTCACGCGTTTGCTACTTTCCAGCTTCCTTGACCCATGTTTGTATCTGTTTTTGAAGGAATGACTGCAGTTCGGCACGCGGAATGGTCGATGACGCCTTTGTTTCCGCTCCTTTCGCGCTGAAAAGTCTCTCTTCGCTTACGGATTGCTTCCTGGGACAAGGATCACGGCGCTGACGACCGGTGCGGAAATGGCCAATCACTTCGTTTGATCAGGATGATTTGACGTTGCTGGCCCGGTCACTACGCGCTTTCGCATCCACTCGACTCGACAGGATTTCACCCTCTGAGGGTGTCATCGATTCGATGGAAGTTCCAGTCCCACACGGGAGCAATTCGATCATGCAGATATACGGCCCCTATCGGGTTTCAACAACGCAGCCCAACGCTGCAGCCCAACGCAGCCAACCTCAAAAACCGGCTGACGCGACTCCGACCTCAAGCAAAGGTGCGGTAGATCAACTTGATTTATCCAATGCTGCCAGCGGAGTGAACCGCATGGCCGCTAGCTCGGCTGTCGCCGGTGGCGGCGAGATCAGGATCGATCGCGTTGCTGAGATTCGCAGACAAATCGCAGACGGGAGCTACGAGACTCCTGAGAAGTTGGATGCCGCTCTTGATCGGCTTTTGGACCAGTATGCCTAAGCAGGCCGATCCAACCAGGTTGATTGAATGACCTACAGTCGGCATCACACCCGATAATGGCGACGCGCGCGAGGTGCTCACTTCGCCGCGGTTTGTGGCATACGGTCAAAACTATTGGCGTATCGTCTGTTTTTTACGGTCATGGCTTCACGGTTGGTTATAGTGGCAATCGATGTAAATATCTCCCTTAGATTGGATGCTCGGCTTTCCTGTCCGAGTGCATCGGACCCCAATTCCCATTGAAAACGCCTGTGTCTACTGCTGATTCCCTCGAACCACTGAACGTATCTTCATCTCCTCGAGAGAGGTTTGAGGAGTACCTGCAAACACGCGGGTTACGACAGACTAGTCAGCGGAAGTTTCTGATCGAGGCGGTCTTCGAGGAACATGATCACTTTGACGCAGACGAATTGATCGATCGGCTACCCCGTCGAGGTGAAAAGAACTACGTCAGCTCTGCAACGGTCTACAGAACACTCCGCGAATTTGTGGATGCCGGGCTGCTGAAAAGCTTTCAGCTCGATGGCCGAACTGTCTACGAATTGGATTATGGCTATCCCCAGCACGACCATCTGTACTGCACTCGATGCAGGAATTTATTTGAATTTCAAAGCGAGGACCTGATGCAGATCAGGGACACAGTGGCTGCAGAGAAAGGCTTTCGCGTGAGTGGTCATCGGATGATCATCCAAGGTGTCTGCCGCGATTGTGGCAAGAGCCGCCGCAAGAAACGCAAGCAGGATCTGGTTTAGAGCGATTCACGAATTTGCTTCAAAATTGCTGCGAACACGAGCTCATTATCGTCAAAATTACGGCTCTCTGCTTGCAATTGCAAAATCAAGGTTGTATCTCCTGCCAGCAAAATAATCAGTCGTGAGACGATCAGCAGGTCTAAATAGTAGAACCGAAAATCGATCGATTTTTCATCCGGTAAGGCCTCTGGCAACGAAACTTCTTCCCGCTCGATTTCGTCATAATCCTCGGCAATTGAATCGGCCACTTCGTCGATGATCTCACTTATCGGTTGACCCTCACGCTCTTTCTCGAGGCTGAAAAAGCCACCTGTAGGCAACTCCAAAGTGACGCCATCACTACCCTCATCCTCCGGCCGTTCAATTTCTTTCCAGTTGTCGGGATAGAGAAATTTGATTCCAAATGATTCGAATGTGGCAGGCATGCTCGGGACAATCCGGGGTCAGCGGTGGGAAATCGAAGTTCTGAGACTGTGCATGATGCCCTAGTTGCTCGATAAATCCCAGCCGTGTTAGCAGCGTTCTGGACCCCGAAGGTGAGCTCGCGTTGCGTAAAAACAGGGATTTTGGTAATCCACAAAAGGTGCTGCCGCTGTTTTGGAACAAACCATGCCCGTCAAATTGCCCCCACGACTTCTCAAAGTGCTGTCGCTGACAGTGTTTGCCTGTTGCGGCTGCCAAAGCATGAGCCATAAACAGCAGCAAAAGTTGATTGACGCGAGACATCACTCCGGAATGGGTTTTCAAAAAATCCACAACGGCAGCTGGGAGGATGCTGAGAAACTCTTCACTCAGGCCCTCAACAAATCGGAGAATGACGAGCGAGCGCACTGGGGCTTGGCCGAAACATATTGGAATCGCGAAAAAACGACCTTGGCAGTCGAACACATGGAGCAAGCGGTTCGTCTGAGTGCTGGTGACCCCAAAATGGTCCAACGCTTGGGGAGGATGTATCTGGACATGGGCAGGCCCGAAGAAGCAAAAACCCACAGCTTATGGGCACTGGAATCCGAGCGTGATTCGGCAGACGCATGGGCACTTTATGGAGATTGCCTGCGTGCAGCAGCGGGTACCACAGATCGTCATCATCCAGCCCTGCAACCTGCACTTGCCGCTTACCACCGCGCCCTTGCATTGCAGCCAGATTACCCAAAAGTACAGCAAACGGCGGCAGAGATTTACCTGCAGCAACAACGTTACGACCGCGTCTTGGCAACCCTTGATCGCTTACACGACACGCATGGCGTGGACGCTGCTTCCGCCCGCGTGGACCTGCTTAGAGGCATCGCGCTTAGGAAAGAAGGGAGAACCGACGATGCAAAGATGAGTTTCCGCCGCGCCATCGCCAAGGATGGTAGTGATCCTGAGCCCTTGATTGAATTAGCAGCTCTTGAACTCAAAGACGGCAAAGTCGAACGGGCTCGATCTGCTTTGGAACAAGCAGCTGAAATCGCTCCCGAACTTCTCAAAGACGGAATCCTCGTCGCAGAATTAAAAGACGCGGAACAACGAATCGCAGGTGAACCCGCTGGGAAAGATGCGCGTCAGCGTCATTGATCAAGGGTCAAGGATCAAGGATCAAGGCCCCAGATGTGAGACACATCATATGAAAGACACATCGGCCTGATACTGGCCAACAATGCTCTTGCTTTGCGGTTCCCTGACTTTCACCGTCCTGTCCCTGCCCACCAACACCCTTTTACTACGGACTTTACTCAAGTTGCATCACGAGTTAGTCACGGCAGGTCCCAAAACAACAGTTGTTCCGGTTGTTCTGATTGCACCGATGCGAACAACATAAAGTTTGAGATTCATCGCAATCATCACTACTCAATATTACTGCATCATTAAAAAAGCCTGCGGTTCTTGGCAATTCAGAACATACTGCCGACGCACCCTGATTCTTTAGGCTAGGCTTCGATAGACCTTTGATAGTGCAAGATTTTAAAGATTGCACGAACCATTCGCTTCTGCATGGAGCTTCATCATGTCACTGTATAATGTCGCCGGACAACCATTTCCTGGGAGCCATGACCATATTGCCCCAGACAACAGCACCTTCGTAGATCGACGAAGTACCGCGACCGCGGGACAGCAGCAGGCCGAACGTCGACAATTTGGAAGCTCACATAGCAGACTATCCCCTGCGGGTCGCGAGTTGGCTGTCGCAATTGACGAGTACAAAGTGCAACACCACCGTCGTTACCTGACCTGCGACGAGATGCTCTCGGTCATGACTGCGTTGGGCTATGAAAAAGTTGAAGCTTGAACGCAACATGCTCACTTGATCAGTGGCTGCATCAACTGGCGTCGTGTCACAACACCTCGAATTTTCGACTTGTCATCCTTAAGCACCGCGATTTCACAGGCACTGTCGTAGAGGCTTAACAACACCTGCAGATGCCGATCTTCCGATCGTCCATTGAGTACCGGCTGACATTCCAATCTGGGATGATCACCGCAAACGTCAGCGTACCATAGAAAACCAATGATTCCTTTTTGATCTTGAACGAGGATCATAGGATGGTTGTGCCGACGCGCTTCATGTCGTGCATGCATGGGATCCACTGGCGTTGACACGATCGCCAATCGCTCTGCCGGAACCCCAAAAGAAATTGCAGGCTCACCGCCTACTTCGAATAGACGTTGTGCAAGTGATCGTTGACCGGCAACCAGAATTCCCGCCTCGTGACCGTGTTTCAACACTTGTTCCAACTCACCACGGGCCATCGCCAGTCGCAGGCGAAAGGGCGTCTGCCCAGTGACTTTCTGCAGCGCTCTTCCTAGCAAACCAAGAATTAATGAAACTGGGCTTAACAAAACCGTTGCCAATAGCAACGGCGGACGAGCTGCATTCAGCAACCTATAGGGAGCATGATAAAAGAGGTACTTGGGCAGCAGTTCACCAAACACAAACACAATTGGTGTCAACAGAATTGGCCCCAGTAGCTCAGCGCTGGATCCGACACCAAACCAAACAGCGACTCCCATCACTATGGCTAAACTGGTGACATAGTTGGCAAGATTATTCCCTACCAAGGTGGTCGCCACAAAAATTGCCGGGTGATTCAGCAACCAGATCATCCGTTGCGCCATCTTTGACCCGCTTAATCCATCGAGCACAAGACGCGTGCGAGAAACTCGGTAAAACCCAGTCTCACTACCGCTAAAAAATGCGCTAAGCGATAAACCTAGAAGAAACAACAGCCCTGCAACGATCATGGAAGATCTTCCTCCCATTCACCTTGGACAATATCGATCCAGATGCCATTCTCCTCAGCCTCCAGCACGGTCAGTAGATAGTCAGCCAATCTCGCTGTATCTCCTACTCGGGGCAAACGTTCGTTATTTCGCTGAATGTAACCGGCAACGGTGTTGATTCCTTCCTCAGTCGCCACTATCCCCAACCGTTTTGTCAAAGCTCGCACACTGACCAAGCCTGAAACACGAAAGTGGTTTTCGCCCACCTCCTGAATAACGACTTCACCAAACGGATCTTGCTGCTGACGGGGAGCGAGGATATTCCGCATGATTGCATCGATAGAAACTGCCCCCAACAACTCGCCGAATTCATTCACCACGACGGCGACCGATCGATGTTCTTCATTAAGTCGATCTAACGTTTGTGAGACACGAGCGGACCACGGCACGTAAATCACGGGTTCAAAGAACGCAGACAAGTCATCCAATTGACTTGGACGCAAAGTGCGAAGCCCTACAGAATGAGTAATCATATCTCCTGAGGAATCAGTGACCATCAGGTAACCACTGGCGGGCATTTCATCGAGGACATGTTGAGACTCCACGGTAGCGGAACACATCCAAAGCTTGTTTCGCGGTCGCATTAATTCACCAACCCGCGTCTCTGCGATCTCGACAAGCCCCTGTAATGCCATTCGTTCACGTTGCAACAAAGCAGCGTCGTCCGTTCCCAAATTGATTGCACGTTCAATATCTGCAAGATCGATTTCAGGTTCAGGTTTGAACGAAGGCCAAACCAACCGACTTGCAGCCTGATTGACCGTGGTAACCAGCGGCACGACCGGCCCCACCATGCGCACAGCCAATGAGAGAGGAGGAGCCAACATGATGGAAATGCGCAAGGGTGCCAGTACAGCAACACTCTTGGGCAGCATCTCACTAAAGAAGATAATGCTCAGCAGACTCACAACCGTAAAAGCTATAGCAACTGTTCGCCCCGCGTTGACATCATTTTCGAGACGCGCACCGACAATCGCCGCAATAGCGAAATAAGTCATATTGATCAGCAGATTCCAAAACAAGACTGCTGACAGCAAGTGTTCGGGATCTCGCAGCAAGGTGGCAGTGATCCGGCCTCCTACACCTCCCCGTGCAAGACTCTTCAGATTCCGCTGCGTCAACGAGAACATTGCCGCCTCACTTCCGCTGAAAAGGGCGCTGAACATGATCAGGATGCCCATGGCGAGAAGCCAAAGCCAAACGTCCGTGATCCAATTCAAGCGTCATCTCCACCAGCACCACGGTCCCGCTCCAACGACACATCAAAGTCGCTCAGCGAGGGAATCATCATCGCAGCCGTTGTGAACACGTAGCCAACCAGCAAGGCAAAGAACACGTAAAGGTGATCTGTCTGAAGCAAGAACTGGGTGATGGCATAAAAGGTGACCAAGGGCAACCCGAACGATGCAAAGAAGATCGCTGACGAGGGATTTCGCCATCCCAATGACGCAAAGAGTGCCGCACCACCTCCAAGAATCATCACTAAGAATGGCGCCAACTGAAGTTGAAAAGCACCCCGAAAACTGACCATGATTGTCATGCAGATGGCAATCCCAACGCATAGAAAGAAAACGGTTCCCAAACTTGCCAAAATGGCCGTCCGGCCCGCCACATAGTTCAGCCCAGAATGCAAACCCAACATCGTCACAAACACATACAAAATGACTGCTCCCAAGATTACATAAACCATATTTTCGTAAGTCATCACCCCGCAAGCTGCAAGGAAAATAACCAACGCAATCGGAAGCAAAATCATTTCTTTGGCTACATAAAGCACACCCACCAACTTTCCAAAAATGAATTCTTGTGGACTTAGGTCGGTGGCGAGTAAAAGATCGAGGGCGAGGCCATCTCGTTCACCAGTGACAGAATTAACGGCTAGTGCATTAACAAGAACAAGACTGATAACCCCAAGGGCAGCGACCGGAATCGTTGCCGATGGTAAAGCCCGCCCAATCCGTCCACCAGGTTCCATGGCCACACCCGTTTGCACCTGTGAATACAGCACTCCAGCAATAAAAAGGAAGAACACGACAAAAGCAACACGAATCACAACAATCTTGCGTCCGTAGGCCCAGGTTCGAACCTCCCGCCAAAGAATCGGATTATCCCAGACATGTCTTGGCGAGCGAGCCTTCCAATCCGTCACGGTACCCTGATTTTCATGCTCCTCTGAGGACTCCACTTCCGGAGCCTTGAGCCTGACATCACGCGAAGGATTCCAAACTCTCACCTTTGCCACCCCCAACGCCAGCACCAAAGTAGAAAGAACCACGTTGCTAAATACAAAACACACGACTCCCAAAGCCGTTTCATCGGACAAGCTGGCCAAGGGTGATGCTGCAGCAGCCAGTGCTCGTGGCGGACTAAAAATCAAGGTGATCGATTGCGGCGCACCAACCAGCAATTCAGCCAACACCTCACCGATCCCCATGTACAACAGCAAACCCAATACCGTCATGGCGATCGCCTGAAAAGTTTTATCGCGCCACATGCCCACCACAGTACCGATACTACCCGCCAAAACAATGGTGGCTCCGGTAACGACAAAGACTCCCAGCACCTGCTGAGGCGATACACCGCCCAGCAGGGGCAGGGTCATAAAAAGGGGTAGAGCTCCCAATAGCATCGTCATCGGCGTCAGCAGCGTCGCCGTCAGTTTGCCCACCACTACTTCGAAGCCCGAAAGCCGGGTCAGCAAGAGTAGTAATAACGTCCGCCGATCCTTTTCCTGAGCGACACTGCTGGCAGCGCCGACCGCAGCAAAACTGGCCAGTACTAGCAATTGCAATGGAGCCAGCAATGTGAACATCCAACCGCCGAATCGAGCCGAATCGCCACTAGTTGCCAGTGATCTGGAGCCGTCTAGTACCAAGTAGCCAGTGCACAGAAGGAGAAAGAGTGTCAGGACATACAAGCCCCTGATCAGGTAGGTCTTCGGGCGTTTGGGGACCACGGTCGCTTCGCGATTAAAAATGGGTCCAAACATGGCTCGGGGCTCAAACTTGACGACGGGGCGGACTTCAGAGCCATAGGGTACCAAAGGACCACCTTCATGGCAGGCAGCAGCTACTCCTAACAATCAATACAAACTGATTAATCGGGAAAATCTGGGAGGAACGCATTGTTTCGGCAATACGCACTACCAAAGTCCATAATCTACGCACGATCTCGTACTAGGGTTTTGAAAAGGTCGATTTTCTTCCTGCTTATTTCCAATTAGCGCAATGTGGTTTACACACGCGAGGCTATCCGAACATGCCCCAACTTACGGACATCAAAAAATTCTTGGCTGAAGAAGATGGTCCCACGACCGTAGAGTACGCATTCATGCTTGCGATGATTCTCGGCGTCTGTATCGTCGCGGTCGCTTACCTGGCAACCAAAACGGGCGACAGCTTTGATGCCTCATCCGGGGCGATCTCAGGAGCAATGTCGAATTAGTCCCTTTAATTGCAGCTGTAGCGAGATGAATTCCACTGCTAACGCATCAACAGCGCGAAGACGCATCCTGATTGACTCGGGTGTCCAAGGCACCCTTGTCCGCCGAATGGCTCTTTACGGGGCTTCTACAGCCATCTATCTGCTGGTCAGCTTCATTCTCTCAGATACCCTGAGTCATCCGCAGGAACCGGTATCCGAATCGCTGCTACGGTGCCTTGATGAAGCCATTTTCTGGGCACCGGGACTGATGTTGCTCGCCCCGTTATTCGCTTACGATTTGATCCACATCTCAAATCGCTTCGTGGGGCCAATGTTCCGCCTGCGGCGAGAACTGCGAAAGCTAACCACGGGGGAACCCGTAGGGCCCATATTCTCACGTCAGGACGACTTTTGGGCAGACGCCTCCGAATCTTTCAATCGCCTCCGGGAAGAGCTTATCGAGCTAAGGGCATGGAATGCAGAATCGCGTGAGCCAACTGAACTCGCCGGTACAGCGGAGTCGAATGCGACTCCTGCGCTGAAACAGACTCCCCCTGAATGATCTACGAGAGATAATCGCTGCGAGTCTCGATCGTGAAATACGCGATGTATTCCCCGCTGGACACCGTGGTTTGCAATCATTTTTTCAAGTCTTGTAAAGACTTACACCGTTTTTTCCGTGTGTTCCGGGCACGCGTCAATGCGTTAGCCGAGGCAGTTTGCGTTAGCACATTCCGCTCTCGTTCAAGCTCGTGTCGACTATTGTGACCCAGTTTGCCATATTATTGTCCCTGAACCAGACGTGTTAATTTCAAACGACGCTCGAATTCGAGAAACTGAACGCGATTAGCACGCCCGACACTATCTCCAACATCACTGGACTCGCTCTCGAGGGCCATCAAACGTGAAGACGCTGTTTCAAGCAATTTCCGGCGGATCCTGCCTCCTTAATCTTGATGCCAAGAGCATGGAAGAGATTATTGGAGCTACGGTTGAGTTTTTAGTTCAAACGGGTCGGCTGCCAGAAAGCCAGCAAGAAGAAGTGATCGAAGGGGTACTGGAACGGGAAAAAATGGTTCCCACCGTCATTGGTCATGCCTGCGCTGTCCCACACTTTTACAGTGAGTCAATCGCGGAACCAGCCATGGTATTCGTGCGTTTGCGACACGGGGCGAATCTGGGTGCTCCGGATGGCATCGCAACACGATTCATTTTCCTACTGATTGGTTCGAAACAACAGACGCTACAGCATCTGGATACGCTCTCATCCATCGCTCGATTGATGTCAGATAATGTATTTCACTTTGAGCTCACATATGCAAAAACACAGCAGGATGTGGCCGACGCCATGGAACGTCACATCAATCGCAATGTGCTGGCTGCGTCCCCAAAGCCCCGAGAAGTTTCAGCTGGCCTGAAATCCGACCCTCGTCCATTTGCCGGGATTAAGGCAGATATCAAACGCCGACTTCCGCATTACATCGCTGACTTCAAGGATGGTTTACGAGCCAAGAGCATTGCGTCAATCGTATTCATGTTTTTTGCCTGCCTCGCTCCTGCAATCACTTTTGGTGGTTTACTGGGTGACAACACAAACGGTGCGATTGGCACCCAGGAGATGCTGATTTCAACGGCCGTCTGTGGTGTGGTGTACGCGTTAGTCGCTGGACAACCGCTCATCATTCTCGGCGGTATTGGGCCCATGTTGATCTTTACGATCATTCTCTACCAGCTATGCCAAGACATGGAACAGGGGCACAATTTTCTCGGCATTTACGGTTGGGTGGGAATTTGGACCGCCTGTCTGACCTGTTTGCTGGCGATAGGCAATGCCAGCAACTTGATGAAATACTTTACGCGATTCACCGATGAAATTTTCTCTGCGTTGATGTCACTGATTTTCATTTACAAAGCAGTCGAAGGAATCATCGAAACTTTTGAAGACCCCGGCAGCGGAGGAACTGAAAAAGCACTCTTGGCACTTATCCTGGCGATCGGAACTTTTTATATCGCGATGTCACTCGCCCGCTTCCGCAGCAGCATCTATCTGTTTCCTTGGATGCGTGAATTCCTTGCTGACTTTGGGCCGTCTATCGCGTTGGCTTGCATGATTGGAGTAGCATGGTGGCTTGGTGACGCAAGTACCGTCGATACGCTTGCTCTAGGCGGCGCCACAGAGACAGCGAAAGAGGGCGGATCATGGTTTGTGAACCTTGGGCAGGTGCCGCTCCACCTGAAATTGATATGCATCGGACCGGCAATCCTCGCAACCGTCCTGATTTTTCTTTCCCAAAATATCACCGCAAGACTGGTCAACAGCCCAGGTAATCACTTGGTGAAAGGAGAGTCTTACCACTGGGACCTCGCCGTCATTGGAGGCCTCGTCGGACTTTGCTCGCTGTTTGGATGGCCTTGGATGGTTGCGGCAACGGTACGCTCATTGGCACACGTGCGTTCTCTGGCGATTACGGAAGAGGTTGTGGGTCAGGAAAATCACCAAACAGAGATCATTCATGTGATTGAAAATCGCATCACAGCTGTCGCGATCCACATCCTGATCGCATTAACCTTACTGGCTCTTTCGCTTCTGCAATACGTGCCCATGGCGGCACTTTATGGCATTTTTCTCTTCATGGGCTTTGTGTCACTCAAGGGAATCCAGTTCATCGAGCGTCTCGGCTATTGGCTGATGGACTCAGCTTTGTACCCGGTGAATCACTACACACGGCGTGTGCCCACCCGAACCATTCACCTTTTCACGCTTGTGCAATTGATCTGCCTGATTGTTCTCTGTGTCGTAAACCTTAGCCCGTCGAACCCGGTGAAAATCATGTTCCCAATTTTCATCGCCTTCTTGGTTCCCGTCCGGGCCCTGTTGGGTCGCTTCATCGACAAAGATCACTTGGCTTATCTCGATGCTGACGAAGAACCAGACGACGAAGGCCTGCACTGGGTATGAGCAACTGTCAGCTTCTTAATCAAAAACCGCAACATATCAAAACCAATTCGCAACCAAAGGCTTCCACGCAGACTGTTCGCTTTCGCCGACTATCGCCTCGTTGTCAACATTCGGCAATGAATACAACTCTCGAATCGCATCATCTGAAGGATGCGAAACTGATGCAAGCTTCTCTGGGAACCCATTTTGAAGTGCAACGTTTTCCATCGTTCGCACTTGTGCCTTTACTATCGCTGTGACTGAACTGGAAGAGCCAGAAAACATTGAAGGCCAACTATCCTCACCTTCGCCAACACCGACCAAGGCAAGTCCATTCAATACCAACAATGCATCAAGGGCTGTCGCAGAGTTGTCACCTGAAACATCGGGAAAAGTGCCACGAAAATCTGCCAGAACAGGCTTTGCAGACAAGTCACTTCCAGACAAAGCTAAATGATTTAACACGACGAGAGCATCCGCTACTGAAACTACCCCATCGGCGTTCACATCACCACTCCGCATGACATTTTGCCATGGTCTTTCAGAAACAATCTTCAGCCTGCCTTCATTGGAAGTGATTACCTGACCGAACATACCACGTACCATCGAAACCCTTGGTGCCGCGGAGATAGCATCGCCCAAAATATTCAGTTGATCCCCCGACTTTAAATAGACGATTAAGCCGCCGTTTTCGCCAGACTCAGCAAACTGATCCAGGCTATTTAAATCAACCTCAATCGTGGAATCACCTGCAGAGTTGAGAACAGATTCCTCAAACCCAACAAAGCGTCCATTGATGTAACCCAGCAACTCAAGCGTGCCTCCCTTAGTGACGACAAATGCACTACTGGATTCAAATCCCGCCTTGGTACCCACCAACTCAACGACACGATCACCATCAGCCACTTCATTATCGACCACTGTGACGTCAAACGTCTGCGAACGCTGACCCGCTGGAATAGTCACACTTGATGGAAAACCCAACTGGCCTGACAGGTCTGAATCAAGGGATACAACCAAAGGAGAATCCAGATCACCACTGTTGCGATGAACCAACCCAGCCAGAGAACCCGAATCCTCAGCAACTGAATCTGTTGAAAAGGAAAGAGTCAAAACCGCCGCGTCATCATCCTCAATCGTCAGGACTGACTCCGCGCCAAAGTGACCCTCTGCCGAAGCAAAAATCGATACGGTCTGATCACCATCGTCAACACCATCAGCAACACTGAATACTGGAACTTCTACCGAGCGTGATCCCGCGGGAATCAAAACCTCTGAGGGCAGATATACCTCGGTGCTATCAACACTCAGATCAACGGTCAGAGAAGAACTAAGATCAGAATCGCTACGAGACACCGTCATCGAGGATGAAGCAGGACGAGAGTCGGAAAGGACCAACTGGTCCAACGCAAAGTACGCCGGGGTGTTCATGCCAAAATCACCCACGTCCGACGAACTCAGAGAGAACACCAAACTGCTGGCAGAACTGAGAGAAGACACATCTACCAGAGACCAATCGCTAACCAAGTAGTCTTGGTCATTATCTGAAAAACGATAATCGGCAAGATAAAAATCCACCGTCCCTACTGATGAGTCCGATGAATCAAAGCCCTCGATCCTCAGAAGGAAATAATCAGCATCATCACCCGTCTCACCACCAAACTTCTTCGCAAATGCATCTCCCTCTTGCATCGATAAAGTTGCATAGGTCGTGTTGGTTACCATCAACGATTCAAAACTAAAGCCTTCCGAAACAGTGATCCTAGGCAATGCAGGAAAACCATAAGCACTGGCAACAAAATAAGTTGATGAATCGAGTGCACCGCCACCACTGATCGCACTGTACTGATTCAAAAAACCAGGTGTCGTCACATCAGTTGAATTCGAAACAGACCAACCCGACCAACTGCCCCAAGTCGGGTTGTAGTCATTATTCAAAAACACCGGACCAGAAGAAAAACCGCCTGAACCACTGGAACCATTGTCAGCCGATTCCGATGCTACACGTGCACCAAGATCCTCTGCATGAATCGCAACAAGCGAATCGCCCTCAACCACTAAATCCGTGGTAAGGGAAAGCGTTACCTCGAGATCGTCATCATCTAAAACCACCAATGATGCACTACTGGATTCAAATCCCGCCTTCGCCGCGACCAACTCAACGACACGATCACCATCAGCCACTTCATTATCGACCACTGTGACGTCAAACGTCTGCGAACGCTGACCCGCTGGAATAGTCACACTCGATGGAAAATCCAACTGGCCTGAAAGGTCAGAATCAAGGGATACAACCAAAGGAGAATCCAGATCACCACTGTTGCGATGAACCAACCCAGCCAGAGAACCAGAATCCTCAGCAACTGAATCTGCTGAAAAGGAAAGAGTCAAAACCGCCGCGTCATCATCCTCAATCGTCAGGACTGACTCCGCGCCAAGGTGACCCTCTGCCGAAGCAAAAATCGATACGGTCTGATCACCATCGTCAACACCATCAGCAACAGTGAAAACTGGAACTTCTACCGAGCGTGATCCCGCTGGAATCAAAACCTCTGACGGCAGATATAACTCTGTCTTGTCGGCACTCAAATCAACAGCCAGTGTCGAATCAAGATCCTCGTCACTACGAGATACGGTTAAGACTGCAGGTGCAGGGCGTGAATCTGACAAAACAAGATTGTCGATCGCAAAATATGCAGGAGTATTCATCCAGCTACTACCAGCGAAGGACGTCACATCAGAAGATGTAAGGGAAAACACCAGACTTTCGGCCGAACTAAGAGAAGAAACATCAACCAAAGACCAATCGCTAACCAAATAGTCTTGGTCATTATCTGAAAAGCGATAATCGGCAAGATAAAAATCCACCGTTCCTACTGATGAGTCCGATGAATCAAAACCCTCAATCGTTAGAACAAAATAATCAGCATCATCACCCGTCTCCCCACCAAACTTCTTCGAAAAATCATCACCTTCCCGCATTGATAGCGCCGCATAGGTCGTGTTGGTTACCATCAATGACTCAAAATCAAAATCTTCTGAAATTGTGATCCGTGGCAACTCGGAACCACCGTAAGCAACAAGGTAAGTTGAAGAATCGAAAACCCCACCACCAGTGATTGCACTGTATTGATTCTCGTAACCCGGCGTCACCACATCGGTTGAATTCGACACCGACCAGCCAGACCAACTGCCCCAAGCCGGGTTGTAGTCATTATTCAAAAACACCGGACCCGAAGAAAAGCCGCCTGAACCACTGGAACCATTGTCAGCTGAACCTGATGCAATCCGCGAACCAAGATCTTCGGCGTGAATGGTGACCAACGAATCTACTTCACCAACTACATCTCGACTCAAAGAAAGCATCACCTCAACATCGTCATCCAATATTAAGACCGAGCCACTACTGGATTCAAATCCCGCCTT
>DOPG01000465.1 GCA_003513555.1 Rhodopirellula sp. | reverse complement strand
CTTTGCTTCATCAAATTCGTCGGGATTATCTGGCTTTGAGCCAGAGGGCGAAGCTGCACGCGGACAAAACACTGAGATTGCACAACGCGTCCAATACGCTCCGCATGATGGGGATTCCCAATCAGGCAGTGGCCGCATTGCGTGCGTCATGAATTCGCACTTCAGAGGCGTTGCACGCTGCCAATCAAAACAGTGGCGCGGCGACTCGGGCATGCCAAACGAAGTTAGTGGCCTGCCTGCGCAACCCGTACTGCTGCTATCGTGCCGTGTTCGAATTCCGCTTGGGGGTATCGCGAAGCGAAATTCATGCGGCGCCTAGCGAACCTGCTGCAGTCACGGTGTCCCATTCGCCTGAATCAGAGGACCGCTGGCTCGCCACTCGCTAACAGGTGGGCAGACTAGCCTTCGACTTCGATGCCCATGCTGCGGGCGGTGCCCTCAATCATACGAACGGCTTGATCGACGCTGCGTGCGTTGAGGTCAGCCATTTTCTTTTCAGCGATATCTTTGCATTGGTCACGGGTGACCTTGGCAACCTTGGTCTTGTTGGGAACACCACTGCCCTTTGCGATGCCTGCTGCTTGCTTCAGCAGAGATGCGGCAGGTGGACTCTTGGTAACAAAGTCGAAGCTACGGTCGTTGTAGACAGTAACGATGACTGGAATGGGTGTGCCAGCGTATTCTTTGGTGCGGTCGTTGAAGGCTTGGACGAATTGTCCAAGGTTGACGCCGTACTTACCGAGGGAGGTACCGACTGGAGGTGCTGGAGTGGCTTGTCCGCCGGGGACCTGAAATTTTGCCTGACCTGTTACTTGCTTTGCCATGTCTCGAAATCGGTTGTCTGTGTTTCAGTAGTTGTTTTAGTAGTTACTTGTCGCAATTTGCAGCGAGGCTGATGTGGCTATCGATGCCGCACCTTGCTGCGTTCCGCTTCCAGCCTTAGAGCGGTTCAACCTGCCAGTGATCCAGTTCCATGGGCACACTGCGGCCGAAAATATTGATGATGACCGTAATCCGGCCATTGGCTTCGTCGACAGCATCGACATCGCCTTCCTGGTTTTCGAAGTTCCCTTCTTTGACGCGAACGCGGTCGCCGACTTTGAAAGGAATTCCGATCTTGATGGGTGCTTCTTCCTCTTCAGTTTCACTCGGTCGAGTGATGAATCGCTCGATGTCCGACGGTTCCATCGGCATGGGCTTGCCAGCGGCACCGGTGAAGTCACTGATGCCGTTGGTCTCTCGAACGAGGAACCAGGTGTCATCATTGATTAGCATGTAGACCATGATGTAGCCCGGCAGCAACTTTCGCTTCGAAACGCGTCTTTGTCCAGCTCGAGTGAAGGTGGCGACATCTTCGGTGGGTACAACGACGTCACCAAAGAACTCTGTCATCCCTTCCATCTTTACTCGCTTTCGCAATGCGTCAGCGATGGAGTCCTCTCGGTTGAACGCGACTTTGAGGATGTACCATTCCATGCTGCCGCCCTCTTGCGGCTCGCTGGCTGGCTTGTTTTCCTCGACCGGCGCCGGAGGTGGGGGTGCCGGAGCTGCGGCAGCTTCGGTCACGGTCTCCGGGGACGCACCGTCAATAGTCGGGGTTTCCGCTGCTGCCGGTTCGCCGGCATCCGGAGTGTCTTGGGAATCGTCTGAGGTTTCGGCTTCGTTCACGTTTTCAACGCTGTTGGGCAGTAGTGATCGATGAGTGGATGGGACACCATATTAATAACAAAGTCGGGCGTGTCAGGTTGTCACTCCCAGCGTGACGAAAACTTGTTGCCAAACGATGTCGAACAGGAAGAGTGAGATCGCTAAGAAGAAAATGGTAAAGATCACCACAATCGCAGCTCGAACCAGTTCGTCCTTGGCCGGCCAAGTCACCTTGTTCATCTCTGCTTCGACTGCGATCAGGAAGTCAGCAAAACTGGGGAGGTTGACCGCACGATATCCAAACCAGGCGCCGAAGAACAGCAGTCCCAATGAAATCCCCGGGATCAATAGTTCAGTGCTTTCTGTGAACCATCCGCTTCCTCGCAGGGTCCCGTGTAAAGACCAGCAGCCGAGTCCGACGATCACCCAGATCGCCAACGCAGTCAGTTGCCGGACAATTCGTCCTTGTGTTGGCTTGTAGACCTTGGTTTTGGCTAGTTCTCCAACCATCGTTCCGATGAGAGAACTATTTTCGGTCGCCGCAATGTCTCGTGACACCTGTCTGCTCCTGATTGTGTAATGGATCGATCACCCGTCCGTGGTGATCGATTTTACGATAACGCAACTATTTTTATCCAAGCCATTTACCTCCCTTTGGGCGGGAGATGCATGCGGCCTGATGATCAATTTGTCTTCTAATTCAAAGCAGGGGCGGAGGGACTTGAACCCGCAACCGCTGGTTTTGGAAACCAGTGCTCTGCCAATTGAGCTACACCCCTTCGATTCAGGGGCACCCGAGGGGTGACCCATGATCGTACAGGAAACACCTTAAATAACCAATGACCAACGAAGTCAAATGCTTCGCTGGCCATCAGAATTACGAGCGTTTTACCCGTTTTTGCGTGTAAATCTGATCACACGCTTTTACTCGAGGATCTTGGTGACCACACCCGATCCGACCGTTTTACCACCTTCGCGAATCGCGAAGCGGACACCATCGTCCATCGCAATTGGCTTGTGAAGCTCAACCGTAACTTTGACATTGTCGCCCGGCATGCACATTTCAGCACCCACCAAGTCAGCAGTTCCTGTCACGTCCGTTGTGCGGAAGTAGAATTGAGGACGGTAGCCGCTGAAGAATGGTGTGTGTCGGCCACCCTCGTCTTTGCTCAAGCAGTAAACCTCTGCCTCGAACTTGGTGTGAGGAGTGATGCTGCCTGGTTTTGCCAAGCACTGACCACGTTGGATGTCTTCACGTTTGATACCACGAAGCAGGCATCCAACGTTGTCACCCGAGCGACCTTCGCCCATTTCCTTGCGGAACATTTCGACGCCGGTGCAGGTCGTTTTGGTTGATTCAGCTGACAATCCGACGATTTCAACTTCTTCACCAACCTTTACAACTCCACGCTCAATACGGCCTGTTGCAACGGTACCACGACCCTCGATCGAGAAGACGTCTTCGATCGCCATCAGGAATGGCTTGTCGTCTTCACGGACAGGCTCAGGAATGTACTCGTCCAACGCGTCCATCAGGTCGCTGATGCACTTGCTGGCATCAGGATCTGCGGGGCTGTTGTATGCAGGAAGTGCTGAACCACGAACCACAGGGACATCATCCCCGGGGAAGTCGTACTTGCTGAGCAACTCGCGAGCCTCAAGCTCCACCAGTTCCAGCAGTTCTTCGTCATCGACGAGGTCGCATTTGTTCAGGAACACAACGATGTAAGGCACACCAACCTGACGACCGAGCAAAACGTGCTCTTTCGTCTGAGGCATCGGGCCGTCCGCCGCAGACACCACCAAAATCGCACCGTCCATTTGGGCGGCACCGGTGATCATGTTCTTGATAAAGTCAGCGTGACCGGGGCAGTCAATGTGAGCATAGTGACGGTTGTCCGTCTCGTACTCAACGTGTGCCACTGCAATCGTCACTGTCTTGGTATCGTCACGTACGGTACCGCCCTTGGCGATATCCGAGTAACCCTTCGCTTCGGCTAGGCCCTTGGCAGCTTGCACTGCAAGGATAGCACCGGTGGTGGTTGTTTTACCGTGGTCAATGTGGCCGATGGTCCCAACGTTAACGTGGGGCTTGGTCCGTTCAAAAGTTGCCTTAGCCATTTCTAATTCACCTGCATCCGACCGTGCCATTACTGGCCAGAGATACGCTCCGGATCAGCCCGAATTGATAACGACCGTGTTCACACCCACGGTTTGACCGCCGTCAATCCAGCCGCACTGGTCTAGCTCGCTCAATCAGTATTGAAACGAATGTCAAAATCACGCCTCCCACTGTGGGAAGCGTTGTCTACACAATGTTCTTCTTCAAAAACCACCGAATCTGAACTCAGTTACTAGATTTGGTGGCCCTAGTTGTTGCGGAATCAACCGATTCTTGCAATCACTGATTAGCAAAATCTGTATAAATCACAGCTTTCTCATCACAGTTGAAAGCAATGTTCGGAGCTTGCCGCCGCCAAAGAGCTGCTGATGGGACTTGAACCCATGACCTCTTCCTTACCAAGGAAGTGCTCTACCACTGAGCTACAGCAGCTGGTTGACAAGCGGGTGAAGGGAATCGAACCCTCGTATTCAGCTTGGAAGGCTGCTGCTCTACCATTGAGCTACACCCGCGTTAAGAACCGTTGACATGATGGATCGTGACGAACAAATCGTCAGTTGTCTATCACTCGCGATTCCTGAATTGTCGCTTTTGTCTCGATCCCCGAAGAATCATGCTCGGCGATTGCATATTGCAGAGACAGTGGCCGGCAGCTAACGCGTTTTCTTCGAAGTGGGGGCTACAGGATTTGAACCTGTGTAGGCGTAGCCAACGGATTTACAGTCCGCCCCCTTTAACCACTCGGGCAAACCCCCAAAAATCTCTTGCTTGTCTGTCAATTATTGCCGTTTTGCTCTGCTGTTTCGCTTTCTTTCCTCTTTTGACGACGACCTGATTCTTGTCAATTCTCTTAAAAAAGAGCCAGCGGAGGGATTCGAACCCGCGACCGGCTGATTACAAATCAGCTGCTCTGCCAACTGAGCTACGCTGGCAAGTTGTTTTCAGTCAATGACTTACAACTTACTTTCAAGTGGAATGCCCCGCCCGAATCCGGCCGCTCGCTTCGCGATTGAACCATTCATCGAGCCCTCTTGGAGGGCTCAATGGAAATGGGTAGGTTCGCCACATGAGGCGGGGAGTGTACCAAATGTTCGGCGGCGGTCCAGATCAGCTTTCAGGATATTGCCAGCAAGTTCCAACAATGTTTCAAAGGTTCTGCCGATTGGGCATGTTGAGCAATGTATTTCAAGGCCTCAATGTGACCAATCCGTCCTGCTAAGGCTCGATTCGTCATGCTCGCTGATTCGCATCGCTGAGAAACATCGAGAACTCACGAAACTCCGCAGGCGGCTGCAGTTCCTCTCCGCTCACCCACACCATTGTCGCGGCAGCAATGACAGATAACGATGTTGGTGGGCGTGAAAGCCATGCCAGACCTCTGGTATCCCGCAGGCGAGTTAGGCTTAGGCTTCGATGGCACGCAAGGCAGCGATCAAGTCTCGCATCGACTGAAATCGATCTCCAGGACGTTTTTGAAGCGCCTTGGCAACCACCTCGTCGGCGGCTGGGGGAATCGGTTGATCGGGTGATCGCATACTCGGTGGTTCCACTTGCAGGTGTTTGATGTTGTCAAACGTCTCATCAATGGTGCGGCCACGGAATGGTTCGCGGATCGCCAATACTTCGTAAAGGCATACGCCGGCGCTAAAAATGTCGCTACGCTCATCCAGAGAGCGAGTTCCTTGGACTTGTTCGGGTGACATGTACAAGGGTGTTCCCGGTCGCTGCCCTCCAGCGGTCAAGGTTTGCAATTGTTTGTCTTCGTTGGTTTCTGTTTTGAGTACGCTTCTGTTCAGTGGTTCGTTGTCTTCGGCATGCCCCCAGACTTTTGCGACCCCCCAGTCAAGCAGAATGACTTCGCCAAAGTTTCCGACCCAGATGTTTTCTGGTTTGACGTCACGGTGGATCACGCCTCTTGCATGCGCATAGGCGAGTGCTTGGCACGCGTCGGCGACGATCTCTATTCTTCGGAGTACGGGGTATGCCGCCGCAGTGGCTTTGTCGCCACGGGCGATTCGTTTCAGGATTTCGAACAGGTTCTCGCCTGAAATTCGTTTCATGACGAAGTAGACACCCTGCTCAGCATCGTCGCCGATGTCGTACACCGGGACAGTATTGGGGTGCTGCAGTTGGGCCGTTACCCTCGCTTCTCGCAGCAATCTTCGTCGCTCAGAATGGTCGTGGCAAATTCCAGCAGGCAGTGTCTTGATCGCAACGGAGCGTCCCGTCACG
Source organism: Rhodopirellula sp. (assembly GCA_003513555.1). Classification (GTDB taxonomy): domain Bacteria; phylum Planctomycetota; class Planctomycetia; order Pirellulales; family Pirellulaceae; genus Rubripirellula. The sequence continues at coordinate 461 of DOPG01000465.1, read as the reverse complement.
GGGTCAAAGCAGGATCTCAGCGTGGCACAGCCTCCTTGAGCCATGTCACGGAATCCGGTGTAGCGTCCCAATCCTGTCGCTACGGAGGCGGGCAGGTCAGGGTCGGTCCCGGACAGAATGATGTTCGGTTCGCGTTGCATGGCCTCATTATAGCGCGATCCGGGATTTGTGGAGCATGTCGAAACGTTGCATAAATCCGCTCAGCTACAAAAAACCAATAAAAAACCCGGCAATGCTGCTGCATTGCCGGGTTTCTGGGTCACAACGGACTGCTCTTGGATCAGACTGCAGCCGAAATGTCAGCGCTCTTGACTGTCGTGACAATCGCGCTGGCAACCATGTAAGGATCCGCATTGGATGCAGGGCGACGATCTTCAAGCCAGCCATTCCAACCGGCTTCCACCGTGTGGATAGGGATTCGGATCGATGCACCTCGATCCGAAACGCCGTCACTGAACATG
>DOPG01000480.1:5208-6405 GCA_003513555.1 Rhodopirellula sp. | reverse complement strand
CTGGATCACCTCCTTTCTAAGGATTCTTAGAATATGGTTGGTTCGGGTGACTGAACCGACTGAATCCGTGGAAGCGACTCTCGCACTCGCTCAACAGAAAACAAGCCTTCGGGCCCAATTCATCACCAAAAAATCAACGAATGCCCGCTTCGGACTGTCGCCAGCCGAAGCGGGTTTTTTCGTGCGCGATTCAGGAAAGATCGTCTGCATGACCTCAATCCAATACCGCAGCACTCACCATAAATTACAGTGACGCGTACAAACATCGTTGCACTGCAGAAAGTCACCAACTCGACGGTACAAGCCACGAGTATCACGCTGTGAATAATGCTTCAAGTCACTATCAACTGGCTTGGAATGTGACTTCCTCGTAGGGCTGGATGACGACAAAGCCATTTCCGCTGAATTCAGTCTGGATCGACTCTCCGCTACCGCGGCCAAGAAAAGTCTTGAACGACACATCCATCCGGATTTGTGGCTCCAAATTCCCCGACCATGCCACGGTTGCATTGGGATCGGTGATTACGGGATTGCCTGGCGTCACCATCAAAGTCACGGGGTCATAGTGCGTGGTAAAAGCAACCATACCGGAACCAGTCAGACGCACATTAAATAAGCCTCCACTCAACATTCCCGACACCTTTTTCAACATTTTGATGTCGAATTGGACAGTGGTTTCGAAGGCTAGCAAGTCGCTACCGTTGATCGAGATTGACTCTCCCTGCAATCGTATGATGGTAATTTTTTTTCCAGCATCAGCGAGATACACCTGACCTCTCCCCTCTGCCTTGGTCAGTCGCGTCCCTTCACCTGACACCGCTTTTTTAAGCAGATTTCCAACGCCGCGATCCATAATTCCCTCTCGAGTGAAGCGAACATCACCCCGATATGAGACCATCGCACCCATTTTCGTCCAAATCGAACCGTTGAGATTCAATTCCAGCATTCGTGGGGTCTCCAACTCAAAGACGCCCTCGCCTCGGTCTTGCTGACAACTTTGATTTACGAAATCTTCAATCGTGTACTTGCTCATTATTTTCCCCAAGACAGTAAGGTGACACCATCAAATGTGGGCTCGTTATCCCAGCCCCACTTTTTTCTGGGCAGAGAACCGTGCAGATCTTGGCGCATTTCGAGATACAGATGCTTGGAAATGCAAAGAAAATACTCAGAAGTGGTGCAGAGAACTAACCAACT
>DOPG01000480.1:4792-4981 GCA_003513555.1 Rhodopirellula sp. | reverse complement strand
AGCTGAACTTGCTTTGCCGTTCGTCACGGAGAGCTATCCGCACTCCCTATCGAGTCGGAAGATTCAAAAAACAATACCCTGACATCCATGGCAAGCATTCACCGTTTCTAAGAACAGAAGTCACAGATGAAACGACTTTTGTCAGATTGTGTCGTTGATACTCGGCGATGAAAATCATCACCTGAAGCT
>DOPG01000480.1:4119-4580 GCA_003513555.1 Rhodopirellula sp. | reverse complement strand
ATGACGTCCGCAGTTCAGCAATCATTAGCTGGACAGGAAAGGAATGAAGGCTGAACTTCAACAAAGCGTCACTCAAGTTAGCAAGATCGATGCCTACTCTCACATCGACAACTTGCAAAAATCTACTGCTATCATTCAGGGTTTTTCGCGAGTCGACAATCTGAAGGAAAACCTAATGGCCAATGGAGCAGGCATCCAACCGCTGCGCGGCACGGAAAGAAATTTCCCACCCGAGGCCTATTTTTTGTTCCGTACCCACGAGGAATCTACAGCCAAAGACGAGCAGTGTTTTCCAAGTACCAGACTTCGTGCTATTTCAATAATCAGAATGGCGGGGGCGCTGCTATCTCCCCGCTTCGCAATGCGCAGATCGATTCCATATCGCTGTGCTAGCATTCAGCACCAATGTTCCCGAGCCCATGCTCCGCTGACACTAGATGATTCGGCAACACAAAGTACTT
>DOPG01000480.1:3269-3933 GCA_003513555.1 Rhodopirellula sp. | reverse complement strand
GATGATTCGGCAACACAAAGTACTTCCAGCGGCTGATGAACGACCGGGATCAAATAACTTTCAATTCTCAGGTCGGGAACAAGGCAGCCTACACCTGACGAACCTTTTCCCAAACCAAAGGAGAAGCGAAGCAACTGCATGCCTCTCGTCCCGCTTGATATTCCGCAGTGCCATGCCACCAGCGATATCGAAAGTGATCGAACGCCTTCGTGAGAGCGTTACGAGCAAATCAGGGTCAAGCTTGTCGAATGCCCCTCACTGGGACGCCTAGAGAGGGAAATCCTCTTCACCAGCAGCTTCAGCGTACAACGGCATGTGGCGATAGTAGACTTCCAACATCATCGTTGCAAAGGAGGTAATGCAGAGACGACCAGCATTGGAGGTGTGGCCACCTTTCACATACCAACTGCCCTTCGCGCCGCCTTCCTGTGCCTGAGATGCAACCAGATAGTCACGCATCTCGACATTGAACTTGTCCCATTCGGCCCCACCATACTGCCTCAGAACCTGAGCGGCATAGTAGTTGTAGTAAAAATCATTCTTGCTGACGCCATGCTTACTTAGCTCTTTAACCCCGGCAATGATTCCCGGATGCTTTTTGTCCCAACCGGTGTACATTCGACACAGCAGTCCAACAGCACTGGTCGCCGGACGGAACTTGGGT
>DOPG01000480.1:1548-3031 GCA_003513555.1 Rhodopirellula sp. | reverse complement strand
CCGGTCCGGTGTAGCCGTAAACTGCTCCGCCATTTGACTGAACCTTGTCGAGAAATAGCATGGAACCTTGAATTGTTGCAGGCGGTACTGCAAGGTGCCCCATGTATCCACTCTTGAGGGCCATCAGTTGCCACCCAACCACAGAGGTGTCACCGCCGCCTGTTCCGTTCGGTGAGTATCGCCATCCCCCATCACTACATTGCGCGGTAATAATGAAGTTCAAGGACGCTTGGGCGTACGGCAGCAAAGCTCGATCTTCCGTCATGGCATATGCTTCGCAAAGTGCGATGGAGGCCAGTCCATGTGAATACATGTTGCCTTTTCCGTCTCGCAAATCCAAAACGGGCAGCCCATTTTTCTTCCCTTGCTTTCCGTTCTTCATCAGAAAGAACAGGCCAAGCTTGACATTCTGCCTGAACTCTCCGCTCAGTTGTGTTTGGCCAGCTCCGAGGAATGGAAGTAAGGCCATCGCCGTCGCAGCATTGTAAGATTTGTTGTAGCTGGCATCGCAACCATCTTTGCAGCGGCCCTTGCAGACAAGATCGTGCTGATAGGTCCAACCTCCATTCGGCATTTGGTGTCGAGAGAACCATTTCAACGCTTCCGTTACCGCTGCTTCACTGGATGGTGTTCCACCATAGTCACGAAGCATCTTCTTTTTCATATCGGAACTACGACTGCCCATTGGCTGAGCGGTCATGGACGCTAATGTCTGAAGCGATGCAGCAGTGGGAGCCATATCGGACTGCAAGTCTGCGACATCCAGTTCAACGGCAGCAACCTCCATGGGCTCCACTTCCACTGGTTCAGTGATCTCCATGGTTTCACTGACATCAACGGGTTCCGATTCCTCCTCCATTTCGGAGAGATCGCTATCATCAATTTGCTCAATCGCAAATTCTTCCATCTCCGGCCCATCATCGGTCGAGCTACTGGCAGAAAGAACATTCACAATTTGCGTGGGATCAGCGATCGTTACCAAGCCGAGAATCAAAAGAATGATCACGTGAACTAGCGTGCTTACCAACCAAGCAGGGGTTGCCTGAAACACAAGAAACTTGCGTTGCAAATCGGCCTCGTCAACATTGTCCTCGAAGCCGTCTTCTTCATGCTCTGCACTTTCAAGACCTTCGGCCATCTCAATGGGTTCTGCCTCAGCACCACTCACGTCCGATTCATCTGCCGCGATGATCAACGCATCGTCCAATTGTGAACTACCTAATCCAAGAATTGGGTAGAAAACGAACGGCAGAAAACCCAAGCCCACTCCAAATCCAGCACCACGACCAAAACGCTTTGCAACGTCGATCGAGACCAAGATGACCACAACAAGATTCACGAAAGGGACAAAGAACAGGATCAACCACCAAATTGGCTTGTTGGCAATTTGAAGTAGCAAGACTTGGTTGTAAAACGGAATCAGTGATTTCCAGCCGGCGATACCAGCCTTGTTAAAAGTCGCCCAGACACCTGCAATCGTAAC
>DOPG01000480.1:544-1322 GCA_003513555.1 Rhodopirellula sp. | reverse complement strand
ATGCCTAGCACTGCTCCCAACACAGCAAAGATCGCCAGTGCCGCTAGCCCACCGTACAGTGCTGTAGTTACAAGTTCGTCCACTGCATCATTTCCCTGCGCGAGTGGAACGAAAGCAAAATGTTGGCTGAGTGCTGAGATCATCAATCTCTCCATTGGTGTCAGACTGATCACTGGAGATCATCTGTGCGGACAGATTCCCGCAGCCAAACACCACTAATTAGACGAGCAATAAGGAAAAGTACCCAGTCAGAGTATAACCAACTTCCGCCAACTCTTTTGCAATTAAACTGGGTCAGTGGGAGCTTGCTACCCCTAAGCGTACGATTTATGCAGCCTTACCCCTACAAACGAACGCGCCACTGCGTGGAATGTACCCAAACTTTCCCTAGGTCGCAAAAGACGATTCCAGAATACCTCAGCACAAGCTATCACACCCCCTAGATTGGCTGCTCCCACACCTACTCTCGTTGGTCATATCGCAGCCGTTCAACATTGACGATCATTTGAAAATAGTTCGTGAGCTTAGGCCTGACCCACTCAGTCGCCTGAACGCGTTTCGAGCCGTCACTTGGCCCAACCCAACCTCCCACGAGGTCCAGGTCCAGATCGATGGTTCCAATCCGTTTCGCGGTGGGATCGGTAAGCCGCAACCGAACGCAACTGACGGCTCCCTCCGTGGGAGGTTTCCGACACATGTCAGCGGCAGCACCCGAGCTTACGGTGTTCCAGTCAAAGCCTCGATCATCAAGCAACGCATGCCTCAAATGACCAAGACT
>DOPG01000480.1:0-325 GCA_003513555.1 Rhodopirellula sp. | reverse complement strand
GGTGTTCCGGACAAATCAACCGGGTCAAAATTACTTGAGCCAATAGGCCTGAGTTCGATTTTCTCGGCCAATTGCAAGGCGGTGATTGTCTCGGGCCCCCAGAACTTGGTTGTCTGCTCGAGTTTGGTTTTTCGAGCGTAAATACTGAGCCCAGCCCCACAAATACCAAGAATTAACACACCAAGTCCGATCAAAACGCCAGATCTGGTAATCTTTGCACGTGGATCTGAGTACTTATCGAGATGCAAATCCGACTCATACGACGCATCGGGCCTATCGTGCGATTTTACCGGCCCCGGTGTTTTCGGAGAAATTGAATGAGTGA
>DOPG01000190.1 GCA_003513555.1 Rhodopirellula sp. | reverse complement strand
CTGATTGTTCAGGTCAACTGCTCCAACCTCCCGACTCCCGCGCATTGCACAATTATGTGCCGGGGTGCGTTACTGGGAGCCCCGTAAGATCTTCTCCATCTTGCGGCCCCTTGCCAGTTCATCCACCAACTTGTCCAAGTACCGGACCTGTTGGGTCAGTGGTGTTTCAATCTCTTCAATTCGATAACCGCAAATCATACCTGTAATCAGCCGTGCATTTGGATTAAGCGTTGCCTCCGCAAAGAATTGACAAAACGTAGCATCATTTCGCATCAGAGTTTGAAGTTTGGTCTCGCTATATCCCGTAAGCCATGAAATAACCTGATGCAATTCGCCAACCGATCGCCCCATCTTCTCAATCTTCGAGACATAGTGGGGATACACGGAAGCGAATGTCATGTTAGCGATTCGCTCGTCGTGCTTCTGCGTGGTCCTCATGTCTGCCCACTCTTCGTTGTGCGTGATAGAAAATAATTGCCGAGTCATCCGTGCTCGCGACGACCAACGCTAGCTGGAACCGGGGCGCCGACGCGAGCAAGATTAAACGCCCCGCCTTGCTCAAACTAGATCAGGAAAAATGCTTGCTGATCATTTTCCGAGGCTCGGATGTCCCACGTGCAGACCGACATTGGTAAAAGCCGACAACAAGGGTACTTCCGTAAATTTTGCTCATCAGGTGTTGCAACGGGATCTTATGCAACCCCTCAAACAACTTAAACATTGGCACGAGGGACCGTTGTCGTATTTTTAGCCAGCCTCTTCCCGAACTGAGCGTCACGGACAAACATATCTTGAATTCCCGCTTGCTTCAATACTCCGGTGCACCCGTTTGTTATTCATCCGAATGAGTTTCTGAGTAGATCTGTACATCAGGTAGGAGTTGAGACAACTCAGTGTATTGCTCCTGTGTAAGCCCTGACCATTGGGTGAAGTGGATCTCTTTCAATCGGGCCATCCTCTTCAACGGCAAAAAGTCAATGTCATCGACCATCTCAATATTGATCCCAAGCGATTCAAGCCTAGTCAATTTGCATACTGATCCGAAATTATCGATAGTTTCGCAGTCGAGACACACGCCGCGTACTGGATTGAACATATCCACACCAAACCAGTCGACAAGAAAGTCGGGAACAAATGGAATTTCGTAACAACCTGTTGTTCTCTTCATATCGTACTGGAAACTGATATGACCTCGTTGAGCTGCCACCCACTTCCTCCCTTCCATTTGCATTCTGGCTCTACGAAACGACAAAGCCAGAAACAACGCAACCGAGAAGGTTACAACCAATAGCGTCCGAATTGTAAATCTTCGTGGCATAATCAAACACGATGTTCAGAATTACTCAAGCATACATACTGAGGCGGCAACCGGTTGCGATAGGTGGCCGCGGTCAACATTTTCCTGACCTGCGAAGCCGATCGCCACTGCCGCGCTGCATCAACGCGTAGTTATCCACACGATCGAGTGGATGTGCGACTATCGATTTAACGAGGGACCACTACGGTCCGTGCAAGCTTGTCACCCAAACGTTGCTTGTCACGAGACCAGAGGATGCTTGCTGCCGCCGGCAAGCCACCCAAAACAAATGGGTTCACCTCGACAAGGCGACACACCGTGCGCACGAGCGTCTGGCGAAACGAGCAACTTCCGCCGTCGAAATTTCGAATTGTGAGACCTGTCAGGTACTTCCCCGGAGTCGTGCAGAAGACCGCTTCGAAGATCAAATAGTAGCCAAGATAGGACGCAACCATTGCGATCACCTGCAGCCCGAAGACAGAATCCGGGAATTGCTTGGCGATCAACACCGAGAAAAGAATCGCCAAAACATTGTCTCCTACGGCAGCCACGTGTCTTCGAATGGTCGTGCCTTGCGGCGAATCCTCAGGCAGTGGTCGCAAGGGATTGTTCGGATCTAGACGATGGTCAGGCAAAGCATCACCTGTGTGCATGATAGCAGCCTATGTTCACTGTGGTTACGAAGTTTCAAGTCAAGTGGAACAACGGCCGCCGTAACCGCATAGGAACGGAGGCCTTGAGTTTCAATTGCCGCGTGTATGAGTGCCCCAGTTCACGGGTTGATATACGATCATTACGGCTTCGAATTTACCAGTGCGTGTTTCGCTTCGGCAATCACCTGTTGTGCACGCACGAATAATTCCGGGTGCCCTTCACAGAGGACTTCAAGTAACAGTTCCTTTTCTTCGAGGTAATTAACCGCGAATCCTGGATCTTGACGGACGATGTCTGAGAGATTGTTTATTACATCGGCAAGCTTGACAGTTTTTGCTCGCGGATCACTGTCGGCAGTGTGTTGACGGTCAATTGCCTTACGTTGTTTGCGGTTGCCATCACACGGTTGCGACACATCCGTCAGGTCAGCCACAAGTGCCGCAATGTCTTCCCCGAATTCGGATTCGATTTCCTGAATGGAGACGGCGGTATCTTCAACAACGTCATGCAGCCACGCAGCGGCAAGTGTCGCGGCATCATCAGTAACCGTCTCGACCGTTTGAGCAACAGCCTGGGGATGGACGATGTATGGCTCGTTTGTGAACTTACGACGCTGGTCGATACTCTCGTGTGCGGCTTTCGCAAAAGCAGCTGCCTTGGTTACAACGTCGTCAGTCATGGGTTCCTGCGTTTGCCGTATCACAATAGTTCATTCGCGGGTCAACCACCGAGTATACATGAAAAAAACGAGCTAAGCGTCGAACTAGCAATTTCCTGCACGCCAGAGTCGTTTGGAATAATTTCTGTAGCATCGCTTCTGCCGTAACGGGGCATGAATGAAATATTTTCATTTCAATTGCCGCGTGATTGAGTGATCAGGATCAGAGGTTCGTTATGTTCGCATTTGCACGAGCAAAGATTGATGATTCGTTTTTCCATTTCAAAGCGAGCCAGACATTGCTCCCCAAAGTCGATAACTTCTCGTTTCGTGATTGCAAAGCCCATCGTGGCGAAGGCGGGTTGAGCCATCAAGCTTGCGTGAACCCAGAGCCGTGCGACCCCATTATTCTGTGCCAGCTTTTCGATTGATTGATAGAGTCGGCGAAAAACTCCGGTCCCCTGTGCAAATGGCTGGATGTAGGCGAAATCGATGTAGCCATTTGCGGCAAGGCTCATGAATCCAATGACTCTTTTTGAATTCATTGCAACGAAGATTGTCTGCGAGTCCAAGCGCGCGACCCAATCGCATCCGCTACGTGGCTGCGGAACCCACGCTCGCCGCTGTTCCTCCGTATACTCGCTGCGACCATGCCTGACCGCGTTGAACATCACATCGGCGATAGCACCATAGTCGTCGGCCGTGGCTTCGCGTACGGCAGTCCGGTTAACTATTTGCATTTACTCACCATTTCCATTTTGATGGAGCAACCCTTCCGGCCTGATAACGATCCCGTCACCCGGCGGAGACGAGCGATTGTCCATTTGCTGACGCCAGACTTCGCAACTCAGGTCCATTGGATTGTCAGCTGGAAATCGATGGACATGGCCTACACGTTCTTTCCAATAATCATCAGAAACGCAAGGGACGACTGACACAGGGAGGTTCCCGACAGTACAGCCAACACGGCCATCTGTGCACGCCGTGTGTGCGAGCCAGACGTGAACCATAATGCACTGCCAATCCAGACAAGAAGCCAAATGACGATAATGGCAATTCCGAATTCCATCTCGCTGAGGGGAACAATCGCGTAGACGGGCAAAAGAAGCAGTGCAGTGAAGCCACCAAAAAACAGCACGACCTCAGAAATCTTGTCAAACATAGAAAAGCTCGCGGCTATGCCCAGCATAGGCCACACGAGCATAGCCCCGAATGTTAACGGTAGAAATACCGAAACATGCAACGCGGCCTTGTCATTTTGTGTCGCTGTATTCACTTTTGTGACGCTTTGATGTAGCGAACCTCGGCGAAATGCGCGCTGTACAGGGTAACAGCCCCATTCACCGGGCCCCGGCGGCCTGTGTTGATTTAAGAAACCGCGGCCCGCGGCTCCGTGTGCAATTGCTTTCTATCTCTCTTTTGCGTTTGCCAAAGAATCGATATCAACGCGCATGATAGAATTACGATTCCAGTATTCAGACCGAGCAGCACCGAAGTAAAGAACATGCTTGTTGCCATCTGCGAATAGGAATGGTGTGACATGGCCGTGAGGAGAAGTCCGTTCATCCTTGGCGACAAGGAGTCCCTCGTCTTTCCATGAGAGGCCGTCGTGACTCGATGCCCATTCTGTACCACGCCGGGACTCGATCAACATAACGTATTGCCCATCCACCAGCGACACGTGAATGCCGCCTGCATCATTGGAATACACATATGCATCATTACGCTTCCACGAAACGCCATCTTCAGACTCGGCATATCCGACGTAACGTTGCGACCTCGGAGATTTTGGCGCTGTCACGTCCGGCGCACCCATTGGAAGATCTGCCCGACCGTCGTACCACAAGCGAAACACACTTCCATCCCAAGTGACGCTCGGGCGTCCAACCAGAAGCGAATCCCAGGTAGGCTTCTTCCGTGGCAAGATCGCTGGTCCCCGATCCACCCATATGCGCCCGTCGATCGATGTCGCGAGACCAATGCAGTCAGTCACCCCAACGCTGGCCCGCGTGTAGTACATGTAGAATTTTCCATTGACGATGACCACAGATGGGTCATTCACGTGGTTAATGCCCTCGGGTGCGAATACAACACCCTGTGGATCCCATCTTGTCTGGTCCGTTGAAATCGCGAGATGAATCCGATCGTGGCCATCGCGTCCCTGTCCGCCATAGTACATCAATAGCGTGTCGCGGTGCCGGACAATATCCGCAGCGTACACGTTTCCGTTGCCGTGGGGCGCTTCACTAGTCAAGCCGCGACCGCGGAGAACACTCTCAGGTTCGCGCGCGATTGTGGTCTCGGTTGCGAATAACAGAATCAGTAGTGGAAAGAGCCGGTGCATTTTGCTGAGAGCTAGAGTATTCGATCACCGACTGCCGGAGCTTGTGATCTTCCATTTCTAAACCATACGCACATCCGGCTTCGCGTGAATCGCATTGTCACTTCGACTTTTCGTCTCTGATTTCCGCGACCGAACTGGGGACCTCAAAGGTCTCGTCGGACAAACTGTTGGATTTGACAGATATTATCTTGTACTCGATGGAATAATCCGCGCCGTAATGATTAAGACGGCTCCGGGAAACAAAGCAGCCACTGTCATCTCGCACATACTCTCTTATTTCACTGATCAGGCAATAAGTATCTTTGTCGGTCCCAGTGATTTGCTCTTCGCGAACAAGCAGTCCCGTTTTCGTAGAAAAGTACCGATTGATTTGCCGATTGTCGTTCGCGACGAATATCAAATGATTTACGTTCTCATTGCTTATCGTTTTCTCACCTGAATAAAGAATTGCAGTAAATTGTTGCTGCCATTCTAACGATTCATGCATGGTTTCGTAGTGTCGCATGTAATCTCGCGATTCTTGTCCGTCAAGAATCGTGGCCTTCCCATCGACACCGATATTCCAGGCGATTTTTCCGTCCGTGCCGTGTCGGCGAGATGAGCCATCTGGAAAATGATCAATCGTAAGATGCCGATTGGCGGCCTGAAAGATTTCAAATGTTCCAACGACTCTTTCACCAGCGACTACTTCGCCTGTAATTGCGTAGTCCCTGATCTTTTTTAGTGCGGACTCTCCGCCTTTGGCTCGAATAAACCTCGAAATAACAGACTCTGCCTTCGGTGATATCTTCTTCAGGGTCGGTTCTTTTTGAAGAGGAGAAAAGATCGCAAGCAAGAGAATAATGGGCAACATGTTGTGCTCCGCGAGATAACTGCAAAAACCACCCGAGGCCGACGGGTGATTCACAAGGCGACTACGCCCGCTTGGGCGAATCCGGTGCATGGTCGTGTCTCGATCACTTCCTATAAGTCACCGAGACATGCTTCGACAAATTGAAGCCAGGTGTGTAGATAGTCATTTCCACAGTTTTGGGTTTGGCTTCGAACAGCTTTTTGATTAAAGCACCGTCGTTAACTTTGATACGGACCTTTCCGTCTTTTACATTCGCGTTGCCATAACCGCCGATAAGATCGCCCGCCTCATCGGAGTTGTGCCAGAGAGAGTGCTGGCAAGCTTTAATCAAATCCAACAACGATCCTGACCTTGGTCTCGTGCCGCCGGGTTTGAAAAGCACTGGCCCAAATTCGTAACCCGACTTGTCGTCACCAAGGATGACACTCCAGGTGTACTCAAGATTGTCAGTGGGAGTATCCTTTTTATACCATGAAAATTTTTCTTTGTTGGTCGGAGGAAACGTAAAGGAGGCTTCGGTTTCAGACACGACTGCAACCCATTTCAAGTCCTCGACTGCCACCTCTTTTGACTGTGCAAATAGTTTACCGCAACAGATCATCATGAACAGGAAAGCAAAAGCTATTTTCATTGTGATGCACCAATCGAAGCGAGCTGACAATCAGATATTCGCAAGGGTCTTTTCACCGTCCAAATTAAGCGTATCGCGGCCAACGCGTAGCCTAAGCAATGATGTCGTGCACAACATTTCCATGAACGTCCGTGAGGCGGAAATCGCGACCAGAATAACGGTAGGTAAGTCGTTCGTGGTCAAGTCCCATGAGGTGCAGGATTGTGGCGTGTAAGTCATGCACATGGACGCGGTCCTTTACTGCGGAGCAGCCGAATTCATCGGTAGCGCCATAAGTAAAGCCTGGCTTGACACCGCCGCCAGCCATCCACACCGTGAAACCATAGTGATCGTGATCACGTCCCTTTTGCCCTTCGGACGTGGGGGCTCGCCCGAATTCTCCACCCCAAATGACCAAAGTTTCGTCCAGGAGACCACGTTGTTTCAAATCCTTCAGGAGCGCGGCGATTCCCTGATCACACGCTTGAGCAAGACGCGCATGGCCACCTTTGATATCACCATGGCCGGTGTCCCACGCGATGTCATATCCGTCAATCGAATGCGAGAGCTGGACCATTCGCACACCACGTTCCACAAGCCTCCGTGCCAGCAGGCATCCTTTGGCGAATTCACTGTTCCCATACAGGTCTAGCGTTGTCTTGGTTTCACTTTCAGTATTAAACGCGTCAGGCACAGCGAACTGCATTTTGAACGCCATTTCCATCGCCTGAATACTTGATTCAAGCTGCTGGTCCTGTTGTTGGCGTTCCAGATCCAGTCGGTTCAGCTCGGCGAGCAATTCAGCTTGTTGTCTTTGCTTTTCACGCGGGAGATGCGGATTTTTAAGATCCCGCAAAATCTGGTCAGGCTTCATGCTCGCAATATTGGCATAAACGCCTGAGTAAGCACCTGGCAAGAAAGAGTTACCCCAATTCGCCGCCTTGCCGCGCGGCTGTGCACGAGGGCTCATGGCTACAAAACCTGGCAGTTCCTGATTTTCCGTGCCCAGCCCATAGCAAAGCCATGAACCCAAGCTGGGGCGACTTGGCTGCAGGTGTCCAAGATTGAACATGAGCATGGCGCCCGCGTGTTCGGGAATATCAGTGTGCATGGAGTGGACAAAACAGATGTCGTCAACACACTGCGCGGTATGTGGGAAAATATCGCTTACCCATTTCCCACTTTGTCCATATTGCTGGAAACCAAAGGGAGACGGAAATAGCCCATTTTTGGTATTACGAAGCGTTTTCCTATCAACAGTACTGGGGCGTTCTCCAGCGTGCTTTTCGATCAGCGGCTTGTAATCGAAGGTATCGACCTGCGATGGCCCACCTGGCATGAACAGCTGGATGACATGCTTTGCCTTGGGAGCAAAGTGCGGCAGCTTCGGTGACAATAGCGATGACCCGAGATCCATCTGCGGACGCCCCGCGCGCGTCGCATCGCTGAGCATACTCGCAGCTGCGAGCGTTCCAAACCCGGAGCCGAGACGCTGCAGCAACCGCCGACGTGAAACGGGTGGTCCGGGGCTAGGATGGGTCATTACGGTCTCCAGTAGGATAACGATTTGCTTGTTGGCAACGAAACGTCAGCATTGTCCGAAATCTGGCATGGTGGAATGCATTAACGAATATACATGAATTCATTTGCGCTCAACATGACTTGGCAATATTGCAGCCAACGGTCAAGCGTCTCTTCGGAAACTGACGGTGTTGTGAGAAATTCCTTCGAAATCTCCCGCTCCCGATCTGTGGGTGAACGTCCATAAAGCAACGAGTAGACAAGATCCACTCTCGCCGCGTCCGTTGCTTCTCTAGTTTGCAGCAGATTTGCAAGGGCTTTAGCACGCTTTATCATGAAAGGACTGTTCATCATGAAAAGAAATTGCTGCGGCAGGACGTTGGACGTTCGTTTTGCTGCGCTGGCACGTGGAATAGGAAAATCGAACAGTCTCAGGAATGCGTCGGACCCTTTTGGCTCATTGCGGCTGACCTTGGCATAAAGGGTTCGTCGCTGGCTATCAACGATTCGGTCAATAGCCGGCCCACCAAAGGTCAGATCGAGTTCGCCGGTGACGGACAACAGAGAGTCTCGCCAAGTCTCCACATCCATACGCCGCGGCTGCATACGCCACAGCAGTCGATTATCTCCATCGAAGTCAAACGCCTCTTGATCAAAGTCGCTGCTGCTTTGATAAGTCGCGGAATTCATGATTGTTCGGTGCAGGGACTTGATGGACCAGCCTGAATCCACGAATTCCACAGCCAACCAATCGAGCAACTCGGGATGGCTCGGAGACTCACCCAGAATGCCGAAATTGCTAGGCGTTCTGACCAAGGCTTT
>DOPG01000156.1:10172-10510 GCA_003513555.1 Rhodopirellula sp. | reverse complement strand
GGTTTGTTCTTCTGCACGGGCTCGTCATCAAGCTGAGACCGCTGCTCCAGTTGTTTCAATTTTTCCTGCAACTGCCGAATTTGCTCACGTATTTCCGCCGCAGTCTGCTCCGGCTTCTCCGCGTAGGTTACGTTCGGTGTAGTCTCTGATTTTGGCTTGGCAGACAATCCATTCAACGAGGGTGGATCCCCAACCATTTTCTTTAGCCGCCCCGAAACCTTTTGCTCAAACGACGTTTGCAGCACAGGCTCACGTGGATTCAACTTTTCCTGGGGCAGTTTCGGCATCGCTTCTGCCTGTGCTTTCCCATTGTCTTTTCCTGCTCCGCCTTTTCCTGC
>DOPG01000156.1:9360-9930 GCA_003513555.1 Rhodopirellula sp. | reverse complement strand
CCTGCTCCGCCTTTTCCTGCTCCGCTGATCAAACCACCCAGTACAGACCCGAGTCCCTCGAGGACACCGGTTTCCGCTTCCATGCTTTCACCGTCAGCACTTTGCTGTTGCTTGGATGCGTGCAATTCCTGCCCCAATGCCGGATCTTGCGACTTAAGTTCCGTCGTCAACTTCATGCCTTTGATGACAAAAGATTCGCCTCGAACCACACCCAGCGAGGCAACGGTCCCCTGCTTTAAGTTTGAAAGTTGTCGAACAAATGCGGTGTTGTCTTGTGTCAGCAAACCATCGACTGAAACCACACGATCGGCAGGCTTGATTCCAGCAACGTCCGCCGCCGATCCATTGACGACGCCGTCGACGAGCGCGCCTCGCAAACGCGAGCCAGAGCCAAGCAGGATCCCGTACCGCTGCACGTCAGTGCTGGGTGACAGCCGCATGGTCGGCGGTGGCAAACTTTCCACTTGCCCAGCGATAGGAAGCGTCTCAGTAACCCCACGAGCTTGTACAGGCGGTCGGGGAACAGGAGCAAGAGGTACAGAAGACCGGGGTACAGAAGCCCGGGGTACA
>DOPG01000156.1:0-9151 GCA_003513555.1 Rhodopirellula sp. | reverse complement strand
CGGGGTACAGAAGCCCGGGGTACAGTCGGACTGGCAATCGATGAATTGGGCATGGGAGCGGCACTTGGCTGGCGTGCTGAAAGATCGGCTCTCTGCGGTGCTAATAAGGGTAGGCGGATTGTTTTCATCTGATCACCCCTAAGAACCCGCGCCGTAACATACTCGCCAGCACGACGCACACTCAGAAACCTGGCAATGTCAGTGATCTTCGGTGTGAGTGTTTGATCCAACGAAACGATCACATCGTTTTTCTGAAGGCCTGCATCATCGGCCTGAGAGTCACTTCGGAATCCAGTAACCAGCACTCCTGGGACTCCGGGTGGCGAGTCCAACACATCAATGCCGAGTGCTGCTCTCTGAAATTGCCCGCTCGGTCTGGCTCGTGTGGCTACACCTGATGCGCGGGTTTGGTCGGCAGGCGTTCCAGCAGGAGCAGGCTTACTGTTTTCCTGCCCCCCGAAAATTTCAGGCCCATACTGCAAGAGTGCATCGACGAGCGGTCGCCTCTGATTCGCGCGTTGTGCTCCGGCACGAGTGCCAGCTTCAGAAGACTCCCCCGACGCTGGGTTTTGAGTTCCCACATTCTCTTGATCGAACGATTGGACGCGATCTTGCAAACGCTTCAAGAAACCTTGGCCCAAGACTACAGGTGAATTAGAAGTTGCACTGATCGCAACAATGACACCACTGATCATGAGTTTCGCTAGGGTTTTTCGCATGCTTCAAATCCATGGTGACTGCTCAGATGACTCCGTCCTGCCAACTACTGATCGCGGGCAGATCAGGAGAAAAAAGCTGTCTAGGGTGAAATTTCGTTGATTGTTTGCGGCAGAAGTTGACTGACGGATTCTTTGGCCCCCAAAATTCTGACGATCACTAAGATTCTGCCCAGCCAATCAACTGGCTGGGCAGCAAAAACGAAGGCATTACCGCGACCATCTCTCCCGGGCAGCTCTCTCACCCGAAACACGCCTACCATCAGCAAACCACCTGCACTCTCAGAATAGCAGTCTGCTGCCTCAAGAAAAGGACAGCAACGCCCCCCACCCCTCCAAACAGCCTGCAAAAGCTCTTAGGAAAATGTTTTGCAGTGCCGATCCAGCAACGCCCATTCCCGCTGGAAGATCGGCCCGCACGCCGCGGCAGCAAATTCCAACATCTCGGTATCACCACGGCAGAGGGGCCCGCAGCAACTCAACGCGACACGAGGAAGTGGTATAACGGCTGCAGAATGTTTGCCAGCAAGAACTCCGAACCGTAATCGGCCGAAACAAATGTAGGCTTGGGCAGTCTTGGGCATTCACAAGGACTGGGCAACGAGCGGACGTAAACTTTTTCTGGCTCCCAAGCGAGCTCCATTCACACAATCGTGTCAGAAATACAAACGCAAACTGAACCCTCTAGTAAATTCACTGATGCATGGCTTCCCCGCGGCGGCAATTTTGAGAGCCCTGCTTCATGAGTTAGCAGCTTGCGCAAAATAAAAATAAAACTGGGAAGCCAGGAACAGTCATTCCTTGCCGCTGGAATCCAAAGCTTTAACACATAACTCTTTTCTTTCTTCCCCGTTACAACACAGATGTCATTGCAAATCCAGCGTGCCTCACTCGAGCACCTGCAAACAGTCTTACCCCGATTACTCTCGAGGCTGTCGATTGGGCGAGCGCAAATCGCTTTGGAACATTTGCGGAGCAATCTGCAAAACCGCCCCCATGATGAGATCCTCTTTTACTTAGCACGAGAACAGGATGCATCTGTGAGTCTGGAAACTGATCCGACGGATACATCTGCGTCGATCGCCGCGTTAATCGCCATCCAACAACCTTCTATCGACGAGGCAGTCTCGTCGGATGTGGCGACGATTGTGCACGCAGATTTTCTGATCGACCACGCGAGTCACCTCGCAACACTGCCAGAAAACAGTGCCCAGCTGCGTGAATCAGCGGCAATCGGCTCGGTCCCAGATGAGCACCGCCCGATGCCGTCGGCCGACCTGGTTCAGGTGATCCTGCAAATGCGTAACCACATCGACCGGGATTTAAGCGACCTTGGAATTCGGTTTGTCCAATGGGCTACCGATGCAACAGATCAGATCGAAGTGAGTGCCCAGCAGTGGCATGACGGATTAGGCTTTCAAAAAATCGCTACCCTCGATTATTTAACCGGCAACGTAAATTCGACCTGCGAGGCTGATCCCATCACTTCGGCTGCACTCTGCAAGGCAGAGGATCACGAACCGCAAGCCGCCATTGAGTTACGTCCCGTTGCCTTGGATCACGAGGGGAGTCGACGGGCTTTCGCCAAACTTGTCGAGGCGACTTACTCCGGCACACTGGACTGCCCAAGACTTGCCGATTACCGCACCACCAGCGAAACCCTTCGCGGTTATCAGACCACGGCGTCCTTTGCACCTGAACTGTGGTTCGAAGTCGTGGATGGAAGCAGTTCGGACAACAAGCCCGTTGGCTGCATGATCTTGGCTAAGCACGAAGAATCCCGCGACAACACTCAGTCCGGTGATACGGGTCGCGAAACTGCCCAAGCAGGTAAGAGCCACACCGAGGAAACCGAAAGCAGCCGCAAACCAGCCGCCCGTTCCACGGGACCAGTCATCGAAATTGTATATATGGGCCTGCTACCCGAAACTCGCGGACAGGGCTTCGGTAGACGACTTGTCGCTCAAGCCGCAAAGTTGGCGTCCGATTTTGGGGGAACGCGTTTCATCTTGGGCGTTGACCGCAAGAACCGACCGGCTCGAGACATCTACAACGCCCAAGGAATGACCCGGCTACTGAGCGAAACAGTCTGGGCAAAGCGGGTGTTATAGGAAGGAAGTCGTCAGGATTAACCAACCCGTTTTCTTCGAATCGGGCCGTTGTCACCTGCTGTTTTCAGTAAAAATGATCTCGGCACCGTGATAAATCAAATAAATATCGAATAAATGTTGCCGGGCACCCCAACTCGTCCAAAAGCCCAGATATGGACCGTAACCCCTCTGCAATTATGGACTTACACTCATTCGCGATTAGAAACATGTGACTCGACAAAGAGTTTCCAACACCTTTTCCACTGCCGGCAGTCGGCTAGGATCAGGCCACTCTTTGAATAGGTTCTCGCGTCACCCGGCCATCAAAATCCGGCTTTTCGGGACACTTTAAAACTTTCAAGCAACAAGTCGAAACGAAAGTTTCGAAAGGGGGCCAACGGATGTTTGACTTGGTTGCTAGCAACCATAGAATTCTCCCTCCTGCGGAAGCGATAGTGAATCGTGTCCTGCGGGAGAATGATTGTGGGGAGGTCTGTGTGCCGCCCGGCGGAGCTAGGTTGGTGACGATTCATTACCAACGCTTTGGTTGCCCTGCCCCCAATCGACGGTGGTCCGATTCGCGTGGGCGAATTGAAATTGGCCGCTGCTATTGCTGCCCTGCGAAACATCCATGATGGAGGATTGCGCTACCAGTATGTCTGCACCGCACGGCTGCACCGGTGACACGGCTGTCATCGAATCATTCAAGGAAGCTTTGACAGGACGCGTAGGTGCAGAACGATTCCGCATGTGGTTCACACACGGAGTAACGATTGCGGTTGACGCTGGATTGAGTGATCTCGAAGCAGATGACTCTTCCGAACAGGCATCCTCGGTGGACGCCACTGCCTTACCAGCCGAGCAACAGCGTCGCATCATTCTTTCCATTCGTGGTCAATTCGCATTGGACCGCCTCCGCCAGAATTTCCTCCGCGAGATGCGTGGCGCCGCGATGCAAGCTTGCGGCGTGAGAACCGAAGTCGTTCTTCGTTTGGATGAACCAGTGGCTACCCAAGCCCAGTTGCCGCTGACTGACGATGAAACCAAAAGCGAAGAAAGCAGGGCAGGATGTGAGGCGGTTTCCACTGGTCCCACCCGCATTGATACATTGAACCTTCATCACTTCAATGCACAAACAGTCCCGGGAGGTACTTCTGGGTTGGGCCACGCGAAAGAACGCGGATCGCGACAGAGAAACGATCTCACCCCACCTGCCAGATCGAAACAAGGCCGAGCACAATCGATCTCGTCTTACATGGGGGATAAAGACGCGCCGAAGAGACGCGCCAAGCGAAATGAACTTCGGATCGACCAAGCAGAACAACTCGAGTTCCCAGGATTAACGCCAGCCAAGCTTGGCGTGGCCCCAGCCAAGGGCGGGCCTAGGCAGCTCAATTCCACAACCATGCAGCAAGCGTCCGCGGCTTCTCAGCCGACGTTAAAAAGCGGAACGAGCGGCCAACTCAAAACTGCACAAAAACTGGATCGCCCGCAAGTCGCGACTACCGACGACCGCACACGCCCAGCAACCGTTGCCAACTTCGTCGCGGGAACGAGCAATCAGCTCGCCTACACAGCCCTTTCCATGGTTTGCCAGGACCCAAATACGGCTTCACCCATTTTCTTTTGTGGTCCAACGGGAACAGGCAAAACACACCTGATGTCAGCGATTGCCGAACAGTTGCGTCGACGTCACCGCATGCGTCGCGTGATGCATTTATCAGCAGAGCAGTTCACGAACGATTTCATCAGCTCCGTTGGCAATAGTGGGATCACTGCGTTTCGCCGCCGCTACCGCGAAGTGGACGCGTTGCTGATTGATGATGTGCAATTTTTAGGAGCAAAGAAGGCCACGCTTCGAGAGATGCTTTATACCGTCGAGACGCTGGCCAATGAGGGGCGGGCCTTGCTTTTCTCTGGACTGCAGGCTCCCAGTGAGATTGCTGGTCTTTCGCAGGAACTAGCGGGCCGTATGGCGAGCGGTCTGGTATGCCCCATACAGCCACTGGATATTGACATCCGACGACAAATCCTGGAGCGTTGGATTGCCGACCGCTGTCCGCTTGAAGTCCCTGCAAGCTTGCTCGACCAAATCAATCCGATGCTGGCAGGCGATGGTCGCGTGGTGAGTGGGGTCGCCAACATGATCAACACACTTCAGCGGATGTTTGGTCGCGTTCCCACGCTGGACGAAATCCGACAATTTGGAGGCAACCTATTACGGGCTGCCACCCCAATCGCGACGCTGTCGGTCATTGAGACAGCGGTCTGTGACGCCTTTCACTTGCCGCACCATACCCTTGGGGCGCGTTCCCAAACCCGCGCCGTCACAGGACCTCGCATGCTAGCGATGTACTTGGCCCGCCAACTGACAGCTTCTGCTTACTCAGAGATTGCCACCCATTTTGGTGGCAAATCGCACAGCACCGCCATTTCCGCTGAGAACAACGTCAAAAAATGGCTCAAAAACGGGAAGTCGATCGGTCGCGGACAACTTGCAATGTCAACGCGTGAAGCGGTCGCCCGAGTGGAAAATTTACTCCGAAGCGGCTAGCTCAAACTCTCCAGCAGGGGGTAAACTGGGTAGCCTTTACGGACCGCCAATCGCACGCCGCCCCGCCGTTCATTTGTCAACGCACCTGCCTAGCCTTCGTCGCTATGCGAAACTCCTGATGGCCGAATTGTTAGCTGCAGCACTCCAACTTTCAGTACTCTGACCTTCCAGGTCTATGGTTCCCGCAAACAGCAAACACCTACAGCGCGCTGCCGGAACGAACTCAAGCAAATTGCCCTACTTCGAAAAAAGGCGGTGCGATAACCCTGATTATCACGCCCCCTGCGAAAACCCGATAAAGACGTCTACGTTGGATCACGTCGCAACCCTCGCAGTAGAGCGCAACGGTATAACCAATGAACTTGAGATCGATGAATCATCACACCCTTTGCCCCACCCCGGTAGCTATGCCACCCACCTGAAAGCAATCGTAGCGGCCTGAAACCTGAGAAATTTGACTTCTTTTTTATCCGGTCGATGCGGATATCACCCCCACGACACATTTTCCCTTTCGCCCCCGACGGATTGGCTCATGGCTCCTAACGACTACCCCTTTTCCAAAAAGCCAAAAAAAGAACCTTCTGCTGCGGAGATCCTGCAACGGCAACCCCCTTTCGACCTTGAAGCTGAGATGGGTGTTCTGGGAAGCATTCTGTTACTGCCCGAGGTATGCGACGACATCCCTTCGCTCAGATCAGAAGATTTTTATGACGACGCGAATCGAAAAATCTACGAAAACCTACGAGAGATGCATGACTCGGGTGACAAGATTGACATCACCTTGCTCGTCTCGAGATTAAGAACCGCAGGCGATTATGAAAAAGTGGGCGGAGCTGCTTATTTGGCACAGTTATCTTCATCGGTCCCGAATGCAGCGCATGCTGTTTACTACTGTAGCATTGTCACAGAGAAAGCTGTCTACCGCCGCCTGATTCAATCCAGCACGGAGGTCTTGCGGGATGCCTATGACCAATCGTCTAGCGCCAAAGAACTGTGTGCCCAAGCAGAGCAAAAAGTCTTTGCCATCATGGATGGCCGCTCCTCACAATCGGTTCAGAACATAGCGGATGTGTTACACCAATCCATGGACCGGATGGAAGCGCGGATGAGGGATGAGTACGTAGATGGTGCTGCCGAGACAGGTCTGTCCAAGTTTGACGAAATGACCGGTGGACTTCACCACGGTGAATTGATCATTTTGGCGGCTAGACCATCCATGGGTAAAACGGCGCTGGCGATGAATATCGGTGAGCATGTCTCCATCAACCAAAAACAACCGGTCCTGTTTGTTTCTCTGGAAATGTCTGGAATTGAATTAGCCGACCGCATGCTCTGCTCCCTCGCGAGGGTGAATGGACATCGTGTTCGTAACGGCACCATCTCGTCAGACGATCGTGACAAGCTAATCCAAACAGCCAACGAGATCAGTCAAGCGCCCCTGTTCGTTGACGATTCCCCCAGCCGCACGGTCAGCGAAATCGCTGCCGCCGCTCGACGTATTAAACGCAGAGAGGAAGCTCTGGGCCTCATCGTGATCGACTACCTGCAACTGATTGAGCCAGACAACTCTCGCGACCCACGACAAGAACAAGTTGCCAAGATCGCGCGTCGGCTAAAAGGTCTTGCACGTGAGTTGGAAGTCCCTTTGCTCTGCTTGTCGCAACTCAACAGGCAAGCAGAAGACAGCAAAGATCATCGCCCCAAACTGAGTCACCTCCGTGAATCAGGTGCCATCGAGCAGGATGCCGACGTTGTGATGTTCGTGCACCGCGAAGAATACTACCACCGCGGTGATGATAAAGCCCAGTTTGCAGGACAAGCAGAAATCATCATTGCCAAACAGCGAAACGGCCCCATCGGTGACGTGGAACTCACTTGGGAAGCCGACTTCACCCGCTTCAGTGACCGCGCTGCAGAACGCCATAGTGAATTCGATGACTACGCCGAGTTCACCAGCCCTGGTGGATTCTAACACGCATGCAAACACAACACGTGATTGCCGTCGGCCGCGCCCCCCCAAATACACTGGCCTCGCGTTTTGCTTGCAATAATGTCGGTTCCGTCCTCGACGCAACCAGCCAAAACAAGTTCCGCCGGACCGACTTCATCAAAGCTCGGCAAGGCCACCCGCCGGCTCTGTCCCCCATCCTTGCGGCGAACGCCATAAATCTCTAATGAGAACGCGAACGGAACCACCCCAGGCCGCCCATCCACCCCATTTCCCCGCTGGCATTTCAAGGGGTGGCTCAGGCCTAGTTTCAACTGTAGAAGCAGTACCAATTGTGCCGATCATTTGGATTGTATCGATCTGCGTGATGTGGTTCAGCCGGCGCGGGTCGTCTCCAACCTTCCAAAATGTGTGACAACGATGCACTCCAGCGATTCTGGCTACGACCTGCCACCATTCCCTGCCTTTCCGAGTATTGAACGTTATGTCGGGCTGGGATCCGTTCAGGATGCCGTGGACAGAATCGAGCGCAGTATCCTTGCACAAGACGCGATCTCTGTGGTGATTGGCCCGCCTGGCACCGGCAAGACCTTGATCAGCGAACTACTCGCATCTCGCCGCCAAAACAGTCACCGCGTGATCAGCTTGGGCGAGACCCCTCTGGTCGACAGCGACTCATTTCTACGGCGAGTGCTACACCAAGCGGGCGCTGACATTCAGAATGCGCCGGGTGGAGATCTTCAGCTAGCACTCTTCGACCACATTTGTATGGGCGATCGATCGGATCAGCGGCTCTTACTACTAATTGACGAAGCTCAATCGCTAACTCCCGAAGTCCTTGAAGCCATTCGCACGCTAACCAATTTAAAACGTGATGGCTTCCCACGCGTCAGTGTGGTCATGTTCGGAGGAAACCATCTTGATGAATTGTTGATCGCTCCATCGATGGACGGGTTCCGGCAGCGTATCTCAACTCGATGTTACCTGCACCCTCTCAACCACGAAGAGACCAACTGGTATATCAACCAGACCATCCGCAACTGCGGTTGTGACCCCGAAGCTACCATCACTGCTGATGCAATCTCCGCGGTACATCATGCTTGTAGCGGCGTGCCCCGTCTGATTAACCAATTATTGACCTTCGCCATTGATTTTGCTGCGGAGAAGGACGAGCACCTGATTACCGACCGCATCATCGATCAATCATGGGCAGAGGTTCAACAACTTCCAAGCCCAATGGTGGATGAACCAGAAATCAACATCACCGCATCCACGGTTGAATTTGGTGAACTGGACTCGTTCGACGCTCCGCTCGAAACCGAGAGTGAAATCAACAACACCAGCAAAGCCTTCGACCCAATTTGCGCTGATACGAATCCCCCCGCCACAACGTGTGACACCAACCCTAACGCGTACGACTTCGAACCAGAAAGTCATCTGGCGACCACAACCGAGCATGTCGAGTCAGCCGGTTCCCCACCGAATTCGGATCAAGCGACTGCCACCGACCCTGAGCTGCACACAGAGGTCTGGGGCGATGAACAAGACATAACTTTGCAGGACGGTCCACAAGAGAGCACCACCGACGAAATTTCTGGCCCCTCAACCCATGCGTTTCACGACGATCAACTGGAAATTGACGACCTTGGTACCCCGCACTTGGAATACCCTCAGTTAGCCTGTCCCGCATTGCCAACCGGCGAGGCATGGAATGCTGATGACCTGAACACTGCGTTGTACGCGGATCTCGTAAAAACGCAGACCAGCGAAGAGTTGTTCGGTAACTTTGACGAGGAAGAGGAAATCGGCCTCCACACGGTTCGCACCCCTGCGGAAACCGCAG
>DOPG01000096.1 GCA_003513555.1 Rhodopirellula sp. | reverse complement strand
AGCCGAGATCATCCGCCATGATCAAGACAATGTTTGGTGTTTTCCTGCCCGCATCTGATTTCTGTGCAGACGCAGGCACACAAATAACCCCCAAGCTGACGAACAAAGCCAGTAAAACGCGATATCCAAATTGCAACATTTCCATGTTCCTGTTTGATTGATGAATTCGTTCCCAATCACGCATCCGTAATACTCCGCAGTTCTACAGAATCTGTGCCATTGTCGATCTTTTGGATCAGCGCTGTGACTTGCTGAGTCACGGGCGTTAGCATTCGGGCCTCGCTATGTGCTTGCAAGTCTTTCTCAAGTTGTCGAAGTTCCGGCAGGATCGACTTGGCTGCCGATCCGTACGATTCCAGAGTTTTCAAACATCTTTTGATTCGGTCCTTCTTGCCCCACTTGTTGATTTCCATGATCTGAATGCAGAGCGGCATGCCCTCCCGGATTCGATGCTTGGCGAGCAGCTCGACACCACTGAGCCGAATTCCACTTGCGAACATGATTCCGCTCGGTGCGGGCTCGACGATTGCCTGATGAATGGCGGGTAGAAACGGCTTGATTTCATCGTAGTTTAGATTTGCATAAACAGTTCCAAGACTTCCGCGTGCTCGGCCATCCTCATTCTGAAGTCCGACGCAAATCGCTCGAAGCAGCAACTCACGATCAACCCCATCAAGCGATCTTCCGATCAGCCCCCCGCGGCGATTGAAAAGACTGAAGCAGAGAAACCGTTGCTCCATACCTCGGGGATCGTTCTCTCGGTCTGGACTTGCCAAACGTTGCAGCATTGCCGGAACGGCCGACTGGGCTGGTTGACCAATTCGCGCCAAAGCCTCCGCCACGATGATTCGCAGGGTCAAATCCTCCGATTCAAAGGCTTCCAGCAAGGCCGCTACACAATCAGCAGAATCACCATTTTGTCCAACATGCCCCACCGCCTCGGCTGCGCCGTAGCGAGAATAGCGATCGTTGGATGCGAGCAGCTTGAGTAAGGTTGACTGGACATTGCCGCGACGACTCGCAAGTTCCACGGCCGAGCGTTTCCGAACCGCCGGCGACCAACTGGACAAACCCTCGATCAAAACACTCTCAGCGCGGGCCTTGTACCGAAAACGATCTTTTTCTTTTGTCGAAAAATAGCCACGCCCGGCGGAAATCACTTCTTCCACTTCAGCTTTTCCCAAGACCGGCACGCAACACCGCTTCTTTCCTGTGAGATAAAGACTTCTTAACGGCAAAGCGTACGCCAGCAGGTAGGTTCCCGTATTGTCCCAATTCGTGTACGAACCATGCTCCTCTTCACCAGCCGGTGAACCTTGATAACGAAAGCTGCCATCAGACTGACGTGCAAGGTCGTAGTACCAACCTTGCTCACTCCAGTAGGCCGCGGTGGCCAACGCCCCACAGCGAGACACAGCGGGCATGGCCCACAGGATATTGAAGAAGTTTCCGGTGTGACCGCGTTCTCGCTCGTCGTACCCAGCGGTACTCATTTTGGCGAAGAACTCTGCAGCTTCACGATCTTCAAGCAAGTCAAAGAGTACGGCGGCCATCGAGCACTTTCCATTGTCTTCATGCCCGGGCCAGGGTGCGTGATCGCCATAGGGAATGGCCCCCTTGTCCACATACCACCTTAGAAACCGAGCCGATTTTGAAATCGCTTGATCAATGGCCGGGTCTTTCACACCGGCTTCACGAGACAGCACCAATGAAATCGTCAAAGGGATTCCCGGAGAATTCATGCACCCGTAGCCACCCACACGTCCATCCGGCATCGCAAATCGATGTCCCCAAGTCCCCACTTTGCTCTGACCGCGCGCCGCTTCCAGAGCCAGACGTTGCAGCCCCGGCATGATCGACAAGTCACCGGTCGCAAGGGCATACTCCGCAAGAAATGTGATTGCGTAGCCGTAGTGCCACGTTGCCATTGGGCCCACCTGATAGCTGGCAACTTTCTTGGCGTAACCAGAAAGCAGTGATTGATATTTTGCGTCACCACTTGCCAGCAGCACGAGTGCATTGATGCTGTTGGGTATTGAGACACTTCGCATGCCTCGGCTGGCAATCACTTCACAACCACGCTCAAAAATCGCTTCTGACTTGTTGCACGCATACGGTGCTGTCTTGCTGTAGTTCCCCATCACGGGAAGCCGAAGTTTGATCGTGCTTTGCACACCATCACGCAGACAAACCAAACTTAAAACACCGCGAGCCTCTTCTTTCTCGGCTCGCGTGATCGCGTTAGCGAATGCGATACGTGCATCATCGTCAAACTCCCGGCCCTCGACACCAACGATCACGTCCCCCACCTTCAGGACATCAGCAGCAGGGGATCCGGTCGCAACTCGAGTGATCACGATGCGCCGAGCATCGGACGTGTGCTTCCACGCATCGATCAAGCCTCTTGCCCCGGTTGGCCCAAGACTCCAATCGGTTTCTCCCTTTTTCGCGTATGCCGGTGCAACGCAAATCGAGGTCACGATTAGCAGCCCAACCAGCAGGGTGGAAAATTGCCTGAATCCATTCTTATTCATGTTGTTGCTCAAGCACTGGAATAAAAAACTGACGAATCATGCGTGCTGACATTCATTCATCTAGTGGTCAGATCCTTGACGTGGACCTTACGTTCATCGCCATTCCAACCCGCGTCACTACCATTGCCGGTGATCAAAAATTCAACCCCTGCCCTGGGAAGAGCCAGAAATTCCTCCGCAACAAAACAAAAGTCGCGTCCCGTCTCCGATTGAAAAGCATCAATGATAAACCGGCGTGGTGATTTCCGAGAGTTGCTGATTGTAATCAAACTGCAGATCGGGATGAACTTTTTCAATCGCCTTGTCAATCTTCCTCAGTTGCGTGGCGTACATATTCTCACTCACGCGACAACCACCGAATCGGATTCTTTTGTCTTTAATCCGCCGGCAAAAGTGGATTCGCACCTGCAACTCAGTCTCTTTGTCACCCGAAAACCGCAGTGACTTATCCATCCAACGAACGATTTTCCGCAAAGTCTTCTTGTGGATTCGGCCCGATGTATCCAAATTCGCATCAATCTCATCACACAACTCGTCAGCGTAACCAATTTCATCGTCAGCCTTCATCAACAAGTAAGTCAGCAGTTCCTTACTCTCAACTTTGAACTTTGCCAGCCGGACGCAAACATCGAACAGGTCATCGTGATCAAGCTTAGCAAGTTCTTTTTTCAATTCGCTGATTCTGGCGGCTTTCATGATGTTTCACTCAACAAGCGAATGATCCCTGATCGTAGCAATGCATGACGACCGTATCGTAGCGATTTCCTGAAACACAGGAAACACAGTCAGGATCACTGCACAACCGTCGCACGTTTCTCAACTCATTGATGCAACAGTCTGACCGTCCTGCCACGGTGAAACAGCATGCGCGATGCATCCCCTGAGTTCTAGTACGCCTGAGTTCTAGTACGAACCCGACCGTGCGATTGGCTACGCAGGATCTGGAAGCATCTTGCCGGTTCGATCGTCGACTCTGTGTAGATGAGTGACCTCACCAAGGGGGCCACCACTGGACTTCAAAGAGACCAGCCAATAGGGGTCGTCGGGGACATTCGCAGCAACCATCGCACGAAGGACTTCCAGATCATGCACCCCGTTCTCGCTGTATAGCTTTGCGTAGAACTCTTTTTCGCGACCAATCCTCTGCGCATCGAAAAATACAGCAGAACATTTCGTGCCCGGCGGGATGTTACCAAGCTGTTCGATGACAATCATGATTGCCGCTTTTTGGTCGATTTCTCGTCTAGTCAACTCTTGCTCCCAACTTCTGATACCAGCATCACCAACGATCCAGCTTATCTCGAATAGAATGCGTGCTGGCAGTTTACATGATCAAATCAGCAGTCGGTAATGTTGGTCGTTTCGCTGACCGCCGAACACGGCAACCAATGATCACAAATCGCCGCCGCGTTCTCTTTACAAAAACGGGAAAATGCGGAAGCCGTACCTTTCATTCGGCTACCTTGCATTCTGCAGGGCATGTGTTGGCAACGGCAGAAAATCGTGCTCACGAATCATCCAGCTTTCAAGCTCCTCGCGCAGAATCCGCTCGATTTCGGCGACCCTGTTTTTCCCTGCCAGATTATTGAGCTCCAATGGGTCGTTGCGCAAGTCATAGAGTTCAACGATTGGCCGAGGATTCGCAAAATACAATCGCTCGTGCAACGGCGACAACTGTTTCGCTGCCTGCGCCGCCTGAATCGCTTTCCAGGCATCTTTGCCTGACATGTCGACGGGTGTGTAACTGCGGTTGGGCAATGCGTTGTAGATGTAACGGTACCGGTCCGAAGTAACAGAACGCGAAAGATCCAATCCATCGGTACGCGTGATCGGCCCCCAGTGCCAGCCCCGTTCAGCAAATACATATTGCTGTCCTGCCGTCTTCTCCCCAAGCAACTGTGGCAGAAAACTGACTCCAGTCATCTTTTCCAATGGCTTCATACCGCAAACGGCAAGAATCGTGGGGCCGAGGTCGGTGCCACACACGAGTGAAGAACAATCGGAACCTGGCTCAACCCGGCCCGGCCATCGGATCACGAGGGGAACATGAGTACCGCGGTCCAACAGACAACCTTTCCCTCGCAACAACGCCTCACCATTGTCACCCATGAAGATGACAAGGGTATTGTCTTCGATACCACGAGTCTCCACGAGTTGCATGATCTGGCCGACCCCCTGGTCGAGCTCGCGAACCGACGCGAGATACCTGGCATAATCGACGCGTACCTCAGGTAAATCAGGCCAGTCGTCAGGAAGCTCTAACTGGTTTGGATCAATCCCGTCATAATTCACTGCAAACTTCCGATGCGGCTGATTGAAGCCGAAATAGAGAAAGAATGGTTTGTTTTCTGGCACTTTATCCAACGCAGCGGCAACACGATCAGCCACCTCAGGCAAGCCTTCACCCTTGGTACTTGCCGATCGGACGAAGTGATCGAACCGCTGATCAAGACTCTGCATCCCAGCTTCACGGAGGGTGCGATCGATGTGCTCAGCTTCCCGAATACGTCCATCGAGGTGCTGATGCCTGCCATCCAACCCCACCCAATAACCACCCTCACGCAGCACATCTGTGAAAAAGCGAACATCGCCGCGTGGTGGTTGCGCGAAGCGAGTCACACCGAGGTCAACAGGCGATCGCCCTGTAAAAATCGAAATGCGTGATGGCGCACACTGTGGAGCAGATGTGTAAGCACGATCAAACCGCATCCCCTGTTCCGCAAACCGCTCAAGGTTTGGAGTGATGTTGAAACGCTTTGTGTTTTCATCATCGTAACAACTGACATGCGGAATGCTGTGATCATCAGAAAGTATCAACAAGACGTTCGGCTGCTCCGGTCCGGCCGCAGAAGACGAACTCACACCTGCTGCACACCAAACGGTGAGAATCACGATTAGCGATAATCGGTTGAACACTAATCGGTAAAACACGAACAGGTCGATCATGAGCAAGTGTGGGGGGAGTACAGGGGAGGTTGATCGGCAAAAACAGCATCGAATAGGCGTTATCATATCAACGCTTACCCGGGTGTTGACTAAATCGCACATTGTCAGCGCACTACGGCGGATCCGAGTCCACCGTGCACCGTTGGCAATGCTGTTGGGAGGCCAAGTGGGATTGCCTCAGAGCTCGTGCTAGTTCCTGTTTTTAACAGACTTCTTGCTGCGATTGGCATTACGACCCTCAGCGGGAAAAGAGTCCAGCGCCTTCTGCAACATGGCGCGGGCCAATTCAGCGGGTTGCCCAGCCTGACCAACGGCAATGGGATGCTTCTCGTTCACATCCTTTACCGTGTCAAACAGGTCTCCGTTATCGTAAAGCTTATAACGTTTGTCCCGTGTAAACCTGACCTCATAGTGACTGTATTTGTCATTGTACTTTGCGGCTGAGGGACGGGGAAAATAGTAACAGTAGATCCAGTCGCGTTTCCTTCCTTGCCTCCCTTGGCACTGCGGCCAAAAACTCAATCCATCGCCGTCAGAGATTTTTTTCCCGGGCAAGCCTGCTGCCTCTACCATCGTTGGGAACAGATCAGAAAAGCAAATCAGGTCGTCGTTTACTTTCCCACCCGGGACACGGGCGGGCCAATTCACGATCAACGGCACATGAGTCCCATAATCGTGTGTGTAACCCTTGCCACCACGGATCTGTCGGCCATTCAACTCGGAGGTCAGTTGCGAATTGGTCCCGTTGTCACCCGTGAAAATGATCAGCGTGTTCCGGCGCAGCCCCAGTTCCTTCAACGTGTCTTCAAGACGCCCCACATTCTTGTCAATGTACTGAACCATATCGACAAAGTTGTTCTTAGGGTTTGTCGACTTCGGATCGATACTGTCGGGAGTCACCGGAAACGGATTGTGAGGCAAAATCATGGGGAAGTAGGCAAGGAACGGTTGTTCCCGGTTGATTTTGATGAAGTCGATCAGGAAATTGGTCGTGATGTCAGGCCCATAAGCTCCGTCAGGCAAATCAAGCAACTTCCCGTCCTGAACTAACGAAGGATTCCAGTATCGCTCACGCCCTCCACCAGGGATGTTCCAAAGACAATGAGTGTCGAAGCCGGCCTGTTCAGGTGTAATGCCGCCTTGAGAGGTCAGTAACTGCCACTTGCCTGCCACGGCAGTTGTGTAGCCGTGCCCTTTGAAATAGTTGGCAAAGGTCGGCTCACCCTCAGGATAGATACCAAAGTCGAAGTAGTTGAACACATTCGACTTGCCCGACATCAGATTGACCCGACTGGGCGTGCACAGCGGCGTGGAGTGACAGTTGTCAAAGCGAACGCCGTCGGCTGCCAGTGCGTCAAGACGTGGCGTTGAATACTCTCGGCTTCCATAGGCACTGAAGCATTCAAAGCCGACATCATCGCAAAGGATCATGATGATGTTTGGCTTCTCAGCAGCAGCGATTGGCAGAACAACAAGCCCAAGACAGAGCGTGAGCAGCAAACGATACATATTTCATTATCCGGGTTAATGATTGGCAAAATGATCCGGGGCAAACAGCTTTTTCCAGTCATGCAAGCCAAACTGACTTTCAAAACGTCCTCATGATCAATCGCTCCCATTCTAACACCAGCGTTTGTTCAATCGCTACTTCACATGAACGTGCTAAGAACAGGAGTTGAAAACGATTCGGGCGGCCAGGCAATCACCCCGCAAGCAAAGCATGCCACCGTTGTATCAGCGTTGCATCAGCTCCGGTCAATGTTTTCGAGTACTGATTGCGTGATCTGCTGACTGTAGGAATTCAACTTCCAGTGCCCCGGTGACCAGCCAGCGAGAAAGCGGCAAAAGTCGGCCCAGGCATAGGAATACAATTCTCGCCATTCACACTCAAGGTCTGCGAAATGGATGGCAGAATTGCGGCCAGAAAGTGCCACCTGCAACTGCTCAAAATAAAAACCCAACAACGATTCCTGCTGTCGGGCTGCTGCCTCGTCGCTGAGACAGCTGCTGATAAAGTAAGCAACATCCTTCATTCCACAACCGCGTCCCACGTACTGAAAGTCAACAGCAGCGACAAGATCGGGCTCGCTTTCTGAAAAACAGAAGTTCGCAACTTTGGCATCACCGTGCACAAGACTCTGGTACATTGCCTCATTCAATCGTCGATCAATCATTTCGGCAGAATTTTTGAGACGACCTTCAGGCATCGCATCAAGTTCATCCGGGCGAGTTTCCAGATGCCAATACGTGCCGGCGGGCCATAACCCGGTTGCTGCATTTCCCATGAAAGTGGCATGGAAATTCGCAAGCCAAGCAAGACACGCATGCACATCCTGCTGACTGATGTTACTCTTCCTTCCATCGAATCCCTGAAAGTTCAGGTCCGTCATAACGATTACCCAACCGCCCTCGTCTTCGATCTCGTCGGCAGCGAGAAACTTGGGAACCTGACACTGGTGTTTACATTGCTCAGAAAAATCCTCGTAAAACGTTTTCTCGACCTGATAGGACCGGACTTTACGTTGATGCGAAATATCGCTCGCCCATCCTCGGGGATTCGCACGGGCACGAGAAATGTCAATGTGCTTGATAACCACAGGAACGTCAGCATCATCGCGTTGCGATTTCGTGCCGCACAAGGCGGCACGCTGAATGACACCGTATCCACTCCACAAACTCTGAATCACATCACCAAACACGACTGATTCAGCACCAGTAATTCGACAAATGGTTTCAGCGAGCATGTTCACAAGCAGCGTCTGTAAAAGAGGGATTCGTGGACGAATTGTCATCCAATGCCGCCAACTTCGCAAAGGGGCCGGAAACAACCGCGATGAACAGCACAACTACCAACACCAATGATATAGCCGGCAACTTATTCACTAAGCTTCTCCCTATTTCCTTTCAACTAGCCACCGCCAACAAGCTCGCCATGCTCTCATTTGGTAACACCAACAAATTGCATCATGAATGGGCACAACGATATTTGCCAATTCGAAATCAGTTTTCGAACCGGCCGTCAGCAGGATCACCCGTCACCTGCGCGCATTTCAAATGCTGACTTCCACCTGAATGAATGCTTGCGCAGTAGCCCATCGTCTATTACGAGCAGGACCTCTCTCGAGAGTATCAAAACGTGGACTTCGCGGACTTGATTTTTGCGGAACCTCGACGCTAATTCCCGCCCTCAAAAATCTTTGTGCCTGATCCAGCCACAAAGGTGCCCGACCCTCACGTAGGTTCACACTTCTATGGCGTTACAGGCCTGGGAACAGAGTCAGAAGCAGGTGAGAAACTAAAATTACGAACTGCGATCTCACCGTGGGCAAACGTCAACATGACCGTATTCTTCTCACGAGCAAGTGCAGCGTGACTGATTTCAGCTCGAAAATCGCCAATGTTCAAAACCGCATGTTTTCCCTTCACATCAAGCTTCACTGTCACCCACTCGTCGTTGACCATCGAAAGGTCAGGCAGTCCCTTAGGCTTGATTGTATCACCCTTATTCTGCTTGGAAGACTTGGTTGCCCATGCAATCAAACGCGTAGGAACCTTTGACGTACCAGCGGGTGC
>DOPG01000317.1 GCA_003513555.1 Rhodopirellula sp. | reverse complement strand
TACCGGCCCCGGTGTTTTCGGAGAAATTGAATGAGTGTCGATGTCGCTCGGGTTGTTGTTCATGGATTAAGTTGTCAGGTCTGACAGGCATAAGAGCAAGTAGGCAGTTAAGGCAGAAGTATGATACCGTCACCGCAAGGGGCCCCCTCATCCATGGTTCATGTACCGTTGGATGACCGCAGTTACCAAATCGATATCACTAGCGGACTGCTTGCAGACGCAGCGAATCGAATTCATCAAACAATTCCCGATCTTTCACATGCCATTGTGATTTCTGACGTGGCAGTCGAAAAGGCTTGGGCGAATCAGATTCACGAAGGTCTGAGTACAGGACGAAAGCAGATCCGAATCAGCCGACAAACAGTAGCATCCGGAGAGCCAAGTAAATCGATTGCAGAATTCGAACGTCTGCTAGAGTGGGTGTTATCCGAAGGTGGTGATCGGCGAAGTGTGATCGTTGCCGTCGGCGGTGGGGTGATTGGCGATTTAGCGGGTTATGTTGCAGCTTCTTTCACTCGAGGGATTCGTTTCATCCAGGTTCCCACAACACTTCTTGCGATGGTGGATAGCAGTGTCGGTGGCAAGACAGGGATCAACCTTCCCGGTGCGAAAAACATGGTAGGTGCCTTCTGGCAACCGAGCCTGGTTCTGATCGACACCGAAGTTCTGTCAACATTACCAGAGCGAAGTTTCATCAGCGGCTTAGCCGAAGTTGTCAAATACGGTGTCATTGATGATGCCGAGTTTTTTTCATGGTTGGAACTCAACGCGAAGTCTCTTGTGTCACGCAACAATGAGGCCTTGCGCCACGCAATTCAAGTCAGTTGTGAGTGCAAAGCTCGTGTTGTTGGAGAAGACGAACGTGAAACCAGCGGTCGACGCGCGATTCTCAATTATGGCCATACTTTTGCACACGCAATCGAGGCAACGGCAGGTTATGGAAAGCTTCTGCATGGCGAGGCGGTATCCATTGGAATGCAAATGGCGGCCAAACTTGCGATCGATCTCGGCTTGGCAGACGAAGCACTTCTGAAACGCCAAACTGAATTACTCAGTGCATGCCAACTACCTACTCGCCTTGCAGAGGCAGACCCGGTCGCAATGCTACCCGTCATGATGCGTGACAAAAAAGTCGCTCATGGAAAGCTGCGTTTTATCCTTCCAACGCAACTGGGTTCTGTTGAGTTGGTCAGTGATGTCAGCAAACAGGCAGTTATCAAGGCAATCGAAGCCTTGCAGTAAAGTTTTGATAGAGCAGGCAGCCAGGTGCGGCCAGCGATGAGCCAGAAAACAGGAGCAGCAAGACAAATCATTGACCTTGCAGCAGCAATCAAAGATCGCGCCGCAAGTCACCACTAAAAGTCGACCTTTTATTCGCAAAGTACTCCCGCCAACGCTGCTCGTCGTATCCGTAATCCACACCCGGTTCAATTGCCTGAAGCAGTGCCAAAACAGCGGGGTTTTTACGTGTTTGCACGAAGACCTTTTTCTTGCCTCCCGTCTGCAGCCCACCACCGCCATCCCCAAACCCAGCATTGATTGCTGAACTGGGAGCCTGCTCGGTTTTGTGAGTGGTCACAAGTGCATCAACGTAGCTCATTGCAAGCTCTGAATCCGGAAACCAAGCCAACCCACGAGCAGCCCGATTCACCAAAAAATTGTCATTTTTTGCAAGACACGGCAAATAAGTCGCGACTGCCGAACCCGCTCCATATTTGACTAACTC
The DNA here is from genome assembly GCA_003513555.1 of Rhodopirellula sp. Classification (GTDB taxonomy): domain Bacteria; phylum Planctomycetota; class Planctomycetia; order Pirellulales; family Pirellulaceae; genus Rubripirellula. Next base: position 3,638 of record DOPG01000317.1, on the reverse strand, counting down.
ATCTAGTGCGGCTTCCCGTATCACATCGTCATCCTCCATCAAGCCAGCCTCTACCAAGGCCTTCACTGATACAGAATTACGAAATTTCCCAAGCAATCTGACCCACAACATTCGCATATTTCGGCTCTGATTTCCCCGCTCTCGTGAATCCATCAGCTGTTCAGCAATCGCGTTTGATGCAAGTGGATCGTCAATCGCCTGCAGTGCAGCGAATGCTTCAGGTGACTTTTTTGTATTTCGAAGTACCAATGCAACAAGACGCTTCACCTCTTTGATCCACTTTTTTGCATTAACATCAGTGTCTTGTTGAAAATCCTCGATGGCAACGGACTCCGGTAACTCCCACCTACCAGCACGTGAAATCATTCCCCGACCACGCATCAAGTCTGATGTACGGACCCACTTTCCGTTCTGCTTTTTAAAGCCTAGGCCAGCACGCGCCTTCGCATGCTCTGGATCAATGGTGATTGCGCGTTGCAAATGGTGAGCCCGATAATGCTTGGTGTCCCCGGGCACGTTATTGCCGGTGACGCACCAAACTGCCAACTGATAATGCAGTTCAGCATCGTCCCCCGCCTTGGTCGCCAGCGCCCGATACGCAGCCAGCTGGTCCGAATCGACGACTCGCCGCACACGACTGGCCGGTAAGGCAACATGGATTTCATCGTCCACCCTTACAACTACTGAATTTGGCTTACGGCTTGCCTCCCCGGTCAAATGGCCACCACCAGAGATTTCTACGGTATCAGCACTGACGGATTGGCCAGCTCGCCCCAAGAAATTACTGCTGATAATCCCAGCAACCACCACGGTAAAAAAGAGCCGGTTGATCATCACAAATTCTCTTTCAGAACGGTTTGCCCGGACCTCGTTTCCAAACGACGACTGGGTGATTCAAACTCAACCACCTCTGTGTCCCAATCGGTAATCTAGCCGGTTCCGCTTCAGATCGGGCCAATAAATCCGAGTAAAACGGCTTAAAAAGGGGTGTTATCGTTAAAATCGTTCATTTGGGACTTGCCAGCAGACGATAGATACTTGACTAAAGAGATCACATTTATAGCATATCATAAAAAGCACGCTTTCCAATAAATTTCCCGCCATGTCCGCACGGCCAAAATTACCGATGAACGCTCCCGTACCACCGGTTGATTCTGCTAAGCCAGATTCCAAGGCAAAATCTGCTGCACCTTTGAAGGTTCTCGCCCCCAACTCGGACGAACCGAGGGGTGCCCTGGCTGCCACGCCCCCCTTAGCTCCGACTGATGCACTCTTGGAAGAGTTAGAACGGGAAAGTCAAGCTCTGGAAGCTGCCACACCAAAGCAGATTCTGAAATGGGCGGTTGAGCGTTTCGCTCCCAAATTCACGATGGCTACTGCCTTCGGTCCGGAGGGCATGACCATCATCCACATGCTCGCTGACATTGCTCCCGAAACGCCGATTTTCAATTTGGATACGGGCTATCAATTCAAGGAAACGCTTGAACTGCGAGAGAGAGTAAAAGAGAAGTACGGAATCGAAGTCGAATACAAACTGCCTGACCTCACAGTTGCCGAGTACGAATCGGCGAACGGCGGGCCAGTTTACAAATCAAATCCAAACCAATGCTGCTTCGATCGAAAACTCAAAGTACTGCACGAATCAGCCAAGGGTCATCACGCGTGGGCGAGTGCGATTCGTCGAGATCAGAGCCCCGACCGCGCGGCAGCACCAATCGTTGGCTGGGACCGCAAGTTTCAACTTGTAAAAATTAGCCCTTTGGCGAACTGGACCAAGAAAGATGTCTGGTCATTGATCACCAGCGAGAACATTCCTTACAACCCACTGCACGATCAAGGCTATCCGAGCGTGGGCTGCTTCCCATGCACTCGCGCGGTCTTACCCGGCGAAGATGAAAGGGCTGGTCGATGGAGTGGGTTCAAGAAAACTGAATGTGGACTCCATTCTACCTGAACTGTGGAGAAACACGATGGTCATCTCCGCCCGCGTCCATTACGCTTGCGTTGCAATGCTGGAACTTGCGATCCAAAACGAGGAAGGGTCGCCAGTTGCGATCCGAGAAATAACAGACCGACACGGGGTTCCTGGACCATTTTTGGTCCAGATCCTGCGGAGCCTCCGTGCTTTGGGATGGGTTCAAAGCATTCGTGGCAGCCAAGGTGGATACCGACTTTCAGTTGATCCAACCACCATCACACTTTTGGACATTGCCGAAGCCATTGGCTCGCAAGAAACAGGCTGCCGCACGGAAGCAAAACGCACTCCCATCGCCGCGATGCTTCAAGAGCAATGGGAGGATGCTGCGGAAGCCTCACGCCGAGTCCTTGGGCAAGCCACCTTGAGCGGTCTTGTCGAACGTGCCCAACACGGCGACGCGAGCATGTTCTACATTTAGATCGACGGGCTTCCGCACGACTGAACTATCAATGTGCAACGAATCGGTCGGGCACACTATTTTTTCTTGCCGCCCGGGCGTTTTCGCTTACTTGGTTTTTCGAACGTTGGCTCTGGCTTTGCAACCTGGCTTCGAATCCGCTCAGCCAAAGACTGAGACTTAACCGGTGCCGCCGCCGTCCCGCTCTCTAACCCTGCCAGATCAAAGTGTTTCTTGCTTGGAAGGGTTCGTTTGACAATCATTCGTTCGCAAATTCCCCAAGCACTGCTGGTAATGAAATAGATACACAGTCCTGCTGGAACACGGAAGAAAAACAGGCCCATCATCAGCGTCATCACACTCATCATTTTTTGCGTGAGCGCTGTCTGCTCATCAGTTGCAGGAGGCATGAAAAGCTTTTGCTGCGTCAGATACAGCACCACAACGATAACCGGCAGCACATTGAAGTAGGGTCCCAGCCAACCCGTTCCCCGACCTGATAAATATTCCCATAACCAATCTCCCCAGTAAGCAAGTTTATCTGGGCCAGCGAGATTTGATGCCCAGTCGCTAAAACTCAACGCGGGCTGCTGCCTCATTTCGATATTTACCGAAAGCGTTCGATACAACCCGAGAAAGATCGGGAGTTGAATGAACATCGGCAGACAACCGGCTAACGGATTGAGCCCCACACGTTGCTGCAACTCCCGTTGAGCCTTGAGCTTCCCCTCCATGTCATCTTTGTATTTCTCGTTAATCTTTTTCATTTCCGGTGCCAACTCCTGCATTCTCTGCGCGTTGACAGCCGCTTTTCTGCTTAACGGGAACATGCACCCGCGAACAATCAACGTCAGCAGGATAATCGCGAGCGCGTAATTACCAACCGCTGACAAACCATGCAGCAACCCACCCAGGAACTTTGCAATCGCTGAAAACCATCCGTAATAAATGCAATCCTGCAATCCATACTCTGTCAGCAGGGAAGTGTACTTGGGACCTGCAAACAGTCTCAGATCCTGCCGCATGGATCCGCCCGGCTCCAACGACTCGCTTCGTGTATCCACGTAGAAAGTTGAATTGACAGCACGTTCCTGATGCTTGATGATCGCCGCTGGATCGGATGCGATGCCCGCTCCACCCCGATCCAATGTCGTCAAAGACGCTTGCCCCTCGGCGGGAACAAACGCAACGGTGAAGTACTGTGAATCAACGCCGACATAGCTCAAATCTCTACTGTCCTCGGCACCATCATCAGCGAAAAGA
>DOPG01000022.1:19129-29194 GCA_003513555.1 Rhodopirellula sp. | reverse complement strand
GCGGCACGACACCTCCTGCTGGCGGTGGAACTCCACCGGTTGCTGGTGGTGCTTCAGGCACTGGGACGCCAGTTCCGGCGGCCTCCTGAATCTGCGTCTGATCATTTGCAATCGATTCCCGTTAACGCGGCGAAACACAATCAATCGTTCCCTATCTCTTCGAAACTCATAGAGTGGAATTCGCATGGATACCGATAAAATCAAAGACTTCTTTGTCTACAACTTCGAAAAAATGATTCTGGTTGTCGTCATTGGCGTGTCGGTTTTTCTCATCTACAGCGGTTCGCAGCAACCTGTGTTTACTGCTGACAACGATCCAGAACAGTTAAAGACCAAGGCGAATCAGGTGAAGGCTGATATCGACTTGGATCACAACGATGTCGTGATCGATGGAGAGGGGGATTCGGAGCGTCCCAGTCGTAGACCAACGTTTGACATCGTTGCTGCAACTGACAGATCTGCAACGCGTGTGGCCGACAGTTTTTATAAGGCCAAGAATAAGTGGGTTGCTGGAACTCAGTCAGGGCAAAAAATTCGGCGTAAAGATCCACTATTGTCGCCACCGGAAAGTTTAGTGCTAACGGCTGTGGCATCCGTGATTTCGGTGCAAGGCAGTAAAGATGCCACGTATGCACTCATGGATTTGGAAGCAGCAGATCCCTTGGAAAAAGTAGAAAAGAAATCACGGCGAAAGAAACGCCGAAGCAATCGCGGTGCCACGGGCGAAGAGGAAGGCATGGGCGAAGAGATGATGGACGAAATGATGGGCGAGATGATGGGCATGGGCGCCGGTCCTGGTGGCTTGGGCGACTCGACGGGCTCGGATGGACCCACGCGAAAGTTTGATGGTAAATATGATTTTGGCTATCGCCCTTTGACCGAGGACAAGATCAATCCAGTGCCTACCTTTGGTAGGTTCATCGTGGGAACTGCCGTGGTGCCCTACAAGCAAATCTACGAGCAATACTCGCTGGCATTGAGTGACGGCCAAGGATACAAGCCTGGCAGGGATACACCGATGTTCTGTGACATGCAGATCAGACGTGCTGACGTGACCGGTAAATCAGTGAAAGACTTAAAAGAGGAAGACTGGGTCGCACTTCGTTGGGATCGCAAGTTGTTAACGGAATTGGCCGCTCAAAAGTGGGCAGGTTTCGCGCCAGAAATCATCCCAGATGATTATCGTGATGATGCATTGTCACTGTGGCTGCCGCCTGTACTGCTTGATGATTACAGGTCGTATGCATCGCATCCTCTGATTCCGACATTGTCCCGCGCTGAACTCGAAAGGCAGGCCAAGGCGCAGGAAGAGGGTGATGACGAGCCAAAGTTATTCAACTTTGATGGAGATGATGAATCCGAACTTGTCTCGCCTGGTAGTTCGCAAACCAGCGGTGGAGGCTCCATGGGTGGCATGGGATCGATGGGTGACATGATGGGTGACATGATGGGCGACATGGAAGGCATGGGCGGAGGTATGGGGATGGGTATGGGAATGGCCATGATGGGCCGAGGACTCGATGCCAATCCACCTGAATACAAACTCGTCCGGTTTTATGACTTTTATACCGACGAGTTGTTCGATTTTAAACTTCCGGAGAGCCCAAAACCTGGGAAAAGCTACGTGTATAGCATCCGGTACGCAGTCGATGATCCAAACTTTCCGCGTTTCCCCGCCATGCAGCCACAGCTCAATACATTGGATCCCGACGTTGCGACACGGGTAAAGGAAATGATGACAAATGTGAAGACCATCGACGACAGAACCAAACTGTCGAAGAAGTGGAGTGAGTGGAGTGAGCCATCTGAACCTGTCCGTCTGCCCACGTTGGAAGAGTACTACGTTGGTCCTGTTAAAGCAGGAAAAATGAATCTCTGGCAGGTCGCTGGTAAAGAAGTGCAGTACACACGGGACATGCCGACCGCCACGTTAGCGACTTGTAACTTTGATGCGAAAATTGACGCCAAAGTTCCTGTGCGTATTGAGCAGCTGATTGAAGGTGCCATCCTGAGTGCCAAGGCAGATCACGCGGATGTGGTTGATCCCATCACCTTGGAGGTCAAAAAGACACCGCCGGTTGAGTACGTCAGCGGAACAACCATTGTCGATATCGACGGTGGCTTGCCACTGGTCAATACCGAGGATCTGACAGGTCCGGGGATGATCCTCTTGTTCGATCAGGATGGTTCATTGCACTTAAGTGATGACGTTTCTGACATGGAGATGTATCGCATTAACTCCTATGCAGATGAACGCGGTGAATAAGTCACTTTGATGCATTTGAATTCTGAGACTTATCGGTCAGGTGTGTATTGACTTAGACAAACGACGCAAGAAGGTCCGGTGCTGATGCATCGGGCCTTTTTCTCTGCCCCCATCAAATGATTTGGCGGCGGTTCCACGAGGAATTTGTGAAATCAAGGTGCAGATGGGTTCACCGGCAGAAATCCAGGTTCCATCGGCTGGAAGATCAGAAAAAGCCGATTGATATCGACTGTCGCCGGATGGTGTCTTCGAGAAATCGATGAGGGCTTGTGAAAATTGGAATGGTTGGCGGGCAAAGATAATCCGTTTGAGGTACTGGGGACCTGCCGACCAGGATGATTCAACGGAATTTGATGATCCATCAGGATGACAGTTGAACTCAGCCAAGGGCGAACCATTACAAGCTTCGACCATCGCGCCAAATAGTGAGTCCACCTGATTCTTGTTCTGCATCGATCTGTCAATCAGTTCACTGGAACCACTCCATCTCGGATTCACTTCGAGGACAAACGCCTCGCCCGAGCGGTTGATTACCAAATCAAGGTTCAGGAGGCCGTGGTACCCGGTTTCACGTGTGATTTTTAGGCCCAACTGTTGGAGACTTTGTTGGAGGGGATGGGGAATGCTCACAGGACCAAAAGATCCCCGATAGACGAAAGGTAGATGTCCTAAGCGAGTGAATAGAGATCGGCAGACGCCAAGTAGCTGGCAATTCTCGCCATTGCAGATGAGGGTAGCGCCGTGAGGACGTCCTGGAACCCACTGCTGAAACATCTGGCGTATTGCCTTTCTGTTTGTATCTTGGTCTGGGATATCGAGACTCGCGTCGAGATTCGCGCTAAGTGGACCAATGTTGCTCCGTGCCGAGGCGGAGCCAGAATGTGCAGGGTCAAGCGGCGAGGACGGAGTGTGCCAACGAACCCCCAAGCCTCCGCACGATTGTTCCATTTTGACCAGCCAACGTGTGGCTGGGTTTTGAGGGGGGGCTGCATTCGGGATGACCGAATGAAAGCTTTTTGGAAAGCTGAGGCCGCATTCTTGGCTCAGTTTTTCGAGCCACTGCGGGTCATTCAAACGATCCACATCAGGGTTTCTGGGGGGAAGCACCAGATCTTTACCTGCCTCTTGAACCGGGAGCGTTTTCGCGTTGGCGGGAGGGGGTGATAGGAGCCCTGGCAAATCTTTTGCAGAGTTCAGGCCTCCGACAATAAAGTGGGGGAATTTCCGAAAACGGCCGATGGCCTCTGAATTTGTCGCAAATTCACTGAGAATCCAGAACTCTTGGCAGGCTTGGCGAGTGTCGACATCACCAAAATGATCGATTCCTAGAACTCGAAATCCGGCTTGATTGGCTGATTGCGCGGCAGAACGAATGGAGGCCCCAATCAATACAACCGTACGCGCGGAGGTTTCGCCTTGATTGCTGGGTCGGTTCGGCGCTGCGGGTGGTTGCATCGTGGGTGTGGTTTGCTACTTTCTTCGGCTGGGAATGCTTGATTTCCGCCTGCCATTTTTGCAGTGACACGTTCGCGGTGGCAGAGAGACAGCAGCGGAAGTGACCGTTTCCTCCATTGCTTTAAGAATTTACTCGATTGAGATGATCGCCGGGTTGGCGTGGTTGAGTCAGTTCTAGCAGTTTCCTCATTCCAATACTCGCTCAAATTTAGGTCCCCACATGCAATTCCACGTTGGTGAAGCACTGGTCGGTGATGGTAACGAAGTCGCGCACATTGACTTGATGATCGGCAGCAAAGACGGACCCGTTGGTGTTGCGTTTGCAAACGCATTGTCAACTCAAAGTGAAGGTCACACGAATCTGTTGGCTGTACTTGAGCCCAACGTAGCGGTCAAGCCTTCAACGGTCATGATCACCAAGGTCACGATTAAAGGTATGAAGCAAGTGGTTCAAATGTTTGGTCCTGCTCAGGCAGCAGTTGCCAAAGCTGTCGCTGATGCCGTCGGTGAAGGAATCATTCCCAAGGATCAAGCTGAAGATCTGGTTTGTGTTTGTGGTGTTTTCATTCATCCCGCAGCAGAGGACGATGAGAAGATCTACAATTACAACTATGAAGCTGTCAAGCAATCTCTCGTCAACGCAATGGGCGGAAAGCCGACTGCCGACGAGATGGTAGCCAAGAAGGATTCCGCTGCTCACCCTTTCAAGGGTTTCTAGGCAATCGACAAATACAAAACGTTTTTGCACTGAGCTTTCCGGCGTCGACTGCCGGAAAGCTTTTTTTTTTCTTTGCATTGAGAGTCTCATGACAAAACGCATTCTCATTCAATTGGATAGCGACTCGCATCCCAGTTCCTTTGATTCGGTCGTCGCTATCGATTCAGGTGTCGATCACTTGTTGAGGTATAGCCAGGTCAATGTTTCGTCTGTCGTGCCACTGGTGCATGGCGCCATGTTCACACGGGGTGGAGATGATCTCAGAAATACTGCAATCTTCGTCGGTGGATCCGATGTTGACGTCGCGGAGAAACTTTTGGCTGCCTGTTGCAATGCTTTTTTTGGACCGGTCAGAGTTTCCATGATGTTGGATGCTAATGGCTGCAATACGACTGCGGCTGCGGCTGTGGTTGCAGCGGGACGACATGTCCCACTTGGTGAGACCAAGGCAGTGGTGCTGGGAGGAACGGGACCAGTGGGGCGTCGTGTATCACAGTTGTTAGCTGCAGATGGAGCCAAGGTGATCTTGACGAGTCGGTCGCATGAAAGAGCGAGCCAGACTTGTCAAGAGATCATCGAAAAGTCAGGTCAAGCATCCATTCAGCCATTCGCCGTAGAGAATCAACAGACGCTCGAATCAATTCTAACTGATGCTGAAATTGTGATTGCATGCGGCGCAGCGGGCGCAGAATTGGTAGATCAGGAAACCATTCAAAGAATGAGCCAGCTAAGAGTGGCAATCGACCTGAATGCTGTCCCGCCAGCAGGTGTTGGGGGAATTGGTGTGACCGACAAAGCGAAGCCATTTGGTGCGGGTGTCGCTTATGGGGCGATCGGGGTGGGTGGTTTGAAAATGAAAACTCACAAAGCAGCAGTTCAGTCTTTGTTTGAGAGCAACGATCGAGTGCTTGATGCAGAAGAAATTTACGCAATCGCCAAGACGCTTGGCTAGCGTCTTGATGAATGTGTGAAGTTTATTGCAGCGAGCTATTATGTGGTGTGTTGTGGTGCGGTGGAACTGTCTGGTCGCGGTGATAGGTTGCTCGACCATGCTGCTGGGCGTTTGATTGGTTTAAGTCGTCTCGTCAGTGGCGATCAGATACCTGGGGTTTGCAAATGGTTGATTTGTCATCATTAGGTAAGACGTTGCCAATAATAGCTGGACGAAGGGTAGTGCAATGATCAACAAAATTCCCCAAGAGACGATCCCGATTAAGATTGAGATGGTACAGGTTGAAATCAGTGCCAAAGTGCTGACTTTGTTGCGGTAGAAAATGCGTGCTGCCGTTACCAGTGATTTGAACCCCGAACACTGCATGTCAGAGCACAAGAAAATGGAACTCCAAAACCAGCCAAGAGTCCCAATAGTGCACAAGCCGGTCAGCACAATGACCGTGATGTCGATGGTGTACAAGGGCAGCAATTGCCATTTGAAATAACTCGCGACTGCAGCAATCAGACTTGCTGGGACGAGTGTGTTGAGTAGTGCTCGAAAGGTGACTGATGAATCCGCCACCAACTGCGGTGTTTTGCGCACAACGCCGATCGCGTTGCGGCACAGTGTAATGGTGGTCAGCGTGCTGATAAGAGCGATTGCCGAGTAGTACAGAATGAACATCACTGCGTCTGAGATCAACAGGCTCAAGATCCATCCGGCCACCGTTCCCAATATGAGAGCGAAGCCAAGAATGAAAATTAAAAAGAGCAGTGATGCGACTAGCAAAAGGCCCCGGTCGAGCATCATTGCCCAAGTTGTCTTGAACACTTCGGCGGTGGAGCAGGACACAATTGTGATTTGCGTTTGTGCAGTAAGATGTTTGTTCGAGATTTCGTTTGAATTCACGAAGACACTGGAGATTTCTTTCACCACCGCCTTTTGTAGCAGTGGCTGACTGAACGGATTGCGGTCTTCAGAATAAAGCTGATTCGAAGCCTCTGCAGCGGGTGCTTCATGCTGTCCGGTGTCATCGACGGGTGTTGCTGGATCCACGGTAGCCGCGAGAGGCGGGCCGCCGTCGTGTGTCGTGTCGGAGATCGGCTGGTGGACCTGCTTGGCGAGTCCAGCGTTAGCTGGATTGGCGAGTCCAGAGCTAATGGGGTTGTTGGGCCCGGGGGCTGCAATACGGGCCGGTTCTGCGTTCAATGTTCTAGCCGGAGCCTCGACGGTCGTACGAGGTTCACTGGATTCACGTGGTACGTTGGCGTCTTGACGCTTCGTTGGATCGGAATGAGGTTTTTGATCTGTTTCTTTTGCTACCGAATCAACTGACGCATTTACATCTGTTCGTTGACCATGCGAGGCGGGTTCTACGGTCTTCTGAGATAGTTTCTCTTCGGCAGGAAAAGTCGTTTCACAAACCGGACATTGGGCTAGCTTGCCGTTTGCACTGATGGGCAGTTCCAGCGTTTGTTTGCAGGCGGGGCACAGCTGTCGGAAATTTTTCATTGTTTCTCATTTCGTCCGCTATCGACCATTGTTTCTAAATCTTGACGCATTGCTTAATGCGATCAGGGTCGGAAATGCGGGGTAGATTCGTTCTGTCATGTTCGAATCGATCCTGAGGTGGTATTGTGACCGCTATTGAAAGCCGAATGGTACCCCTACACATCGACAAATCTCTCGATGAGCGACGCACTCACTGTCGATTCTGTTTTGGGCCCTGGCGGTGCGATTAGTCGTCGCCTGTCCAACTATGAGCCACGCCAGCAGCAATTGGATATGGCTACTGGCGTTGCAGAGGCTCTCCGGGAAAATGAGTTCCTGGTGGCGGAAGCGGGGACTGGAACTGGAAAGAGTTTTGCCTACCTCGTACCAGCGATTTTGCATGCAACTGAATCTCAGGTTACTGAATCAGCAGGTCCAGAGGGTGGAGAAAAATCTCGCTCGGCTCGAGTTTTGATTTCAACTCACACGATCAGTTTGCAGGAGCAACTGATTGCGAAGGATATTCCTCTGCTTAATAGTGTGATCCCGCGGGAGTTTTCAGCAGTGCTGGTCAAAGGTCGCACCAATTATCTTTCGTTGCGACGGATGGAGCGTGCGATTGGCAAGGCAACCAGTCTGTTGGCGACTGATCATCAGCACCAACAACTCAGGACAATCAAGCAGTGGGCTGGCGAAACCGGAGATGGATCGCTTTCCAGCCTGCCATTGAAGCCGGATTCCCTGGTTTGGGATGAAGTCGCCAGTGATACGGGCAACTGCCTCAGGAAAGCTTGTCCTCACCACAAAGACTGTTTTTACTTTCGAGCGCGTCGTCGTGCTATGAACTCACAACTGATGATTGTGAATCATGCCATGCTGTTCAGTGACATTGCATTGAGGCGGCAGGGGGTCTCGCTGTTGCCAGACTACGATGCCGTTATCCTTGACGAGTGCCACACGATCGAGGCTGTCGCGGGTGATCACCTTGGGATTCGGATCACCAGCGGGCAGTTCGATTACCTGTTCGATCGACTGTACAACGATCGATCCCAAAAAGGATTGCTGGTTGAAAAAGATTTAAAGAGTTTGCAGCAGAAGGTTGAGCAGTGCCGATTCGCTGCGACCAACCTGTTTGCGGATGTGCTTGATTGGTGGGAATCTGAGGGGAGAAAAAATGGACGCGTCGAAGTTGCTGGGATCGTAGAAAATCCGCTCAGTAAACCTATGGAAGAATTAGCTCAGGCGTTGCGTCGCCAGGCTGATGCGCAAAAGAACGAAGCCGATCGAAAAGATTTTGAATCTGCTTATGATCGTATGTTGGCCTTGGCTGGAGGACTCAGGCAATGGCTTAGTCAAGAATTGGAACGTTCGGTGTATTGGGTGGAACGCACGGGATCGCGTCGGGGGGGGCTGGACCGAGTGACCTTGGCTGCCTCGCCGATTCATGTTGGGGAAGTGCTTCGCAAGGAACTTTTTCAAAGTGAAATGATCAAGAGTGTAGTCATGACCAGCGCAACGCTGGCGACTGGACCTGATGATAACTTTTCCTTTTATCGGTCACGTATCGGACTTTCTGGTGGAATGTCACTACGTGTAGGAAGTCCTTTCGATTACCAACTGCAGGCAAAGTTGGTGGTCTTAAGTGGGCTTCCAGATCCATCTCGGGAGCGGCAGCAGTTTGAGCGGGCCTTACCGGCGCAGATCAAACGCTTTCTAAAGCGGAGTGATGGGCATGCGTTTGTTCTGTTCACCAGTTATGATTTACTGAGACGCTGTGCCGAGGCACTTGGTGGCTGGTTGGCTCAGCAAAAAATGCCACTTTTCAGCCAGGCGGGAAAACAGAATCGGACTCAATTGTTAGAGTCGTTTCGAAAGAGCGATCGTGGCGTGCTTTTTGGCACCGATAGTTTTTGGCAGGGGGTCGACGTTCCTGGCGATGCCTTGACCAATGTGATCATTACCAAATTGCCTTTTGCGGTGCCTGACCACCCACTGCTTGAAGCAAGGCTCGACGAAATCAGAGCCAGCGGAGGCAATCCGTTTGTAGATTACCAGCTGCCTGAAGCCGTCATTAAGTTTCGTCAAGGATTCGGGCGTCTGATTCGCACCGCAACCGATGAGGGAATGGTAGTGGTGCTCGATCCCCGAATTCAAACCAAGCCTTATGGGCGAATGTTTTTAGAGGCTTTGCCAGACATGACCATTGAGCGAGTCTCTGCAATTCCGGGAACTTCTGCGTCAAACCCGCAGGATCCTTGGTAAGGCATGCCGTTATCGAGATATGCAATCCAAGGCAGGTTTGATGACACGTGTTTGGTGCCGCCCTCGTATGCATCGTGGGCCTGACTCCGATTTCAGGTCGTGAATTCTTGTTTGACCTTATCTTGAAGTTGAACGACAAATTCAATGACCTGCTTGCTGATTTTTTCCGCTGCCGAAATCTCGTTGGCCTGAATTACTTCCTCAAGTTGTTCGCACATTTTAAGTACCTGTGGTGCATGCATATTGGCGATAGCACCTTTGAGGCGATGTGCCGTGCTGAACAGATCTTGCTGATTCGGGTTAGTGAACCCAGTCGCCAGAAATTCTAGCGATTCTTGGCAGGTCGTGTCGAACAGTTCAGCCAATTCGCGGAGCGATCTCGCATCGTTGTCGAAGAGATCTCGTATCGCTGGGTGGTCGAATTCCACCGGTTGCCCGTTGTGATTTGCAATCGCCGCTTGCGGTTCCTGGTTCTGATCAGAGGGGGCTGCTTCCATGCTATTTGTGGCTAGCCTCTGGATTTCAAAACACGCTGCGTGTGAGGCGGTGTCGCTGCTGGTTGGGTCAAGTGAATGAGAGACATACCCCAGTACGGAATGGAACGTACCGTCATGGTGAAGCATTCGAAATTCGCGAGCCATTCTTTGCTGTTGGCTACCGTGGTCTGTGGCAGCCTTATCGAAGGTTGCTTCGTCCTCTGGGTGAATACACGTTTGCCATCGGTGCTGAGACTGCTGCTCAACGGAAATGCCTGTAAAGCGTCGCCAGGCTGGGCTGGACCAAGCGATCAGACCATCGGAATCGAATCCCCAGGCGATCAAAATATCTGATTGGCTCAAAGCGTCAGAGGTCGTTCGGTCTACTTGCAATTGCTTGTGCCGGCATGAGTTCGTCGTCCATCATGTGGTGCATCATGTGGTGCATCGTGTGGTGCATCGT
>DOPG01000022.1:0-18926 GCA_003513555.1 Rhodopirellula sp. | reverse complement strand
TGCATCGTGTGGTGCATCGTGTGGTACGCCTTGGCTGCCGCTCATCTAGTTCTTGTAAACGTCAAACAAGTCAAAGCGTCTCAGCTTATTGTAGATGCTTTTTTCGCTGACGCCTAACCGCCGTGCTGCCATTGCTTTATTGCCCCCCTCTGCCTCAAGCGTGTCAATCAAAGCACGCTTTTCGATTTCTTTTAGAGTCTGCCCTGCAAGAGACTCTGGTACCATGGTTGCCGTCTGGTGGGCATGGGGCACTTCTGGGCTGAGATCTAAATCTTCAGGGTTGATTCGATGGTGCTCACAGAATGCAGAGGCTCGTTCAAGGATGTTTTCCAGCTCGCGAATGTTACCTGGCCAGTTGTGGTTAATCAGACGCCGACTGGCTCCCTCGCTGAGAGTGATGTTTTTGATTCCTCGACGCTTGGCAATCCGTTCCAAAATGGCTTCGGCGAGTGTGGGGATATCACCTCTCCGTTCACGCAGTGCGTGTATGTGCAGTTTCAGCACGTTCAGGCGATAATAAAGATCAGGTCGGAAACGTCGCTCTTCACAAAGGCTAGCCAGGTTCTGATGAGAGGCTGAGATAACCCGAACATCAACTCGGACTTCCTGGTTACTGCCAATTCGTTGGAATGTCTTGTCATGAAGGAAGGTCAATAGTTTTGGCTGCAGTTCCAAGGGCAGGTCGCCAACTTCGTCAAGAAATAAGGTGCCCCCATCAGCAATCTCTGCTCGTCCGGGGCGATCTTCCCCAGCATTTGTAAAAGCACCTTTGACGTGGCCGAATAGTTCTGCTTCGATCAGGTCGCGTGGCAATGAAGCGCAATTGACAGCGACGAACGCCTTACCCGCTCGCGGTCCCAGATTGTGAATCATTCGGGCAATCGTGGTCTTGCCTGTACCGCTCTCGCCGGTCAGCAGGCTCGTCGCATCCAACTCGGCGAGCTTGTTGATCTTTTTTAGCAGGTCTTTGGACTGCTCTGTTGTGGCCGCAAAGTCCGTGTTCGATGACGGTTGTTCAACCAACATGCGTAATTGTTGATTTTCGCGTGACAGTTCCGATGTTCGAAGTGCCTGTTGGACGCGAGCAATTAAATCTTCCTGCTCGCAGGGCTTGGTAACGAATTCACAGGCACCCGCCTTCATCGCAGCCACTGCATCAGAAATTTGGCCCACACCCGAAATGATCAGAATCTCTGTGCCCGGATAATCTCTGCGAATTTTTCGCATGCATTCCAACCCGGTCATGCCTGGCATGTTCAGGTCCAAAATTGCAACCTGAATATCGTGATTCATTTTTGCGATCGCTTCCTGGCCGTCCGTGGCGGTCACAGTTGCCATCCCGGCCAATTCCACATAGCGCTGGAAAATCCGAAGTGTCACCGGTTCATCATCCGCGATTAATATGTTGCAGGCAGATGGATCAAGTGTTGGCATGGTCTCTCTTTAAAAGCTCGGTGATACAGCGACGCAGCAAGCAACTTTTGAGCGTCTGAGTTGGTCTGAAGCTGGGTAGCTAAGAGACCGAGTAAAAAAGCGGTACCGAAGGACACTGGGCGTCAGGGCCGACGGCGTTCTGTGCAAGAAAAATCTACATGCATCAGTAATTAATACCGGCAAGTGTAGGGGGGTTTACGATGAAATTCAGTTTTCCACATGAGTGGGGACACGATTTTTGTCATGTTTTTCGTCGCCGGCTGGTAAATCCGTGCGTCTGGGAGGGCTGGAACTGCTGTGCGAGTATGTTCGATGGCC
Source organism: Rhodopirellula sp. (assembly GCA_003513555.1). Classification (GTDB taxonomy): domain Bacteria; phylum Planctomycetota; class Planctomycetia; order Pirellulales; family Pirellulaceae; genus Rubripirellula. The sequence continues at coordinate 17,174 of DOPG01000022.1, read as the reverse complement.
GTCGTCAGCTGAATTCATGTCTTGTGCTTGATGGTGGTGGGCTCCGTTGCTCATTTGAATCCCGCCTGTCACCGCAATTTGGAGTCAAGCACGCGGAGTAGGGTGAATATCAAGATTCGCGCTTCGTTGGTAGCTGCGGTGCAAAGCTGATCCGTGTTCGAGTTATCAGCAGAGGAGGCTAATGTGACGAAGGTACTGAACGGGCGTATGGCAGCGTTTTGTTACCAAAACGCTGCCATCCGTGTTTTTTCTCATTGAATAACTTCACTTCAACCATTTTTTTTTTAGAAGTTGAATTTGGGGACTTGTCAATCACGGCTTTTGCGCAAGAGTGGAAGCGTTGGCAGGAAAAGTCGCGAGTCGTTCGCAGCCCCAGGCCAGCATGACAAAATTCATGGCGTGACCCGGCAAGATCGGGTCGGAACGAAATTAGGACTCAGAGATGAAAAAAGCATTTTTGGCATTGGCTGCCGGATTGATGGTGTTGGCAACTGGCACACAAAACGCGACCGCTGGTTGTGGCACATGTGACAAGACGATCGTTGAGAACGCAGTCGCCAGCAAAGACTTCGCGACTCTTGTTGCAGCAGTCAAGGCAGCAGGCTTGGTTGAGACACTGTCAGGCGACGGACCCTTCACTGTATTCGCTCCAACAGAAGCAGCCTTCGCAAAGTTGCCAGAGGGAACTGTTGCTGAGCTTGTGAAGCCGGAGAACAAGGACAAACTGGTTGCGATCTTGACCTACCACGTTGTTCCAGGCAAGGTGATGGCGAAAGATGTGGTCAAGCTCAACGGCAAGAAGGCTGGCACAGTTCAAGGCGGAAAGGTTGGCGTCAAAGTCAAAGACGGTACGGTGATGATCAACAAGTCCAAAGTCGTGAAAGCAGACATTGCATGCAAGAACGGCGTCATCCACGTGATCGACACTGTCCTGCTTCCAAAGTCGAAGAAATAATTTTGTTGGAAATGGTTTAGTATATTAGCGTCAGGCACACGCGTGTCTGACGCTTTTTTTACGCCCGCAGGGAAACAAAATGATCAGTTGTTTGCGAACGTTCGGCGTGCTTGCTTTATGGTTTGGTTGTGTACTGAGCAGCCCGGCATCCTTTGGGCACAGTCCGGTTGATTTCCTCGAAGTTATTCGGGTCAAGCCTGCCCAAGTTATCGAACACGGTGTGGAAACCAAGAGCCGGTTTGATTCTGCGAAAAAGGAATCCAAGCTCGAGGGGCCTGCTTACTTCAGTCGTGGTGTCGGCGCAATGAAGCGTGCTGTGAAAAGTCCACGTGCCTACATGAATTGGTTCGCCATCAAAAATCCGACACAGCAGCCCAAGAGGCAAGTGGACGTGTTGGATATGGTGCGTGGCGGGAACCGTAAGCAGTTGCAGATCGGGAGTGCCGCGTTCTTGATCTCGCCATCACAACAACTCACCAGTGGAACTCCTGACGAAATCCCAGAGGGTCTCGATATCTACAAAGCCTATGAAATTCACGATGGTAGCTCTGTTGATCTGACGTTGGATATCGATAGTTCATTGGGTAACGGCACGGTGAGCGTTGGTAAACCTATTTACCTCTGCATGTCGTCAGAAGAATGGCATCATGATGAAACCTTTGGCGTCACACATCCCAATGACTGCTTTGTGGTCTATGAGATTGAGGAACAAGCCGCTGTTTCGACATTCAACACGATCGACCAATTCGGGATCAATGAACTCAAAGGCTCGAGTCTCCGGTGGATCTGCGTTCGTGCGGCGTTTCTTCGCGACAAGTCGAAGTGATTCCCGCGGGCAGGCCGAAAGCAGAAGTAACAAGAGGAACCGGATGCCGATTGCCATTCGGCGTGCGGATTCGGAAACTGTTATCAGGTCACGTTGCAAGCCAACGGTTGGCTGCCAGCAAGTGGTAGATTTCAGCAACCTCTTTACATATCTGCGAAAAGCTCGGTCGAGAAGTAGCGTTCCATTCGGTCGGGAAAGACGGTCACGGCGGTCGGATGGTTCGCGGGGTGACGCTCGATTGATCGAACTGCAGCCAAAAAGTTGAGTCCGGAACTCGGCCCGACGGGGTATCCGCAGCGAATCAGTTGGCGTGTTACTTTGATCGCTTCCTCATCAGAGACTTCTATCTCTCGCAGCGTTGGGAACTTTGCGTTAGCAAAGATGGTCGATAATCCATCCACAACGCCGGGAATGCGACCGCTAAAGCTAGAGCATTCCACTTCACTCATGACCCCCGTGTCGATCGGTCGGGCCAAAACAGGCGTCACGTTGCATCCCGCGTCGCGCAGGCCTTGCGTGACTCCCACCAAGGTTCCACCTGTGCCAACTCCACTGACGAACAGGTCAATCGAGTCGGTATCGATTTGGCTAAGTATTTCCTGAGCCGTTTCGTTACGGTGGGCGTTGGCATTATCAATATTCGAGAACTGTCTGGGCCAATATGCGTCGCGGTTCGCTGAGATGCTCTGGGCGCGGTTGATCGCCCCCGCGATCCCCTCAGGCTTGGGTGTCAGTTCAACTTCGGCTCCGTAAGCACGGATCATCATCACTCGTTCGTTGCTGACTCCCTCTGGCATCACCGCAACAAATGTTAGGCCAAGCTGAGCGCATGCCAGCGCCATCGCAATGCTGGTTGATCCGCTCGAAGCTTCAACCACGATGCCCGAAGGTCGAAGTACCCCTTGGCGGATTGCTTTGGTCAGGATGTAGCGGGCTATGCGATCTTTTGTTGATCCACTCGGGTTCAAGTATTCGAGTTTACACCAGACCTTCGGAGTCCAGCCAGGAACCGATACGGCAACCAGTGGCGTGGTGATGCGACTTGAGGAGCAGCGCGGAAGGTGGGGGCCTAGTTGTGAGTTCATGAGCAGCCTGCGTATCGGTTAGCACGTGTCTCAGTAAGTATTGCAAGTACCATTGTTCGTTTCTGAAGTTAGTGTGGAAGAATCAAACAAACGTGACAATTATGCCTACGGGCGATTTGCGTTGTGAATTCACTTTCTGGTGTATATCCGCGTTCCGTAGTGGTGTTTTGCTCTGTTTTCTTAGCAGCCTGAGTAGTCTGCTTGTTGCTCTACTTGTGCTTCAAAATTTTTAAGCGACCCCGTTATGCCCAGTCATTGATTTCGTGGGTCTCCGGTTGGCCAACTCTGCTTCGTCCATTTTGAACTCAGTTATTTGATGTTCAAGGAGGAGTAAGTAGTAGAAACAATGGTGCGATGATTGGATGTCGTGTTTCTTGTGTTCGGTGTGAAGAAGAGAGATGCTTCCGTGTCTTTCTTGCTGATGAGTGCCAGTTGATTTCTTATTGCTTTCTGTGCACCACGTTCTTCGAAACCAGCGTCGTTGCGACTGACTTTCGGCGAAAGAAAACCTGGCAGTTCCGGTGTCTTTCAGGCAGCTGATTTGGTCGCGTCGATGAATTTTGTAACGCTGCTTCAGGGGGCGAACTCCAGAGGAAATTGCTTAGCCGGCTGTCGAGGTCATCGTCGTTCAGGTCGCCCGTCGTCGTGCCGCGTTAGAGGAAGTTCCGTGAGCACAACGACGTACCAACCGTAAAATCTATGCCGCCCTCAAATCGGTGACCGTCCTTGTGGTGGCGAATTGTCATTTCAACGTATTTCTCGACTTGTTTTTCGGTAGGCAGACGCCGAAATATAGTGTCCAAAAACAGCGAAAAATTGTGATCGCATAATCGCGATCACTAGGTTCTTCGCGTCGGGCCAGGATCACTTCGGTTTGATTAGGCTGCTGTTGGGCTTCATCAGCTCTCGCCAATTCCAGCATCGGCAATGCTAAGCCCAACATAGCTTCCTCGAGGAATATGTGTCGGTCCGGTTGATTCAGCCACCATCATTGGTCAGTTCTTCCCTAGATGGTCGAGCCATTCATGGTCTCTTTAGTTCATTGGATTATGAACTCGCTGCCGCGTATGCGACTAGTGCATTCCTTCGGCGTCGGTTACGCCTCAGTCACAAGAGCACTGGGATTGGCAGCAGTCGCCTCCGCTTTTCTTGGAGGTGATGGGTATGCCACCCGAAATGATGCGGCGTACTGGCTCACCCGTCTCAGGATGCTTGGTCAATTTTGCATCGGTAACTTTCTGAAAAATTTCGAATTGGGTTGGGAGTTCGGTTTCAGACTTTGGAATGGTCTCATAAACATAAGTAGGCATATTCGATCTCTGGCTTGTACTGAGTTACTTATCCACAATGTCGCGAGCAAACTTGCCCACCGAGTCGTTTCGGAACCGATGGTCGCATTGTATTTCAAGGCCTAAGTTGTTCGTTTTACTGCAGACTTTCGAGTGTCCGAACGCGTAATTTTTTATGCAAACAACGACGAGTACTTGGGAAGCCAACCGTACTTCAGTGCTGTACGTTCGTCGTTGGAGTATTAGTTTTTACTATGCTCACGTTCGCCATGTCTACCTGCTATTGGTTGTTGATCGGTGCCTCTTCACTTTGTGTCCGGTTTTTTGCGTTTGGGTGACAAGACATCTGATAAAGGAATTACCAAAAAGTGCTTGAAGAGAAGGAAGGAGGCAGGTGGGAGAGAAAAAAGTGCAGGCACCATTAGTTGTTGAGTGACGTGAAGCTTTGAGGGTGTCAGACAAGCAAATTGACTCCAATTTCGACCTTTTCAACGAGAAGTGACCGTTTTTGTAAATGCGTCATTTGCTCACTATCCCTATGAGCTGCCCTTGCAGGCTTGGGAAGGAAATAAACACTCGGATACGGCAAAAGTTTTCGCCTTGGTGACTTGCAGGTGCTGTGGCTCGGTCAGCCGAGAGGGTGGAGTGCCAAGGATCTACGGCGATCAGGGCCATCCACCCCACATTCTTACGCGTTCATTCAGAGGTGTTGCGAAACCTGTTGATGGCAAAACTGGCTTGCAATTCCAGCATAGTCCCAGCAAAAAAAAACCAACGAATCGCTTGCCAGAGGCGATTCGCTGGATTTTCAGTTGCCACAGCCGATGACCAGACGGCAATCATCTCCACGGGGAGAGGTCATCGCTTCGTTTCGTGACGATTGTAGCGACTAGGCAACCCCTCCTCGGTTAGCGACTTTATGCCGCTCTCAATGGTTGGTTGGCATCCATGGCAACGGAACCATGCAAACAGCTTGTCCTGACCCTGAATGGTCGCCTCGTTTGACTCCAACTGCAAGGTGCGTAGCCTCCTGACTGGCCATCTTGGATGGGTCATCTCGTGTGCGGCATCACCTTCATCTGTCGTGAAGTTGCCAGCCGGTAGGAGCGTCAATTTATACCAATGAAGTTGGTTGATTTCGGCAACTTAACGATCGCACTGATGGAGCGTGATCTGAAGAAGCTGCAAGAGCAGTTGTTGAGGAAAAAGCAGGGCAACATAACTGCCCTAGAGACCGATGGGCTGATGGGCAAGCTTGCTGGCGGTGAACCAGATGCTTGATTTAATAGAACCAGTCACTTGCCTGCTCGCGAGCGACTTGTCCGTTAATCACTACTTCTTCTGGGGGTCACACGACCTCCTGTCTTTGCTTCCTGCTGCAATGTTGGCTGGGAATCGATGCGAGAGGACGGTCATAGGTGAGTGTTTTGTCGATGTTCCTAACGAAGAATTCGAGCAATGCAGGCTCTTGTTGCAAAATACTTTCAAGCGGATGGGGGCATCCATGAAGAATTTGTCATTAAAACGCTTCAGCGACTTCGCTCACACATGTGTGGCAGGAGTCTTGGTCTTGTCATGGTTTGTCGGAAGCGTTGTCGAGGCTCAGGACCTGGCTCGGGCTGGTCCGATTCATTTCTTACCCACCTGTTTCCTGCAAACGTCTGTGCTTAACCTGATATTCCTGATACCTGCCCTCACCCTTGTCGTGGCAGCATACAAATCAGTTTTGTTCATAGGCTCAAATCCCCGAGAAACCTCCAGAGCCATCGGTAAAGCCATTCGTATAGGCCTCCCAATCGCAGGGGGCTTCGCAGCCGTTGCCATATTTTGCATCCTCGTTGTAGCACTCGGGCTTTGGCTTGTCCTAATCATGCTCACAGGTGACCCTTGGTGGTTCTTGAACGGATTGCCATCAGCAGCAGCGTGTAAGGCGAGTGGCAATCTACTGCCCAGCAGCACGCTTTGATTTTTTCTTTTTTTCGGCGACTGATCTGCGTAGGTCTGACGCTTAGGCAGGTGTAACACAAATCACGCCCGTCTTTTAAGAGAGAGACCAATGAAAACGCTCGTAAAACTTGCCGCAATTGCTGCCTGCTTCATCGGACTTCAGGCTTCCAATGCTTCCGCTGAGGTTCGCACGGGAGACCGCAGTGACGTTTGGATTGTCGATACAGGTGTTGGCTACACCGAAGTCGAGTGGACATACCTCATGCTGCTTGACTTGGGGTTGAACGACGATGAGGCTGCCATGTTAGTTCTTGGCGAGTCCACTGGGGATCGGCATCAGAAGCCAACGAAAGTGGAACGTCCTGTATTTGGACCGCACTTCATTAGCTTTGATGACTGAGACCATGCAGGCGAGGGTAGTAGCGATTCACCGCCCAGCAGTACGGCTCATGTTTCTAGCGATGTAGACTCTTGGCTAATCACTAGGTTCTAGGTTATCTGCGAAAGCTTGCACCACAACAGGGGTAAACAGGTCATGTTGAGTCCATTCCTGGCCATTTGGCCCCCAATGACGAGGACGATTCGGACACGAAAAAACCCCGCAAAACACGACGTGTTGCGGGGTTTTGAGGAGTGGGCGGTAGAGAATTCGAATCTCCGACCTCCACGATGTCAACGTGGCGCTCTAACCAACTGAGCTAACCGCCCGAATTCCGACTATCCCTGACGAGCCATTCTCAGGATCAACCGTGGTTCTTTACCGACTCCAAAACGCGTGAAACCGCGATATGCGTCGATCTGGCTAGTCTGTGCGGCAAGTGCTGTTCCGTCAAGTCCGCAGCAATCGATAGCCTTTAGGAACCCTGAAAGCTAATCCATTCGGCCCAAAGACCCCGCAAATCTTGCCTTTTCGCTAAATTACTGTTGACGGTCCCTAGTCGGGCGTCTGATACTTTGCGGTAATTAATCAGTGTTCTTATCGTTCGGGATTTGGAGCAGGTCTCTGCAACGCCTGATACGGTAATCAACGGCCGCGCTTGTAGGTGTTGGCCATCCATTCCTAGTACGCGCCGAATCGCCCTTCGGCCGGAGAAGACAGCTTTTAGTGGCATTGCCTCGACGAAATAATCAGCCGGAAGCAAATCGCGATTCTATACGTATCAATCAGAACATTCGCATCACGCCTATTCGGGTTGTGAGTGAATTGGGCGAGCAGTTGGGAATCATTCCCACTGAACAAGCCCTCGAGCGGGCTCGCGACGCCGGCTTGGATCTTGTTGAAGTGGCCCCGAATGAAAGGCCACCCGTTTGCCGAATCATGGATTACGGTAAATACAAGTACGATAAGAACAAGAAAAAAAATACCGGGCAGTCTCATACCAAGACGAAAGAGATTCGGCTTCGCCCAAAAACGGGTCAGGAAGATATCCGTACCAAGCTGCGTCAGGCTGAAAAATTTCTTGAGCACAAGGACAAAGTCCAGGTGAGTGTTCTCTTTCGTGGCCGTGAAATGGCTCACATTGAAGAGGGGCACAAGGTCATGGAAATGGTGATCGAGACTTTGAGTGAGTTCGGCAAGGTGGAAACGAGGCCACAACAGCATGGGCGTCGCATCATCTGCATGATCTCACCTAAGTAATTTTGCGGTGTGACCACGCGTGAACGTTGAGTACGCCGGGCAACTGAGTACGTCTGGCACAGTGATTTTTCCTTGCAGGCCCATTCTGCTTAAGCTCGCTGGCCAACTCTGCCGAGGCATGCGGCTCAAGCGGCACTAGCAAGAACCGCCACCACGTTATCAGGACGCCAGAGCGACGAGGTCTTGCCTTGACTTCAATTCACACACGGCAACCGAGGGATCGCTGTAACCCAAGGGTTGAGCACGAAAGTTCCGTACACGTGTCGGCTCTTTGTGCCATGATGGTGGCCAAGGTTTGGGGGTATGTTGTCTGCAAATCGTTGCACGTGAACTGTGCCACCTGTTCGTTGCATGTTGAGTGCCGCATGCAGATCCTTGACATTGTTCTTGCTTGCCGTCTTTCCGAAGTACAGAGCCTATCATGATAAGCTTGGAAACAGTTTGTAGTTCATTGGCATCCATCGCGCCTTTGCGATTAGCCGAAGACTGGGACAATGTCGGGTTGCTGGTCGGAAATCGCCGTGCCTCGATTAGCAAGGTGATGACGTGTTTGACCGTGACACCAAATGTGGTTTCGGAAGCTGTGGAACACGAGGTGGGATTAATTGTTGCCCACCATCCCCTTCCTTTCAAACCCTTGGCTCGTATCACTTCCGACTCTGTTGCCGGCGAGATGCTGTTGCATTTGATAGCCGCTGGGGTAGCCGTCTACAGTGCTCATACTGCTTTTGACTCGGCAGCCGAAGGTATCAATCAACGCTGGGCAGAGCTTTTGAGTTTGCAGTCCGTAGAAACCTTGGTGCCTGTATCAGGTGAAGCAAAGGCGAGAACGGATTCGCAGGATGCCAGTTCGTCCTTGTCCATCGAGGGCACAGGGCGTTTGGGGCGTTTAGCTCAACCGGAAAGTTTACATTCGCTTGTTCATCGTGCTGCCTCTGCTGTGGGAGCCACGAGTCCTCGGCTTGTTGGCGACCCCGATCGAAAGGTCAGTAAGATCGGGCTTGCCTGTGGCAGTGGTGGCAGTTTTTTATCATCAGCCAAGCGACGAGGTTGTGATGTGCTGCTCACCGGAGAAGCGACTTTTCATGCTTGCTTGGAAGCCGAAGCTTGCGGCATCGGGATGGGGCTGCTGGGCCACTACTGGAGTGAGCGATTTGCGATGGAGAGTTTGGCTCAAGTTCTGGCTTCGGTTTTCCCGCAAGTGTCGATTTGGGCTAGCAACAGTGAGCATGATCCACTGTCTGCACTCAGCGTCTGAAACAGTGCGTTGACGGTTTCGAGCCAGTTCTTGCAAGGTGACTTGTTCGATAGAGAAAGATTAGTTGGGGCTGCCTGGACGCCCAAAGGGTGCCCCAACACCAGGTCGTTCTCCACGTGGCCCTTGGCTATTGGTTGAATTGTTTGCAGGTTTTTGTCCTGCTCTGCCCTCACCGTTGGTCGGTCGATTGGGGCCCGAACCACCTCGTGGTTTCGTTTCGCCAAAACGAGGTCCGCCTGGTTCTGTGAAGCCAGAGCCCCTGAAGTCAGTGCGTCGATTTTCTAATCCGTTTGGCCCACCCAGGGGGCGTTGGTCGCCTTTGAAGTTTCTCATGTCTGGGCGACTATTTAGCAACTGTAGGAGAAGTTTTTGGTTTGCTTTCTGTATTTCATTACGGGTGAGGCGACCATCATTGTTGGCATCCACACGCATCAGGGCCGGTTCCACTGCCCGCGGAATTTCTGTCAGCTCGACAAAGCCATCTCCATCACGATCAAATTTCTGCAGGATGCGATCAGGCAGGGGCTGACGCTCGCCCATGCTTGGCATGGGCTGTGGATTAAAACCTTTTTGCTTGGTCGTGTCCGGGAGGTCCGATTGATTTTTGTTAGGAGTTACTTTGGGTTGTTGTACCCAGTACCAAACTCCGCCGACCAGCAGCACGGCAACCACTGCCAAGCCCGCAACTGCAGTCAACAGATTGCGAGAAAGACCAGTCTTCGAGTTATTCGAAGGCCTGTGAGACGCCGACTTGCTCATGGCAGGATTGCTGACTGTTGAAGCTAGCGGGGTGGCACTGGCTGGCGACAGGTGCTGCCCACCGGCAGGGGTGGGGTCCGGTAAATCGGCAAACAGATCGTCGTCTGCATTCGTCGCCCCAGGAACTTGTTTGGTTGAATTTGCCGAAGCCTGTTTTCGTTTCTCTTCCTTAATTCGCGTCTGGATTTTTGATAATGTGGCAGATGCCCATTGGTGACTTTTGGAATTCTTTGCCTGCGGGTTGTCGATCATTTGCTGCAGGATGGGTACTGCTGCAGTGAATTGTTTGGATTCACACAGGGTTTTGACCAGTCTGCTTTGCTCATTCAACTGGATCTGAGTGATGTTGGCTTGCGCCGTTTTGGTGCCGCCATTGGATGACTTTTTTCGCGAGGCTTGGGATCGAATGAATCGTTCCAAGTCGTCTGCAAAGCTTTCCATGGACGGGTAACGTTCAGCACTATTCTTGGCCATTGCTTGACCGCAAATCTGGGCCAAAGCAGTGCTGATATTAGGTCGCAGCGATTTCAATTCGGTTGGATCTTCGGTCAGGATCTGACCGATCATTGAAATGGTCGAACCATTGCCGGCGAATGGTAATCGTCCGGAAAGGATTTCGTAAAGCACAACACCGAGTGCATAAACATCCGATCCTTGTCCGATTGAATCTTTGACACCTCGAAGTTGCTCGGGTGACATGTAAGCTGGCGACCCGAGTAAAGCGCCCTCTTGAGTTAACCGCGAGTCGTCACCTAGTTCGTCAGGACATGCTAACCCAAAGTCCATCACGATTGGTTCCTTACGGTGATCAATCATGATGTTGGCGGGTTTTAAATCGCGGTGAATGATCCCGCTGCTGTGGGCCTCTTGCATCGCTCTTGCGATTTTCAGAACGGTCATTGCCGCGAATCGCTCAGGCAGTTCTGCGCTGTTGCGGATATGGCTCGAGAGTGTATCGCCTTTGATCAACGCCATGGCTATGTAGTGTGTGCCATCGACTTCACCCACATCAAAAACAGGACACAGGTTCGGGTGTGCCAGATTTGCAGCCGATCGTGCCTCGCGGTAAAAACGATCTATAAGTCTTGAGTTCGTGTTCGCTTCGAATTTGGGAACTTTCAACGCGACCTTGCGATCCAGTTGGGTGTCGTGAGCTTGGTAGACGGAACCCATTCCACCGCGACCCAGAAGGGTTTCGATTTGGTATCGGCCCAGGTTGGTTGGCGTCTCGCTGGAGGCGGGATGATTGCTGATATTCCCGTGCTCGGCATTTTCGAAAGCGTTCTGCTCAGGGGCTATTGTCGCATCCGGGATGGTGGCAACTGAGTCAGAGCCCAGATTGTTCGCCGTCTCTCTCGCCAGTTCAGACGCTGGGGGGGCGACTGAAGCAGGGGAATGTTGGGCAGGTGGGGAGTCTTGATTCAGGGTGATTTCCAATGTGGGTTCATCGATTCCACGCGTCTTGTCCGTCGGGACTGGATTGCTTGAGTCGCTGTTACTTGAGTCGCTGTCACTTGAGTCACTGTGTGAAGCAGCAGGCTGTGGCGGAACACCAGCATCAGTCTGGTTGGCATCGGGCCGGTCGGGATCACGGTTGGACGAAGAGCGATTCACTCGCGAATGCCTGAATTGTGTGTAAGGTTGGCACTTGCCACCCTGTAGATGGTTGCAACGCTGGTTGGACGTTCAGCTCTGAAGAACTATCAGCAGGGGTTATTTTGGGCCGAGATCCTCAACCCCATGGTCCTGCTTATCTACGAGAGCCTTCATTCGATCACGTTAGTCGAGAGAGCCGATTGCCGATACTGGCTCGTAGACCAATTAACGGGGCAGATCCCGGCGACTCCACCGATTATAAAGGAAATTTGGGTCAAACGTCCTCGGCAAGCTAGGACAGTTCCATCAGTTGCGTCTGTTTCCTGCTGCCCTGAGGGTAAATGGATGTCCTTGTTCTGGTTTGGAATGATTGACCAACACGGCACCCCACCTAGAATCTTAGGGGGCGATTCGCCCAAATCACCCGGAGTGGCGTTTCCATGCAGCTACAATAGGGTGAAATCTCCGCGGTTGCACAATCAAGACTCTATGACAAATTCTTCCGGATGGCTCGCTGCACTGCCTGTTTACAACGAAGTCGACTACGTCGACGACGTCTTGGATGAGGTTGCGCGGTACGCACCCAACGTGCTCGTTGTGGATGATGGGTCGCTTGATGGGACGGCGGAGCGACTTCAGCAGCGCCATGATATTTCTCTCATTCGCCACTCCGAAAACCGGGGTTATGGAGCAGCTCTGACTACTGCATTTCAGTACGCGGTCGAAAAGGGGTTTCAGGGGATCGTCACTCTAGATTGTGATGGTCAGCATCAACCTTGCCGCATACCAGAGTTCATTCAGGCCGCGAATGATGCTGATATTGTTTCCGGAAGTCGTTACCTGAAGAGTTACGAAGGTGATGACGCTCCTCCTCAGGACCGGATGAAGATCAACCGGACGATCACCCACGAGTTGAATGAGCGTTTGGGATATTCGCTCACCGATGCGTTCTGCGGATTCAAAGCGTATCGAACGTCGGCGTTAGAACTTTTGACAGTGGACAACACCGGCTATGCGATGCCACTGCAGTTGTGGGTCAAAGCAGCGGCTGCTGAATTGAAAGTGTTAGAGATTCCGGTGCCCCTGATTTATCTCGATCTTGAAAGATCCTTTGGCGGATCCTTGGATCAGGCCGAAGTCCGCTTGCAGCACTACCGTGAAGTCCTTGATGATGCGTTCGCGACCGTGATGGCCGAAGGGGTTTCGTTCCCCTCCCGCGGGGAAGTCGCTTGCAACTGATGAATTCTTTTACAGCACACGAAATGAAGGGCGTTGGTTCCACGCAAGACTCGCGAAGATCGGAACCCGAGCTTGGATCGGAGGATATTCAATCCGTGCATAGCTTGGAAGTCGAGCGTCGGGGCGGCAGATTTCGTGAATATCGCGCACCGCGGGAGCATGGCGAGGCGTTTGTACAGCCAGCTTTTGATCAGGCTTTGTCGACGTTACAGGCCAATCAACGTCTTCTTGCGAAGCAGACGATTTTTGAGGCGATCCGTCTTCAGGCACGGCGGCAGATGATCGAAGATGCACTGCGATACACTTCGGTCTACCGGACTCCGGAGTGGTTGGCCGGACTTTCAGTTGACGAATTGCTTGAAAGGCCAATCGTGATGGCTGGCCATCAACCTGCTCTTTTCCACCCAGGCGTGTGGTTCAAAAATTTTGCTCTCAGTCACGTTGCTCAACAAACAGGTGCACTCGCGATCAACCTGGTGATTGACAACGATGTCGCATCGGGATCTTCAATTCGTGTTCCCACTTTGGCTTCGGAGACAGCGCAGGCGTCTTATGTGCCAGTACCTTTTGATGATGCCGGCGGCGGGGTGCCGTATGAGCAAACTACGATTCAGAATCGTGATGTTTTTGAGCATTTTTCCCAGCGAGTGACAGAAACCGTCGCACCCATTGTCCAAAAACCCTGTGTGGATCGACTGTGGCACCACGCCCGAGCCGCTATCGAACGGTGCGGAGTCGCGGGATGTGCAATGGCCCAGGCGAGGCACGGCCTAGAAGGAGAGCTTGGGCTACAAACCCTGGAGCTTCCGTTGGGTGTGGTTTGCCGCACGACAGCGTTTGCCGAGTTTGTGCTGTCCATTCTTTCCGAGTTGCCCCGCTTTCACCAGTGTTACAACGGGGCTGCTAACCAGTATCGTCGCGAGCATGGCATTCGAAGTACGGCTCATCCAGTCCCCAATCTTGATGAGCAAGATGGGTGGTTCGAAGCGCCGCTGTGGGTTTACGGAAATCAGTCACCGGCACGTCGACCAGTTTGGGTGCGACTGAGGGATGATCAACTGGTGATCAGTGATCGTGTTGAACGAGAGCTCGAGATTGATATCCGTTTTCCAAAGTTGGCTGCTGAGAAGTTGAACAGCACGATTACTCCGGAATTCAAGCTTCGGCCACGCGCGTTGTTAACGACGATGTACGCCCGCTTGATCTTGAGTGATCTATTCATGCATGGCATCGGTGGTGCCAAATATGACCAGTTGAGTGATCATATTATCCACACTTTTTTCATGGTGGATCCCCCCGATTTCATGGTGATGTCGGCGACGGTCAAATTGCCAATGGACCATGCTTTGGATCATTCCACACGGGTTCGTCAGTTGAAACGCGAATTGCGTGATACCCAGTACCAACCCGAGCGTTTTGCCAAGGTCGCCGATTTGGATCCCAGCTTGATTGCCAGAAAACAGCATCTGCTTGATAATCAACCTCCGCCTGGTGCCCGTGGGCAATGGCATCGAGAGATCACCGAAATCACTCAGGAGCTATCGGATTGTTTGGAAGATCAACGCAGTCGGATCGCAACAGAGCTGGTGAATGCTCGTCGGCAAGCCTCGTCGGAGGCTATTTTGTCGAGTCGAGAGCATCCTTTCTGCGTGTTCAGTTTGCAGCATTTACAGAACACGTTTTCAAAACTGCTCGAGCAGCCCGCCGTTGCCGACCAGCGTGCTGTTACTGATCAGCCGTCCTGACGATTCCCAACCAGGATCTGCCCGACGAGTAGCCAAATAGCTGTGAAAGTAAGACCAAGGGCGGCGTGAATTGCATCAGCATTCATGATTTGGGCCTCCAGAAAGAGGGAACGGTAGCGATTGGCCCGTTCCATGGCCCAGATAACGGTCGCGGGCCTCATGATTGCACGCAACGGCAAGGTACGCCTATCCCAGCGTACAAAGAAATGATCGGCAAAAGATTCACCCCATCTACAAAGAATTTCTAAAGAGCTGATAATTTAGCTAAACCTCAAAGTTTCCCAACTCACCTTTTGATGGCAAATCCAGATGACTATGAAGTATTGGTTGATGAAGACAGAGCCCACGACGTATTCGATTGAGGATTTGGAGAAGGAATCGAACCAGACCACTTGCTGGGAAGGTGTGCGGAATTACCAGGCTCGGAATTTGTTACGCGACGACATTCAGGAAGGTGATCGTGTCCTGTTTTACCATTCCGCTTGCAAGGAACCTGCGGTCGTAGGGACAGCAGTTGTGTCTCGACCGGGGTATCCTGACAGCCATGCGTTCGATAAGCGTAGTAAGTATTACGATGCAAAAAGTGATCCAGATAATCCACGTTGGTACATGGTGGATGTCAAGTTGGACCAGAAGTTTGATACGCCGGTCACGCTCGCTTCCTTGCGTGAAAAAGCGAGTCTTAAAGAAATGACGCTGCTTCAGAAGGGTAGTCGCTTGAGTGTACAACCGGTCAAGAAGAAGGAATTTGATACCGTGTTGAAAATGGCAAAGTAACGTGAGGGGACTTTGTCCATGTCCGAGCAACCGACTCAACTTGCCGACAGGAAGCCACTTGACACCGGTGTGGCGGGCGCGCCGATGTGTTCTGAAATCCCGCTTTTCAAAATGTTGCTTCTGTGGGGTTGTTTCACGTGTGTGGCGTTAGCTGACGACTTTGTCGAGAGGATTCCGCGACCGCCCAACATCGTCATGTTGATTGCCGATGACCAGCAGTACTCAGATTTTGGTTTCATGGGTAATCCGAGGGTTCACACTCCGAATTTGGATGCGTGGGCTCGCGAAGCTGCGGTCTATCCTCACGCGTATGTTCCATCGAGTGTCTGTCGACCCTCGTTGGTCACATTGCTGACAGGGCTTTATCCGCATCAGCATGGAGTCCACTTCAATCATCCACCGCCTGGTTTCGCGCGTTTGACAAGGTCACCTGAAATTGGCAGGACTGAATTTGACCAATTGCGGCAACGGGCGACCCGCTTGATTCGTAATCGGGCTACGCTTCCGCGGATACTAGCGGCCCAAGGGTATCGCTGTTTCCAAACGGGGAAGTATTGGGAAGGGCATTGGAAGAACGCTGGATTTACCGAAGGCATGACGATCGCACAGCCATCTGGTGGTCGTTATGGTGATAAACGACTCGCTAGTGGCGACTGGGTAGCCCATGGCAACGGGGATCATGGGCTCGCCATTGGGCGTGAGACGATGGAACCCATTGCCAAGTTTCTTGATGATGTACAACGGAATCCGTTCTTTCTTTGGTACGCACCATTCTTGCCGCACACGCCGCATGATTCTCCGGAAAGATACAAACGGGTGGTCGCTGCCAATCCAAACGTGAAACCACACGAAATTCCGTATTTCGCCGCGATCATGCAGTTTGATGACACGGTGGGATGTTTGATGCAGATGATCGAGCGACGCGGAATCGCCGACAACACTTTGTTCGTATTTGTTTCAGACAATGGCTGGGCACCGGATCCAACGCAATTTCGAAAGGGAACAAACGAGTGGGATCACACTCGAATGAGTAAGCGGTCGCCATTTGAATCAGGAGTGCGGACCCCTATTGTTCTCCGCTGGGTGGGACGGACGAAGGCAGGCAAACATACCGGACTGGTCAATACGATCGACTTGATGCCCACGCTGCTGGACGCAGCAGGCGTCACGGACAGGCCGGTAGGCTTGCCAGGAATCAGCTTATGGCCGTCCGCCATCGGGCAGCAGACGCTGTCTCATGAACGCGCTGTCTTTGGCGAAATCTATCCAGGAGACGCATCGACGATCGGTGCTCCGGAACGAGACATCGCCTACCGTTGGGTTCGACAGGGGCGATACAAGTTGATCGTCCCCGCATCCCACGGAACGCAATCGCCTTGGAACAAATACGTCGAAAGTTCGACGTTGTTTGATTTGGTGCGCGACCCAAATGAAACAAGAAATTTGATCGGTGATCCAACACTTGACAACGTGATCACCTCGCTGTCAAAGGCTCTGGATGATTGGTGGTCCCCCGAAGAATTCAATGGCGATCAGTGAGGAATCTCTGGGAAAGAGAACCTCTGGGTGCACAGTGTTAGCGGGGCTCGGCAGTGGAGTTTTTGGCAGACAGTGGAGTTCTTGGCAGGCAGTGAATGAAGTTCTTGCAAACTGTCGAACGCGATCAGGTTCCGGTTAGCTAAGATTGGTGAACGGTTCAAGTTGTAGGGTTTTAGCGACCACTTGAAAAAAATACGGCGGTCTAAGGCCGCAGACGGTCGTGGAATAAGTTTTTTGTGGGAAGTTCATCGGCTATGATGAGGGTCCTTGGAAAGGACTCCAGATAATAGGTTGGCCAAGCTCTTTTCACCTTGTCACTAGCAGGCACTCGATGGGCGTTCGTTTTGCGTGTCATGTTTGCCAAAAACAACTGAACATCAAACGCGATTTAGCTGGGCGGCGCGGGGTTTGTCCTCACTGTCAGTCGCGGTTTCGAATTCCGTTGGAAGACGCTGAACAATCCACACCGGTGGACGTGGTCCGCATTGTTCAACGTGAGCCTGCAAGCCGTGCTGAGCCT